>JBGOVR010000026.1:0-40360 GCA_041478205.1 Candidatus Acidiferrum sp.
CAATTCCGCGCCAAGCCCTGGGAGAACACCAGCATCAAGTACAGCTATTTCGGCGTGGTGGACCGCCAAAGACAGGGAGGGCACGAGCAGCAGTTGGAGATACAGGCGCTTCTGCGTAAAAATTGGCGGTTCGTCGCGGACCTCAATGAGCTTTCCTCGCTGACCTTCCGGCTGGCCTTCGCGGATACGTTCGGCGACGCGATCAACTCCGAGGTGCGCAGCTCCCTCTTTCTTACGCACAATTTCGGCGGATTCAGCCTGAATTTCGCGGGGCTGAATGACAAAAGCTTTGTCACCGTAGTTCCCACGCAGACCAGCGTGTCGCTGCGCAGCGCACCGGAAGCGAGATTCAGCTCCGTGGAGCAAGCGCCATGGAGAAACCTGCCGGTCTATTTCGGATTCGATACGTTCGCCGGGGCGGTGCACCGGAGCGCCGGAGCGATTGATACGCCCCCGGGGGTTGCGCGCACGGAATTCGCGCCGCGCGTGACCGTGCCGGTGCACTTCGGGCCGTGGCTCAGCGTCACGACCACCGCGGCGTTCCGCATCGCATACTACGGAGATACCCTGCTTTCGCCAGTTGCGCTCAGCAATCGTTCCGCGACGCGCAACGACGGGGAATTCACGGTGGATTTTCGCCTGCCGACGTTCGAGCGTTTTTTCGACCACGAATCTCGTGATAAGACCAAGCCGCGCAAAAGATATAAACACACGATCGAGCCGGATGTTACCTATCGCTACGTCACCGGCATCGACAATCTTTCTCAATTTATCCGTTTCGACGCCGATTCCACGCTAAGCAACACGAACGAAATCGCGTATGGGGTGACGCAGAGGTTCTGGGTGAAGGACGGGGAGGACCAGCCCAGGGAGCTAGCGTCCTGGAGGCTGGCGCAGAAGCGCTACTTCGATCCCACATTCGGCGGCGCGATTGTCAATGGCCAGCGAAATGTGTTCGAGGCGCTGGACTCGGTCACACCGTTCGCTTTCGCGCTCGGACCGCGCAACTCGTCGCCGATCGTGAGCGATTTCAAGATCACACCCGCGGGCCGGTACGACACCGAGCAAATCCTGGAATACGATCCGCAACTGCACAAGATCACCACGATTGGGACGCTGGTGAAGGTCAAACCGTACAAAGAATTTTTCGCCACTGTGGCGCACTTCCGCTTGCAGGCGGATCCCATTCTTCAGCCGCTTTCCAACCAGGTGCGTGTGTTAGTGGGTTACGGCAGCGAGACCCGGAAAGGATTCAACGTGACGACGGGCGTGAGCTACGACATCACCAATAGCTCGCTGCAGAGCCAGCTGGTGCAGCTCAGCTACAACGGCAACTGCTGCGGTCTTGCCGTGGAGTACCGGCGCATCGCGCTTGGCAACGTGCGGACGGACAATCAGTTCCGTGTGGCGTTTATCATCGCGAACATCGGGAACTTTGGGAATTTGCACCATCAGGAGAGGATTTTTTAGGAAGAGGCGTGGCGTTCGTCCTGAGTGCGGTTCGAAGGGCGGCGCTTGTTGGTGTCGGGGCGTGGTTGACGGCGCAAAAGCGGGAGCGAGCTCCCGCACCCCAAACCAGCGTTGACGACGGGGCGGTCTTCTTCATCAGCCAGCCTCCGATGCAATACCCCAGCGTGCCGGTGACCATGCCGGCAAAGATGTCGGCGACGTAGTGATACCGGCCGTACACCGTCGAAACGCACATGCAGAGGACCAGGGGCAACATGACCCAGAACAGCCAGCGCCTGTGGCGCCAGGCGCCCCACAGCGCCGCAAACGAGCCCGCCACGTGCTCGGAAGGAAATGCCGCGCCGCGCACACGCCCGTAGTGCTCGATGAAGTTGATCAGCGCGGTGAAGGGGCCGCCGCACAGCTCGGCGTGCCAGGAACCTGCCATGGAAAACCAGGGGCTCTCGATCGGAAAGAAGATGGCGATCACATAACCGATCGCATATCCGGCTGCGGAATAGGTCATTACCGACCAATATCCGCGCCAATCTTTCCGGTAATAGAGAATGCCGCCGAGCGCGAGCAAATACGTGAAATAGGTGATGTACGCGAATTGCATGAAATCATTGCGTGCCGGAGTGGCGAATTGCTCGAGCCAAATCGCGGGGTGCACGCCGGTCAGCCAGTAATCGAACGCGATCAGTTTTGCATCGCGCCAACCTGGGGAAACCAGGTGAACGAGATGGCCAAGCTCTTCGAAGCAAAACAAAAAGAAAAGGTGCGGATACCAGTAGCGCCAGAAATGCCAGAATTTCTGCGTAGTGCTGGGAGAGAGGCTCTCGCGAATCCCTACTCTCGCTTGGGTTCCGCACAAGGCCAGAATCACGGCCGCCACTAATGCCTGGACGCCGAGTAGGCGGGCGGGATGCGCCACGTTTTCCGCAAATATCACGATCAGCGCGCTGGACAATCCCAGGTACCCAAGCGCCACCCACTCGAACGCGCTGCAGGCCGCCCAAGCCGCCGCGAACTCTCGGCGAAATGCCACAAAGACTCCGCTTTGGCGCAAGTCGAGAGCGGGTGCATGCACACTGCTCCGGCCGGGAACCGCGCGGGTTTGCCACGGCATCGCGGCTTCGTTGCCTTTGTACCTGAGCTGCTGCGAACGATTCATCCGAGACTTTCCGTTCTCGCGCTGGGGATAGCCGTGTACCCGGTCGTGCCTTGGCCTTCCTTGACTTTTTGTTTCCACCACAACACCGGCCAGTCGAGCATGCGCGCTATGCGCTGCAATTCCGGCGAAGGATTTACCGCGACGGGCTGCCCCACCGCGCCCAAGAGCCAGCGATCGCTTGCGGTGTCGCCGTAAGCGTAGCTGCGTGCCAAGTCGAATCCGGCTTTCGTGGCTAGATGTTGCACGGCACGCATCTTGGCTTCCGCGAACATGGCGTCGCCAACGATTCGGCCCGTCCACCGGCCACCGGCTTCTTCGAGACGCGTGGCGCAGACTGCGATCGAGGCGGTGATCCCGCGCACTGCGAGGCGCAGGACGAGCGCCAGCGCTACTTCGTGAGCCAAAGGGGCCAGCGTTCCCGTTACCAGCACCACGGCGTGTTCCTGGGCTGCGTGCCACCGAATCCGCTCCATTGCCTGCGGGAAAAAAGTACGGAGAGGCGCTCGCGATGAGTAGCGTCGAAGGGCTGGCGTCTCGGGCTCCGTTGCGCCCCCTTCGGGAGAAAGAGAGTCATAGTCGGCGCGCACGCCTCGCAGATACATTTTGTTGGCGTGCGCAATCGCGGCGACCCCGCGTGGAGCAAGCTGCACAGCGTGCGCCAGCCACAAGAAATAGTTCTTCGCCGGAATCGCGCGCCGGTATCTCAGCGTTCCAAAGAATCGCCGCTCCAGCGACGGCCGCGCGACGATCGTTCCATCGACGTCGAAGAATGCGGCCACTTGCGTTCTGGCTTCGTCCAGGCCGGTCATGCAGCCTCCCGCGCCGCGCTTTTGCGGCCACGTGGTGATCCCACGCTTCCGGCCAGGTATCGCCAGCCTTCCGCCAGCACCGGCAGCCCTCGCACAAGGCAAAATCCGGCCGTTGCCCACGTGAGTACATGGGCGCCTACGCGGACCAACGAGTGCATATCCGCAGCCAGTTCGCCAACCAACGCGACAGGTCCCCGGGTCAGGGCGAGCTCCAGCCCCAGGTAGCAGAAGCACAAACATTTCATCACGGCGTACAGCCCACGGCTCCAGCGCGAGGCCACCAGCGTGCGTCCCCACCACGTTTGGAGCATGGCGCTGGCGCCCCAGCCGGAATGTCCGGCGCGCATCGCCAGGCCGCGCAGAAAATCCGTGGCTGCGCCGCGCGCGAAGAAAAACACCGGCAACCAGAGGGAGACCATGCCCACGACGGCGAAATATGTAAAATACACGTTCTCGATCATGCGGTCGCCGAGGATGTCGATCTGCGCGCCCACCGGCGTGGCGAGATTTTTCTGCCTGGCGAGGTGGCCGTCCAAGGCGTCCAGCGCGATGGCGGCAACCGTCAGGGCCACCGCGGCGAGATTCGCCCCGGCGCTGCGGCCAAACAGGCTTACTGCCGCGAAACCCACGAGCACTCTCAGCAAGGTCACTTTGTTGGGCGTCCAATGCATAGCCACCTGCGGCGCGCTTTTCCGTCGCGCTATGGATCCAAAGCAAAAACGCTGCCAAGGCCATCACCAGGAAGCCATGCAATACCAATGGCTTACAGTCGTGCTTTCCGCTGGGCCGTGCCTTCCACGCCAGCGAAAGCCTTCATCTGTCGCCCATTGGCTTACGTACTGTCATTAGGGTCGGTGCGATGTCTAAGGAAATGCACGGTCGCTGGAATAGCCAGACCGCGGAACTGGGTCATCCTTAGTGGGATTTGCGAGATGCGGGAACCAGGCGCGACGCTTTCGCCCGAAGACGGCAACCCGCAATTTTGTGCGAGAATGTGAGATTGCGTGGGGATACGCGACACGTTTTGTAACTTGCGGGCCGGCCAGGAGTCAGATGTATTTAAGGACTGAACGCGAATGACCGATGTTCCTCTAGCAGCAGCTTTTCTTGCCGGGCTGGTTTCTTTTCTTTCGCCCTGCGTTCTTCCGCTCGTGCCGGGTTACATTTCCATGCTCTCTGGCATCGGCATCGAGCAATTGCGCCAGGGGCAGACGCCGCGCGCGGGCCTTTTTGCGTCATCGCTGGCGTTTGTGGTTGGCTTCTCGGTGGTCTTTATCTCCTTCGGGGCCTCTGCCAGTGCCGTGGGCACATTCCTTCGCCAGCACCGCGCGTCGCTCGCTCCCATTGCCGGCGCGTTCATTCTGCTCTTCGGCTTGCACCTCGTTGGTTTGCTGATCAAGCTCACCGTTCGCGCGGGGATCATCATTGGCGTAGTGCTTGCGGTGCTCGGTGTCGTGGCTCTTGTGCGGGGCGGCTCACTTTTCGCGGGACTCGGCGCGGTTCACTTTTTCTCGCTTTCCGCGATCGGATTTTCCGGCCCGTCGATGGCCCGCTGGCTCAATCGCGATGTCCATCTGCGCAGCACCAGCACGCAGCCTGGTATATGGAGCGGCTTTCTTCTCGGTTTTGCGTTCGCTTTTGGCTGGACGCCTTGCATCGGTCCGATTCTGGCAACGGTGCTGGCCCTGGCTGCCGCGAGCGACACTATCGCCCGTGGCGTCCTG
This sequence comes from Candidatus Acidiferrum sp., assembly GCA_041478205.1. GTDB lineage: Bacteria > Acidobacteriota > Terriglobia > Acidiferrales > UBA7541 > Acidiferrum. Next base: position 5,157 of record JBGOVR010000026.1, read on the forward strand.
CTGCTCGCCGTGTATTCCGCCGGCTTGGCCGTTCCTTTTCTGCTTACGGCGGTCGGCATCGGCCAGTTCTTGCGTTTCTATCAACGCTTCCGAAAATATCTGCACGCCGTCGAAATATTTAGCGGGGCTTTGCTGCTTTTCGTTGGGGGGCTCGTTTTCATCAACAGACTGACCTGGCTGGCGGGGAAGCTGAGCTTTCTGAATACCGCAGTCTTGTGGCTGGAAAGAGTTTTGACAGGAGCGAAGTGACACTCGCTTCGTTGTGCGGAGGGAGTTGGCGCACTCGGCTCTTTGAGAACATCCGTTTTTTGAGGACTTGAATGAAAAAGACAGTGTTGATTGTTATCGCTGTACTGGCGGTGATCGTCGTGGCCGCTCATTTCGCCGACAAGGCTACCCGCCTACCGCATAGGACCGCCGCCGCGGCGAAGGCCGACAATCCGAGCGGGAGCACGCCTGCACCCGATATCACGCTAAAGGATCTCGACGGAAAAGACATCAGCTTGGCTCAGTACAAGGGCAAAGTTGTCCTCGTCAATTTCTGGGCCACCTGGTGCGACCCTTGCCGCTTTGAGATTCCGTGGCTGATCGACATGCAGCAGAAGTACAGCGCCAGGGGCTTTACCGTGCTCGGCGTGGCGATGGACGACGAAGGCAGGAGCGTAGTGGCGCCTTTCGTGCAGAAGGAGCGCTTCGATGTGAATGGCACGAAGTCGCAGATGAACTATCCCATCCTCATCGGCAACGACGCAGCCGCAGACAAGTTTGGTGGCCTGCTCGGGTATCCCACCAGCGTGTTGATCGGCCGTGACGGCAAGCAGATCAAGCGCATCACCGGCCTCATCAGCTACGAGGAAATCTCCAAGGCCATTGAATCGCAACTCTGATAACCTGAAGCCATGCTGGAGGAAAAAGATTTTCGGAAAAAGGCGGACTCGGCGTTCGAGGATTTGAAGCGGCGCCTGCTGACGCTTGGCGACGAACAGGGGTTTGACGTCGAGGGCGAAAGCGGCAAGCTGGAAGTCATTTTTGAGGAACCCGAGGAAGCCAAATTTGTGATTTCGCCGAATACGCCTGTGCGTGAAATCTGGATCTCGGCGCTCTCGACTAGTTTCAAGCTGGGCTGGTCCGAAGCCAGGAATTCCTTCGTGCACGAAAAGAGCGGCGAAGATCTCATCAATGTAATGAGGCGGGTAATTTCCCAGCAGCTGGGCACGCAGGTGAACCTGTGAGATTCGCGGCGGCGATCGTGGCCAGCACCTTGCTTTTGGTCGTCGTCGCGGCTCTGCCCTCGGCACCATCGCAAATGCCCTCCGGGCGTGAGGTCGTTTCTCCGAGCGCATACGTCTCTCTCGATCCGGTTGCGCGCGGCAGTTCGTTTCAGCTCGCCGTGGTCCTGAAGATCCGCAACGGTTTTCACATCAACGCGCGACAAACCTCCGCGGACTATCTGATCGCCACCGATCTTCGCGCTGACGTGCCCGCCGGCTTCAAGCCCGGTGATATTTCTTATCCCAAGGGCGAGCTGCACACGTTTGCATTCTCCAAGAAACCCCTCAACGTCTACGAGGACAAAGTAATTCTTCGCATGGCTGTCAGCGCGCTCCCCGATGCCCCGCTCGGTGCGCAGCACATCCCACTCAAGTTGCGCTATCAGGCGTGCAGCAACGAAGTTTGTTTGCCGCCGGTTACCGTCGATGTTGACGCGCTCGTCACGGTGGCTGCTACCGCGGACGCCTCTCGTCCTGCACATCCCGAGTTGTTCCAATCGCGGCGATAGCCCACCTAAACTCGGCCGCTAAAGGAGCACTGCTTGGAATCCACGGGCCCGCGTCATAAGTGGCTGCACGTCGCCGGCATCGTTATCGGTCTTCTCGCAGGCCTGATCCTGGTCATCTTCTTCCGCACACGCAACATCGACGAGCGCACTCGAAAATGGGTTGTGCGCGAGCTTGGGCAGCGTTTCAACAGCGAAGTGGAATTGGAGAGCCTCCACGTGAACATGCTGCCCAACATGGGTGTGACCGGCAAGGGGCTTTCGCTGCGCTATCACAACCGCAGCGATCTTCCGCCGATGTTCCACGTGGAAAGATTCTCCTTCAACCTGGGCTTTTTCGGCATTCTGCGCGCGCCACGGCACATTGTTGGCGTTTACGTGGAAAGAATGACGATCACCATTCCCCCTCGCGGCGAAAAGAAAAAACAGCAGCCTGCCGGCCAGGAAAATAAACAGAGCCCTGTGCCTTCCATCATCGTGGATGAGATCGTCTGCAATGACACCGATCTTGTCATCGTCCCCAAGAGAGAAGGCAGGGATCCACTAGACTTCGATATTCACGACCTGGTGCTGAAATCCGTCGGCGCCAACAAGCCTTTCGACTTCCACGGCAACCTCACCAACGCCAAACCTGAAGGCGAAATCGCCACGAACGGCAACTTCGGACCCTGGGATGCCGACGAGCCTGGCGATACGCGTGTTTCGGGTTCCTACAAATTCACAAACGCCGACCTTGGCCCGTTTCCAGGAATCGCAGGCATCTTATCGTCGACCGGAAAATACAGCGGGCAGCTGAACGAGATTCAAGTCGAAGGCGAAACCGACACCCCCGACTTTTCTTTGGATAGGGTCGGGAAACCTGTGCCACTGCACACTCAATATTCGGCGACTGTGGATGGCACCGACGGCGATACCTATCTGCATCCGGTTCGCGCCACTCTGATCAAGTCACTGATCGTTGCCAATGGCAGCGTCGTGCGCGCGAGAGGGAAAAATGGCCACTACATCACCCTCGATGTAACTTCGGAGAAAGCGCGCCTCGAAGACATCCTCCGCCTGGCCACCAAAGCCGACAAGCCTTTCATGACCGGCGTCCTTAATCTCAAAACGAAATTCCTTCTCCCTCCGGGCCAGGTAAAAGTCCTCGATAAGCTCAAGCTCGACGGAGAATTCGGCGTAACCGACGGGCAATGGGCTAGCGCCGAAGTGCGCGAAAAACTCGAGTCCTTCAGCCGTCACGCGGAGGGCGAACCGGGAAACCAGAACGCCGGGAGTTCCATTTCCGATCTTCGCGGCCACTTCCGTCTGGATCGCGGCGTGATTACTTTTAGCAATTTGACCTTCAGCGTGCCCGGCGCGGCCGTCCAACTTCACGGCACCTACAAATTACGGGACCAAGCGCTCGATTTCATGGGCGAATTGCGCATGAAAGCCAAGCTCTCGCAAACCGTCACTGGCGCAAAATCTTTCTTCCTCAAAGCAATCGACCCCTTCTTTGCAAAGAACGGCGCTGGCACTGTGATTCCCATCACCATTACCGGTACGCGTGAAACCCCAACGATCGGCGTCACCGTCTTCCACAAGACCATAGAAAAGAAGCTTGGCGACGATAAGAAACAACACAGCGACACCAAGCCTCCGACAAAATAAAAGGGACCCCTCCCCGTAGCTTCGGAGCTAATCAGGGACATTCTTGTGACAATTGACCACTCGTCTGTATCACACATGAATTCCTATACTAGCGTGTATGAAACCACAACTCGCTCGCCCGCTATCTTTCATGATGGTTGCCCTCCTGCTTCTCTCGCCGCTACAGAGTTGGGCCACCTGCGGAGGGGGTGGCGGAGGCGGCACGGGCGGTATGTCTTCGGGCTCGAAGGGGGGCTCGATGACACCCGAGCCGGTCTACCGCGTGCCATGGCGTGTGAACAAGCCCGGAGATCCTCCGGTGAACGCGGGACTTCTGCTCTATTGGTTTCCTTCTTCGCAGCAGGAACTGGAGAAATCGAGCCTGCTTTATTCCCGCACGCTTTCGCTTTACGCCTCGCAATGCGTCAGCCTGGTTGTGGAGGACGCTCGCACACCGATCGGAGCAAAACTCGCCGCCGGTGACAAGCTGCCGGTTGCCGTGCTCGCGCAACCCGACGGCACGCTTGTAGGCAAGGCCGAGAACAAGGATGGCTATCTTAAAGTAGGCCAGGTAGAGAAGCTGCTCGAGAGCGAGGTAAAGAAACGCGAAGACGCGATCAAAGAGAAGCTCGAAGACGCGAAGAGCAAGGCCAAGAGCGGCGACAATCAAACCGCCATCCAGGAATATCGCACGGTCCTCGACCAGAAGTGCCTCTTCCCCGGCAAGGCCAAGGATGCGGCAAAAGCCTTGAAAAAGCTCGGTGCGACCGACATCGGCCAACTATTTGACGCACCGGTGTTCGATCCTCGGCGCAGCGCCAGGATCGAACGCACCATGCGCGCTGGCCTCAAGGCCGAAAATGACGCCAAATACACGGAAGCCGAACGTTTGTATGCGGAAGCGCACCGCATGGATCCCGCCGACCCCGCTCCGCTGCGCTACCTGGGCGAGCTCTACCGCCACCATACCGGCGAGTGGGACAAAGCCCGGCAGACCTTTGACGATCTTCTCGCGATGCCCGCCGACCCGCTCTCCCGTGCCGTTGCTCTGCACGGTCTGGGAAAGATGACGATCCACGAGGGCGAATTCAAGAAGGGATTGGCGCTGATGGAAAGCTCCGTCGAGACCTATCCGCTGGCGCTCGCCTATCGCAACCTATCGGTGTATTGGAACTCCGAAGGAGACGCCGCAAAGGCCGACTACTACGTTCGCCAAGCACTCGCGCTCGATCCAACCGATTCGTACAACCTGGTTTTTGCCGCCGCCTTCATGGCCGGTAACGGCCACGGGGACGAGGCCTTAAAGATCGCCCGCGAAAACGAAGCGCTCCTGCCGGCCTCGTACAATCTTGCCGCGGTCTACGCGCAAGCAGGCCAGCGCGAAAAGGCGCTCGCCCTTCTCAAACGGCACTTCTTCGAGTACGAGCGTTACCAAGCAGTGCGCACCAAGGAAATGATGGAAGCGCGCGTCGATGCGGTGTTCTTGTCGTTGCGCGAGGATCCGATCTTCGTAGCGCTGACCAACGGCGCCAATGGGAAACTAGCTCCGTCTCAAGCGATGACGGCGCGCCCCGCGGCGGCAAATTGAACCTGGATATTATCGCAGCGAGTGAACCGCTGGCCTAGCTTGCTGCGACGGCTTTTCTTAGTCGGCTGACGACACGTTCCTGCCCCAGCGCCACCATGGTATCGAACAGCGGGGGCGCCACGGCTTGACCCACAATGGCCACGCGGGTCGCGTTGATGAGCAGGCCCGCTTTCACGCCTTCGGTTTCCGCGAGCGCACGCAGCGCGCGATCGCACGCGTCGTGATTCCAGTCGGGTAGCGCCGCCAGAGCATCGGCCAGCTTTGCCAGCAAGTCTGGCACTTTCGGATCTCTCCAGAACTTTTCCTTCGCCGCGGGATCAATCGTGAAGTCATCGCTGAAGAAGGCCCGCGACCACGTCGAGAAGTCCGGCAACAGCCGGATGCGCGGCCGCAACAAATCCACCGTTTTCGCGAACCACTCGTGACCCGCTCCCGCCGCCCATTCTTCCTTCCACAATCCACTGCGCTTCAGCTCGGCTTGCACTTCCGGCAGCAGATCCTCGATCGGCAGCTTCTGCAAATACTGGGTGTTGAACCACTCCAGCTTGGGGCGATCGAATACTCCGTTGGTCCGGCTCACGCCCTCGAGCGAAAATTTCTCCAGCAAATCCTTGGTGCGCAAGAACTGCTCGTCTCCGCCCGCCGACCACCCCAATAGCGCTAGAAAATTCCGAAACGCTTCCGGTAGAAAACCTTCCGTCCGGTACATATTGACGTCGGTTGCCCCGTGCCTCTTCGACAGCCTGGACTTGTCCGCCCCCAAAATTAGCGGCACGTGCGCAAACACGGGCGGCTCCGCTCCCAGCGCGCGATACAGCAGCACTTGCTTGGGAGTGTTCGAAATATGATCGGCGCCGCGGATCACGTGCGTGATCCGCATATCAACGTCGTCCACCACGACGCCGAGTTGGTACGTCGGCGACCCGTAAGTCTCATCACCTCGCACCGAACGCAACAGCACAAAATCCTCGATTTCCTCGTTCGAAAACTCCCGCTCGCCAAACACCGCGTCGAAAAACACCGTCTTCCCAGCAGGCACCTTGAAACGGATCGCCGGCTTCGCGTCCGGCGACGGCGACTTCCCATCGCGGCAGGAGCAACGCACCACCCGCCGCACCGCTGGGCCCTCGCTGCCTTCCACGGCGTGATCTCCGCCGGCGTACCGCTCCGCCGGGCAATAGCACAAAAACGCGCTGCCGTTGGCCAAGCACTTCTGCGCCGCGGCGCGATACAGCTCCAGCCGCTGCGATTGAAAAAAGGGCCCTTCGTCCCAATTGACTCCCAGCCATTGCAAGCCATCCAGGATTCCTTGCACGAGTTCCGGCTTATTGCGTTCCGCGTCGGTATCTTCCACGCGCAGGATCATCGTTCCGTGCTGCCGCCGCGCGAACAGCCAATTGAATAGCGCCGTGCGGGCGCCGCCCACGTGCAGGTAGCCAGTGGGCGAAGGCGCAAACCGCACCCGCACGCTCCCTCTTGTCGTGTTCAGCGTTTCACTCATCGTCAGCCATATCTCGCGCGATAAATTTAATCACTCAGTCTAACGAAAGCTCCCGGCGGCGTCCAACACGCGACTCGCGATAAGCGTAAGGGGTAGTACTCGGAGCCTTGGGAAAGTCCATTACCCCCCTTGCCTGCTGTCTCTTTAGCCACCAGTACTCCAGTACGGTTGCCTGTAGAAAAAATCGTGTTCCATAATCTTAAGTACTTTGTTTTGTGCGTCGACGCGGAACTGCCGCAGCGCGGCGGTACACGCGCGCGGTTGCCACGTGTCTGCGGATCATTATTTAGAGCACGGGTGGGTTTCAGCGTCTTTGTGTGGCGCGGAGACGCGGTCCGCAACACGGATGGAGAATCGGTCTCAGCCTTGACATACGAAAGCATCATCGCTCTCGCCGTGCTGGCGGCTGCTGGTTTGGTAGCCTGCTTTTTCGCCTACATCTACAGCATCAAGCGGCAGCCGTATTTGCTGCTTTGGACCGCGGGCTGGAGCCTCTTTGCGCTTCACTATGTTGGCTTCGCGCTTGCGCGATGGGTTCCTTACAGCCCGATACAGGGCCCGCTGGATCGCTGGCTCCACGCCGTGGCCGTTCTATTCTTCTTTCTTGGGGCGCAACTCTACGCACAGCGCAAGCCCTGGATTATTCCCGCCGCCGTCGCCGGCGGCCTCCTCGGCGTTTGGGCTATCGCTAACGCACTCCATGTTTTGACCTTCGCGCCGTTCTTGATTCCGTCCGTGTCGCTCCTGGTTGCCGTCGCCGTCATTTTTTGGCAGGAAAGCCGCCGCCAGGAAACACTTGCCGATAGGCTGCTGGCCATTTCCTTCATCACTTGGGCCGGCCTGCGCGTGATGCTCTTTCTCCTGTTTCACAATACGCCGCAAGAAACCAGCGCCGGCATTCGCCCACTCGCGGGGATTCCCTCTCTCTTCATCGCCATGCTCATGGTCATGGCCATCTACGAAGAAGAGAAGCGGCGCATTGAGCGCCACATGCTGGCGCTCTCGAACCTCAATCTGGCCACCTCGAGCTTTGTCGGCGGGGAAATCCAGCGCATGCTCGCGCAGGCTCTCGACCGCGTTCTCGGCGTCGTGCGTTTGCCGTCCGGCGCCCTCTTTTTGCATCACGGCGACCCGCAAGGCCCTACCTCGGTCGTCGCCGTCGGCCTCAACGATGATTTCTGCCGGGTGGCGCAAGAAGAAGGTCTCGACGACTATCTCGTCGGGCTGGTAGCACGCCTCGGCGGCCTTCTCGGCTTCCGTGACCTTCGCGATGCCTCGCTCGTGGCTCTCGAAAAGGAAGAATCCATCCGCCGTTTCCGCCAGTTGGCGCTTGCGCAGGGACTCCGCAGCGTTGTCGCCATCAGCCTGCAAGCCAAGGAACAGGCCTTTGGCGTCCTTCTTCTCGGAACGCCGGACAATCGCCGCTTTACGGCCGCGGAGCTTCGTCTGCTGCTCGCTCTCGGCCACCAGATCGGCATGGCCGTCGAGAACAGCTATCTCGTCCAGCAGACCTCGCGCCGCTCCGAGGAGCTCCACGTCCTCAACGAAATCGGCCGCGCGCTTAGCTCCACGCTCAACAAAGAAGATCTTCTCCGCAAAGTTTGGGAAGAGCTCCGCCGCCTTTTCGACGTAGAAAATTTCTACATCGCCGCGCTCGACCCGCTTCGCGACGAAATGCACTTCGACTTGGAATTGATCGATGGCATGCGCATGCCAAAGCGTAGCCGCCCGGCCGCCAATCATCTTACCGAGTACGTCATCCGCACGCGCCAGCCGGTCTTGATCCGCGACAATTACCTGGCCGAAGTCAAAAAGCTGGGTGTCGAGGCCATTCGCTCACGCGGGTGTTTCTGCTGCGTGCCGCTGGTGGCGTACGACCACGTCATCGGCGCCATGGCCGTTTTCTCCGATCAGGAACACGTCTTCGATGAGGGCCATCTGGAACTCATGCGCGTCCTCGCCAGCGAAGCGAGCATCGCCATCGAGAATGCCCGCCTCTTTCAAGAAGAGCGCACCAAGGCGCGCCATCTTTCGCTGCTCAACACCATCTCGCGCAACGCCATCGCCACGCTGAATCCCGACGAGATGCTGGCCAAAATCACCGAGCAGCTCGAGGCCGGCCTTACCTACGATCACATCGGTATCGGCGTTCTGGACTACACCACGCGCGAGCTTGTCATTCAGGCCGAGGCCGGTAGCCGCCGCGGCGCGCTCGGGCAGCGCATCCCGCTTGGTGCCGGACTTATCGGCCATGTGGCACGTAACGGCCAGATGGCCGCCTATGGCGCGGCCGTGCCTGCCAATGCTTCGCTCAAGCCGCTCTTGCCCGATTCCGTCGCCGCTTTTGCCCTGCCGGTTTTCTACGCCGAGCAGCTCCACGGCATCCTCTACGTGGAATCCTCGAAGCCAGTAGACTTTTCCGAGGAAGAAGTTCTGCTGCTGCGCACGCTTGCGGACCTCATCGCCGGCGCGCTGCACAACGCGCTGTCGTTCCAGAAAGCGCAGGAGCAGGCCATCACCGACGGCCTCACCGGCGTGAAAACGCACCGTTTCTTCATGGAGGCCCTCTCCGCCGAATGGAAGCGCTCTACCCGCGCCGGCCGCGCCTTTGCGCTGGTCCTGATGGACCTCGACCGCTTCAAATTTGTCAACGATTTCTACGGCCACCTCGAAGGGGACCTGGTCCTTCAGCGTGTGGGCCACATTCTTGAGACCAATTGCCGCCGCTCCGACGTGGTCGCCCGCTACGGCGGAGACGAATTCGTCATGCTCATGCCTGAGACCAACATGGAGCACGCCCGCCAGCTGGCCACCAAGCTGCGCGGCTGGGTCTCCGCCGATCCACTCCTGCGCGAAAAAAACATCAGCGCGAGTTTCGGTATCGCTTGCTATCCGCTGCACGGCGCTACGCCGCAAGAGCTCATCCAGGTCGCCGACGCCTCCATGTATCTCTCGAAGCATCAGGGCGGCAACGCGGTCTCAACCGCCGACCACTTTGACCCCAACGAAGCCAAAAAATGGAAGCGCGACGTTCTCGAAGCCTATCTCGGCGTCACGCTTAAGCGCCTTTTCTCCACGGGCCCTGAAGCTTTCGAAGAAATTTATTCGCGGCTCAAGCAATTCACTGAATCCCTCGCCGCTACCGAAGGCACAAACGGCACGGTCGCCGTCGCGGTCGTGGAGGGACCCCAGGCGCTGCCGCAGGCAGTCCTCGATACCGTCACTTCGCTGGCTTTCGCCATCGACGCCAAAGACCACTACACGCAGGGCCACTCGCAAAAGGTTTCCGCTTACGCCGCGCTCATCGCCGAAGCCCTGGGCATGACGGACCTGCAAGTCGAGGAAATTCGCCTCGGCGCGGTGTTGCACGACATCGGCAAAGTCGCTATCCCCGAAAGTATTCTGAACAAAAACGGGCCGCTCAATCCCGACGAGTGGGAAAACATGAAGTCTCACGTCACCTTCGGGGCGAAGATCCTCGATCCCCTCACGCCGCTCGCGCGCATCCGCGAGATGGTCCTCCACCATCACGAATTTTTCGATGGCTCCGGCTATCCGGACGCTCTCGCCGGCGAAGATATTCCTCTCGGAGCGCGCATCATCGCCGTTGCCGACGCCTTCGACACCATCACCAGCGACCGCACCTACAAGAAAGCCCGCGCCGCCGCCGAAGCCCTCGCCGAGCTCGAGCGCTGCGCCAACGCCCAGTTCGATGGCAATATCGTCACACTCTTCGTGCGCAACATGCGCCAACTCCCCAATCCGGTCATCGAAGTCGCCTCCCTGGCCCGCAGCTCCTAACATGGGTGGTGCCACCGCAGACCGGACTCACCGGGCAAGCACCTCGTCTTCTTTGAGAATTTCTCGCTTGACATTTCCATGGCTAATCGCGTATTGAATCGGTTTAAATATGGTTTGGCGGGAGCTTTTCCCTATCCCAAGGGTGTATAGCCCCGCGGTTGCGCAAATCTGTTATTCGAAAGTCGAGGCCATCAATAGGGGGTGGTCATGCGTGTACTCGAAAGCCGTCACGAAGCGACAACTTCACGTGAAGCGCGGAAACAGGTGGTCATTACTTCAGCTAGGTTCGCGCGGCGCATATGGCCGGTGTTGCTGGCTCTCGTTCTTTTCTTGCTCCCTCCAGTGGCGAAAGGCCAACTCTATACCGGCTCCGTAACCGGGCTCGTTACCGATCCGTCCGGCGCTTCGGTTCCGGGCGCCAAGGTCGCGCTCGTCGATCAGGAGAAAGGTTACGCCTTCAACGCCGTGACGGACTCCACCGGGAGGTATCTGCTTCGCTCCATCCCCCCCGGCACGTACAGAATTCGGGTGGAGGCCACAAGTTTCCAGAGCCAGAGCGAGGACGCGATCAAGGTGGACGTCACCCAGAACGTGTCCATCGATTTTTCATTGAAGGTCGGAGTAGTCAACGACGTTGTGGAAGTGAAGGCCGACTCCGTACACCTGCAAACCGAGGATGCCGTCACCGGCCAGGTGGTCAACCGCAAGTTCATCAACGACTTGCCGCTGGTCGACCGCGATTTCTTCAATTTGGCCTTTCTCGCGCCCGGTGTTGTGCCCACAAACATTCCCGGCGGGCCTTCGACCAATTTCAACTCCAACGGCGGCCGCAATTCCACTGCTGACGTCCTCATCGACGGCGCGACCGCCACCAACTTCGAGCAGAACAGCGGGCTCCAGGTGCCGCTGTACACGCCCTCGGTCGATTCCGTCGAGGAATTCAAAGTCCAGCAATCCAACTTCACCGCCGAGTACGGCTTCGCCGGCGGAACCATCATCAACGTGGTCACCCGCTCGGGCTCCAACCAATTTCACGGCAATGTCTACGAGTTCTTCCGCAATTCTGTAATGGATGCCAATGACTGGTTCGCCAACAAGAACAGCCAGCCCATCCCGCCTCTAAAGCGCAACAACTTTGGCGGTACCGTCGGCGGCCCCATCCGCAAGGATAAGACCTTCTTCTTTTTTGACTACGAAGGATTGCGGCAGCGCTCCTTCGCTTCCGCCACCGCCGGTGTCCCCACCGCAGCCGAAAGAAACGGTGACTTTGGCGTTCTGTGCGGCGCCGATGGCGGTACTTTCGATGGCAGCGGAAAGTGTTCCGAGCCGGCGGGCCAACTCTGGGATCCTTACACCGGCACGTTCAGTAACACCCCGGATCCAGCTAATCCGGACGACGTCGGCCCCGGTGCTGTTCGTTCTAACTTTATCCCCTTCAACAATATTACGGCGTACCAAAGTCCAGGCAATCCAGCTTTGGTCGGGACCCCTTTTGCCCTCGCCGCGCGCCCTGGAAATCTCATCGACCCGGTGGCCGCCAAGCTTATCCAGCTTTTCCCGTTGCCAACCTCGAGTGCCACGGATCTCAACAGCCTTCAGAACCAAAACTGGTTTGGCTCCGGCGTCAATCCCGACTCCAAGAATCAGTTCGACATCAAGATCGACCACCGCTTCAGCGACAAAGACCTATTGAGCGCGAAATACTCCCAGCAAAGCGAGACTTCCAATAGTTTCAACTGCTTCAACAATTTTGCCGATCCCTGCACCGGCGGACCTGCCACCGCAAAACGTTACATCTTCACCCTCAACCACACTCACACCTTCAGCCCCACGCTCGTCCTCACCGTTACGTACGGCTTCCAGCGGGCATTTGATTTCGCGCACGGTATCGGTGGCGACTTCAAGGATATTGCTCAGAACTTCTCTGATCTCGGCTTCCCCTCCTATCTCAATCAAAGCGGCTTCGGAGTCATCCCCGCGATACAGATAGGTGGCTATTCCGGACCATCGGGGAACAATATCGGGACTCAAATCTTCAGCATCACGAAAGAAGGCCAGATCAGCCACCACCTCGGTGGCGCCGTGAGCTGGGTACACCAGAAGCACGAACTGAAATTCGGTGGTGAATGGCGCTTGCATCAAATCAACCACGGCAACCCTGGCTGGCCCGCCGGCGACTTCAATTTTGACTTCAGCGGCACTTCTCAAATTTCCAGCGAGCCGGACAATCTCCGCACGGGAGGCGACGGCCTCGCGAGCTTCCTTCTCGGCGTAGGCCCTCCAGGCACCGGCGCGGGTGGTTGCACGCCCTGCCAGGTCGGGTTCGATAACTTCGTCAGCACGCAGAGCTACCGGTACGCCGCGTTCGTGCAAGACAACTATCGCGTAACCCCCAAGCTCACGCTCAACCTCGGTCTTCGCTATGAATTGTCCACGCCGCGTACCGAACGTTTCAACCGCATGAACTGGCTCGATCCCAACGCGGTCTCGCCGCTGCAGGTGTCTGGACTTCCTACTTTGCATGGCACCGAGGTTTTCGCCAGCCCCAACGACCGCTCTAACTACTACGCTGACTACAAGATGATCCAGCCGCGCTTCGGCTTGGCGTATCAGTTGCCGCACAACTTCGTCGTCCGCGGCGGCTACGGCATTTATTTCTCCACGCCACGAAGCGGTGCCGCAGGCACAGGGCCGTGGGGTTATCAGGGTTTCGACGTTCAGCCTCCCTGGATCACCACGCTCAACAGCGATCGCACTACTCCCTACAACACGCTGAGCAACACTTCGTGCCAGCCGCCCCCAAATGCCAACGTCTGCGGAGTCGCACTGCCTCCCGGCAACTCCCTGGGCGCTTTCAACGACATCGGGTTTGCCGGTGTAGGCCCCGTGCGCCGTATCAGCCAGCACACGCCGTACGAGCAGGCTTGGAGCCTCGGATTCCAGAAGGAACTGCCCGGCAAGATTCTGTTCGATGCAAGTTACGTCGGGAAGAAAGGAACCCATCTCTATCTCGGTGGATTCCGTGAATTGAATATTTTGCCCGCCTCGGCCATCGCGGGACTCTCGCCGGATCAGATCAACAACCTCAACAATCTCGTTCCCAATCCTTTCTTCTGCACCACCGGATGCACTTCGAGCAACTCCATCACGGATCCGACCAGCGGACTCTCCGCTCCGGAGATTCCGGCCTTTCAACTCTTGTTGCCCTTCCCGCAATACGCCGGATTCCAGGGCGACTCGCCGCCGATCGCCAATTCTATCTACCACGCTCTGCAGGTTCGCACCGAAAAGGAATTTTCAAACGGCTTGCAGTTCCTGATCACTTACACCTGGTCGAAGTCCATCGACAATGCCTCGGCATCCGACGATAGCTTCTCCTTCTTGGGTGGTGGCACGACGGACGGTTCTACGCTCGGCGTTCAGAACCCGTTCGATCTGCGCGGAGAGAGAGCCGCATCGGTCTATGACATCCCGCAGCTCCTGCAGATCAGCTACGTCTACGACCTGCCGGTCGGCCGCGGTAGGCGCTTCGGCCACAACCTGCATCCCGTCCTCGATGCTATCGTCGGCGGCTGGCAAACCAATGGCATCATTCGCATCGACAACGGCCGGCCGATCATTCCCGTTCTCCAGAACGTGAACAACATTCCGACGTGGGGCCAGCGGCCCAATCTGACGGCCCCGCTCAAGCGTGCTTCCGGTTCTATATCGAGCCTGGTCGACAACGGGTATTTCGCCAATCCGGACGCTCTGGCGCAAACGGATCCTTTCACCTTGGGCTCGGCGCCGAGAACGATCACCAGCGTGCGTCAACCCGGAACCCGAACTGCTTCCATGTCGCTCTTTAAGGAATTTCCGCTGAGCAAGGTTCGCGAAGGCATGCGTCTCGAGTTCCGCGCCGAATCTTTCAACACCTTCAACCATCCGCAGTTCGCGGGCCCCAGCTCCGTCGTGGGAGACAGCAACTTCGGCCTGATCACTTCCACGATCAGCAGTGCCCGTGAATTGCAGTTGGCTTTGAAGCTCTACTTTTAGGCGATAAGACTTCCACGTTCTCCCACGTGCGACACATCTCCCCGTGCCGCGATGTCAAGTCGAGCGGCTCGTCAGGACGCGGCTCGAAGCCGCGCCCAACGCGCGAGATTTGCTGAGTGCTAGTGGCTCGGTTCCAGGATCAGCTTCTGCACCCGCCAGTTCAGCAGCTCGGCGACGTACAGCTCGTTCTCCGAAGGGCACGCCATTTCGTGAATCCAGCCGAACTGCTTGGGCTGCTTGCCGGCTTCGCCGAATACGCCGAGGATTTTTCCTTCGAGGCTGAGCTTGTAGATGCGGCCCGGAAAAGCATCGGAAGCGTACAGCACCTGGTTCGGCCCCGGCGTGATGCAGATGGCCCAAGGCGCCCCGGCGGACATCGTGCCGGTGGTTTGCGTAGGCCTATTGCCGATCGCGGGGCGAGCGTCAGGCTTAAGCGGCACGTCGATGGTGAACTGACGGAGGAACTTGCCGTCGCCGTCGAACACCTGGATGCGGCGATTGCCGCGGTCGGCCACGTAAATGTTGCCCTGAGCATCGGCCGCGATGCTGTGGGGCGTACTAAATTGTCCCGGCTGGTCGCCCGGTTCGCCCCAGGACTTCAGCCAGTTGCCGTTCTTGTCCACCTTTCCAACGCGCGAATTCACGTAGCCATCGCTGATATAGGTGTTCCCCTCTGGATCCCAGGTCATGTCCGTCACCTGGCGGAACAACCCGTCGATGGGCGGCAGCGGAGGCTTAACATGCCGCAACGCCTCGGTCCCCTCGTCCGAAGCTTCCTGCTTACGCCCGAATACCCACACCACGCGGCCCTGCGGGTTGAATTTGATGACCATGTCCGAGCCTTTGTCGGCCACCCAGATGTTGTCCTGCTTGTCGACCTTCACCGCGTGCGCGTACGACCACGCGTAAAGGTTGTGGCCGATCTCGCGCAGAAACTTGCCGTCCGCAGCGAACTCCAGCAGCTGCGCCGCACTGGCCGCATACGCCGGACCGGTGGTATTGCCCCGCGAGAACACGAAGACGTGTCCCTTGGAATTGACCGCCACGCCAGAAACCTCGCCGAGATAGAGATCGGGTGGAAGTTTCAAAAAATCAGGAACGGAGCGGTAAGAGATTTCGGGCGGAGCTTGTTGAGCGAAAAGCGAACCGCCGAGGGAAAAGAACAAGACGAAGACAGCAATCCAGCGTTTCATGGAAGCCTCCATTGCGGTAATACGTTTCTCAGAATGCCAAGGGATGTGCCCCAAGAGATGGTCCATAGGAGAGACGGCTGGCGAACCGAGCCGGTTTCCTCTGGAGCGGTGAGATCATAGAGACCACACCTGCGCTTTTCAAGTGTAGGCAGAAAACAAGAGTTTTGCGGTGTTGTCAGCGCTGCCAGAATTTCATGACGGCGGAGTAGTCCAGATCTTCCTTGGCCGCTCCCTTGACGTAGTTGTAGGTTTCGCGGGCGGCGGCGGTGGCGGGCAGGGCCACGCCGAGTTGATTGGCCAGATCGAGCGCGAGGCCGAGGTCCTTGTGCATGAGCCGCAGCGGAAAGCTTGGCGTGTATTCGCCCTTCAGCAAATTTTGCGATTTGATGTCGAGCACGCCGGAGCGCGCCATGCTGGATTGCATCACTTCGACGAGACTCTCGCCTTTGAGTCCCGCGCCGGTCACCAGGGCCAGCGCTTCCGCCAAAGCGTCCACCTGCAGCGCCAGAATCATATTCATGGCCAGCTTGATGGTTTGACCCGCGCCGTGCGGTCCGAGATGGAACCAGCGCTTCCCCATCACGCCCAAAATCGGCTCGGCGGCCTTCAATGTTTCGGCATCGCCTCCCACCATGAAGACCAGCTCGCCTTTCTTGGCGCCCCAATCGCCGCCGGTGACCGGAGCGTCAAGGAAACGCACACCCCGCTCGGCACAAGCCGAGCCGATCCTTCGTGCAAGGGCTGGCGAGACGGTGCTGGAATCGATGTACATGCTGCCGGACTTGAGCGCCGCCAGCGCGCCCGTGTCGTTGCCGCCGGCTCCCCAGAGCACTCCTTCCAGCGCCGGAGGATCGCTGACCATGGTGATCAGCACATCGCAGGAGGCCGCAACTTCCTTCGGCGAGCCTGCGAGCGTCGCGCCAGCGGCTACCAGCTCACTGGCACGAGATGCCGTGCGGTTCCACACCGTCAGCGAGTGCCCGGCCTTCAGCAAATTCATTCCCATGGGCCGGCCCATCAGGCCGAGACCTATCCATCCAATTTTTGCTTTCGAGCCGGCAGCGGATTCCACAGGCGCCTCCTAGGATGCGCGGACGATTTGATAAAGCGGCCGCGATATCTCGCAACGATCAACGATTGTAGCTGAACCGTGCTAGAGGAGTCGCGCAACGCGAAGGGGAAACAGAATCAGGCAGTCTCGGTGCGGTTCCGTAAGGGGAGCACGGAAGGGGTAGTTCCAGAAGTGCTGGCCGCCGCGCTGGAAGAATTGGGAGCCTCGCCGCCGCCGGGAGGCGGCTTTTCGCGGCTCACCGCTTCCGCGGCCGGTGCTTTGATATTGTCGGAAGCCTTCGCAGTTTCCGGCGCCTCTTCGAGACGCACGATATACTGGTACGGAATCTCCCAGCGAAAATGCTTCTGCAGCCCGCGTTGCAAAAGGTGCTGCTCCAAGAAAATGGAGCGGCCGGAATCAGCCACAAGCGTGCCGGAAGCAGGCAAAAGGATGTCGCCGGCGCGGTAATGCACCTCGACCCTACGCCCCAAAAAGCTGGAATAGCGGGCCATACGCAACCAGTTTCACAGGCGCGAACGAAGGCGGGCAATAGTACGGAAGGACTCCCCCGCAAGGACAGTGTGGAGAACCTGGAAGTTAGAAAATTCTCAGCTTGGTGTGGCGAGAGCCAGGTAGTCCGGGCGGTCGGAAACGAGTTTGTGGCGGAAGGCCTTGCGAATCTCGCCGTTTTGCAGCAGAAAAACGCCTGGCATGCGCTCGATGTCGCCGGCCGGAAAGCCCACAAAATGTCCGTGGAAAAACGCGCCGAGCATGCGCACGATACTTTCGCGATTCAAATACTGGCGAAGCTCGGCGCGCGCCAAACCAAACGCCTCATAAAGCCGCCCCTGCGGGTCGCCGAAACGCGGAACATCCACCAAACTATACGGCGTGAAGAACCACTTGGCTTTTTCTTCCGTGCCGAGATGCACGAAGGCCAGCGGAATGCCTTTGGCTTCGATCGCTTTGCGTCTTTCGGAGATTTCCGCGACGGCCTCGCGACAGAAGCTACAGCCAAAATGGCGAAGGAACACGAGAAACAAGGGGCGTTCCGCGATCAGGGATGCGAGCGTTTGCCCTTCCTGCGAGGCGTACGCGCTCAGGAGCGTGGGGTCGATTTGGTTCGATCGGAACACGTTAGGGATGGCCACTCAAAGATCGGAAGAACCCTAAAAATAAGTGTAGCACGCTCGCTCCGCAGGCTACTGAGATGGTGAGGCGAACTTGACTTTTCCGGGGAGCGAGCTATTGTCGGCGTTCCTGGTTTTTGCGTGTTACGCGAAGGAGAACAAATGGTACGCAAGTCGGTTGGTCTTTTCTTTCTGAGCCTCGCCATGTTGCTGCCGGCCGTGGGCCAGGGTCAAAAGCCCGCGAGCAAGACCATCGTTTTGAAGGCCGCGCGGCTTTTCAATGGCAAGAGCAATGCCCTGGTCACACCGGGCATCGTCATTGTGACCGATGGAAAAATCGCCGCTGCGGGAACCAGCGCTGCCATTCCAGCGGGCGCCGAAGTGATCGACTTGGGCGACGCCACGCTCCTGCCGGGCTTCATCGACGCGCATACCCACGTAACCATGATGAGTTCCGACGACTGGAAGCAGAACAAACTCGATGGCTTGCAAAAAACCATCGCGGAAATGGCGCTGGACGCCAGCGTTAACGCCAAGGTTACGTTGATGGCCGGTTTCACCACCGTGCGCGACGTCGGTTCGCGCGACTACCTCGACGTCGGCCTGCGCAACGCCATTCGCAACGGCAAAGTGCCCGGCCCGCGCATGCTGGTCTCTGTGCACGCCATCGGCGCCACCGGCGGACACTGCGATTTTTCCGACGGTTTCCGCGCCGGACTCTTCGGCAAGGAAACCGGACCGGAAGATGGCGTGGTCAACGGCGCGGACCAAGCGCGTTACGCCGTCCGCTTGGCGCACAAATACGGAGCCGACGTGATCAAGACTTGCGCCAGCGGAGGCGTGCTCTCTCCCACCGATGACGTGGACACTCCGCAACTCACCCAGGAAGAGCTCAACGCCATCGTCGACGAAGCCCATGCGCTGCGGCTAAGAGTGGCCACGCACGCCCACGGCGCCGAAGCCGCCAAGCGCGCCATCCGCGCCGGCGTCACTTCCATCGAGCACGGTTCGTTCCTCGACGACGAAGCTTTGGACATGATGAAGCAGCACGGCACGTACCTCGTGCCCACGCTCATGGCCGTTCAGGGGCTTCAGGAGCAGCTGGATAAAGGGATTTATTTGCCCCCGGCCATTGAAGCAAAAGCACGTGCCGCGATTGCCGCCATACGCTTGACGTTTCAGCGCGCGGTGGCCAAGGGCGTGAAGATCGGCCTGGGCACGGACGCGGCGGTGTATCCGCACGGGCGCAACGCCGAGGAGTTTCACCAGATGGCGGACTTGGGTCTGAAGCCGATCGACGCGCTGAAGGCTGGCACATCGGCCGACGCGGACTTGCTCGGAATCGCCGACAAACTGGGCACCCTCGAAGCGAACAAGATTGCCGACGTGGTCGCCGTGCCGGGCAATCCCGTGGAAAACATCCGGCAGACCGAGCATGTTTTCTTTGTGATGAAGGAAGGCGTTGTTTATAAAAATGACCGCGCCAAGTAGCACTTCCGTGTAAGCGGACTGGAGCGAAGAATGCGCAAACTGTTCGTATTTCTAGCCGTGATGTGTTTTGCGGCGCTGAGCGCCACGGCGCAGCAGAGCAAGCCCGCGAGCAAAACCTACGTGCTGAAAGCCGCGCGGTTGTTCGACGGAAAGAGCGACGCGCTCGTGAAGCCTGGCATCGTTGTGGTGATGGACGGAAAGATTGTGGCCGCTGGCGCAAATGCCACCATCCCGGCCGGGGCCGAAGTGATCGATCTGGGCGATGCCACGCTGCTCCCAGGCTTCATGGACGCGCATACGCACCTGACGGACGAAGCCAGCGACGACTGGAAGCAAGACGCGATCGACGGGCTGCAAAAGACGGTTGCCGAGAAGGCCCTGGATTCCACGGTCTACGCACGAAAAACGCTGATGGGCGGATTCACCACCGTCCGCGACGTCGGCTCGTCGGACTATCTCGACGTCGGCCTGCGCAATGCGATTCGTAACGGAAAAGTCGTCGGGCCACGCATGCTTGTAGCAACTTATGCGATCGGTTCCACCGGCGGGCACTGCGATGAGTTCGCGGGTTACCGCGCGGGACTCTTTGGACATGAGACCGGTCCCCAGGAGGGCGTAGCCAACGGAGCGGATCAGGTTCGCTATGCGGTGCGGCTGGCGCATAAGTACGGAGCGGACGTGATCAAGACCTGCGCTTCCGGTGGCGTGCTCTCGCTGACCGACGACGTGGACACACCGCAACTCACCCAGGAAGAACTGAACGC
This sequence comes from Candidatus Acidiferrum sp., assembly GCA_041478205.1. Lineage (GTDB taxonomy): Bacteria > Acidobacteriota > Terriglobia > Acidiferrales > UBA7541 > Acidiferrum. The sequence continues at coordinate 25,117 of JBGOVR010000026.1, forward strand.
GCTGGTGGACGAAGCCCACGCGTTGCGCCGCAAGGCAGCGGCACATTGTCACGGCGCTGAGGCAGCGAAGCGCGCCATCCGCGCGGGCATCGATTCGATCGAGCACGGATCGTTTCTCGACGACGAAGCTCTCGACATGATGAAAGCGCACGGAACGTTTCTCGTGCCCACGCTGATGGCCGTCGTTGGCGAACAGGAGCGCATCGCGCGCGGCCTGTACTTTCCGCCGGTGATTTTGGCGAAAGCCAACGCGGCCAGCAATGCGGTGCGTAAGACGTTCCAGAACGCGCTCGCCAAGGGCGTAAAGATCGGGCTCGGCACGGACGCCGCGGTCTACCCGCACGGACGCAACGCCGAAGAGTTCCACCAAATGGTGGACCTGGGCATGAAGCCCATCGACGCCCTGAAAGCGGGCACCTCCGCGGACGCGGAGTTGCTTGGGCTTTCCGACAAGCTTGGCACGCTCGAGGCGAACAAGATTGCCGACGTGGTGGCGGTGCCCGGAGATGCCATCGAAAATATCCGCCAGACGGAGAAGGTCTTTTTCGTTATGAAAGAAGGCGTGATCTACCGCAACGATCGCGCAGCGTCGCCGCGCTAGGCGCCCCACGTTCCGGGATGCCCCGTAGGGGCGCGGCTTTATCCTGAGCGCAGTCGAAGGAATGTTGCGCCCCAGTTTGGCAACCAAGCCAGCCCCGAGAAGGAGCCTATCTCCATGTCAGATCTATCCGGCACCGTCCGCTCCGGTTTAGCGAATTATTTTGAGAAAATGGCCGCCAAGCTCCACAAATGGGTCGATCCCCTTTCGCACGAGCAGTTCTGGCGGAATCCCTATCCCTACGGAAACGACATTGGACATCTCGTCCTGCACCTGACCGGAAACTTGAGTTACTACGTCGGCGCTCAAATCGCCGGCACCGGTTATATCCGCGATCGCGATCGTGAATTTACAGAAACCGCTCGCCCTGCCAAGCAAGATGTCCTCCGCGACTTCGATCGCGCCATTGCCCTGGTCATCGACACCATCCGCAAACAATCCCCGGAAGAATGGTCGGCGGATTACTCCGCGGAGCGCGCCACCGCAAAAAACCGCTTCGCGATGGTCCTGGATTGCGCCGCGCACATCGACCACCATGTCGGACAAATCATCTATCTCAGCAAAGAGATGACGCGCGAAGCGGAATCCCGCGCAGCCTTATGCTAACCTGCGTTTCCCACAAACGTTCCGGGAAGTCGGCCGTAGGGGGGTAGACTTGCCGCAGCCGGAGGGACCGAGCAGCGCGACGATCTGGCCGGGATACACGGCGAGATCGGTCGGCGCGATGACCTGCACGCGGCTGCCGTCCGGCTGCGCGCAAACTTTTTCGATCTGGCGCGCTTCAATGATCGGCGCTTGCGCCGCGGTTGTGGTGCCCATGAGTGCGTGTATCATGGCTCAAGTTCTTCCGCGCCGCACACGTTGGAATCAGGCTCGCATCCTATATTCCGTCGCGGTTACAATTCTGTGAACGCTGAATGACTCCGGCCGCCGAGCTTCCAAACGACCCTTCTCTCGCTGCTCGTTCTCGCGGCTGGCTGCTGGCTTTGAGCCTCTCGCTTGCGGCATCTCTTTTGATCGTCGCGCCGTTTTTTTGGCTCGGGAGCGCATCGGGGCACGATTTTGAATTTCACGCGGCATCGTGGCTGGACGTGGCGGGCCAGTGGAGGGAGGGAATCGTCTTTCCACGCTGGGCGGAATGGGCCAACCATGGATTTGGCGAGCCGAGGTTCATCTTCTATCCGCCACTGTCGTGGTTGCTGGCCCCCGCGCTGAGTTTCGCCGTGCGGTGGAATTACGTTCCGGTTGCATTCATCGTGTTGGTACAGACGTTCGCGGGATTTTCCGCATTTATTTTCGCCCGCCGCATGCTGCCGGAGCGCGGGGCGCTGTTCGGCGCGGTTTGTTACGCGGCGAATCCCAACGCACTGCTGATCGTGTACATGCGCAGCGATTATGCGGAACTTCTGGCGTCGGCGTTTTTTCCGCTGCTTTTTCTGGCGGTGTTGCAGCTCGCGGATATTTTGGAGAATTCCTCTCGCCGCAAGAGTCGCGCCCTGGCGTCATTTTCCGCGGCACTTGCGGCGGTTTGGCTATCGAACGCTCCCGCGGGCGTGATGGCGACGTACAGTGCGGTGCTGCTGTTCGGATGGGCGGCGCTCGCGGAAAGATCGTGGAAGCCGCTGGCGCGCGGTGCGGCCGGTGTGGCCCTCGGTTTTGGACTCGCCGCGTTCTATCTTGTGCCCGCCGCTTACGAACAGCGCTGGGTGAATATCGCGCAAGCACTTTCTTCGGGCTTGCTGCCGTCGCAAAACTTTCTGTACGCGGTGATCGAGGATCCAGAGCACACGTTTTTCAACTGGATTGCGTCGACCATCGCGGTCGTGGTGATCGTGATAACGGGAATCGCGGCGCTCGCGGCTCATCGCGGTGACGCGCAGGGCAGCGTGCGCGCGGGGGAAGTAAAAGTCTGGCGAGCTTTGCTGCTCCTAGCGGCGGTCGCGACAGCGCTGATGCTGCGGCCAAGCTCATTCTTGTGGCAAGTCTTGCCAAAACTGCGCTTCGTCCAGTTTCCCTGGCGCTGGATGTCCATCCTCGCCGTGCCGTTCGCGTATTTTGTCGCGGCAGCAGTGGCGCGGCGGCGTTTTGCCTGGTTGTGGGTTACGGCGGTGACGGCGGTGCTGATAGGCACGGCGGTGTTCCTGGTCCGGCAGGCGTGGTGGGACGCCGATGACATTCCCACACTCCAGGCAGGAGTCGCGCAAGGCGAAGGATTCGAGGGCACGGACGAATACGACCCGCTGGGCGACGATCACTATAATCTTCCGGTTGCGGCGCCGCGCGTGCGTGCTCTGCCCTTCCCGGATGCGCTTGGCGATGTTCCAAAGCCGAAGATTTATTTTGACCGGTGGACGGCGGAAGAACGCGACGTGCGGGTGGTTTCACCCGAGGCGGTGCGGCTGGCATTTCGCCTGGTGAACTATCCGGCTTGGCGGGCAGAGGTCAACGGCAAGGTGGTCGCGCCCGAGCAGGCGGGAGACTCTGACCAGATGATTCTGGACATACCGGCCGGAGAATCGCGTGTGACGGTGCACTTCACGAGGACCCCAGACAGGGCGTTTGGCGGCGTTCTCAGCCTCCTGGGCTTACTCACGTGGTTGGTATTGCTCCTGTGGCCAGCTCGAGGGTGATCTAGCGCCGGATTTCGGATTTTTGGAAGGATACCCCCCCACCCCCCGGGGCAATTCGCATGAATATCAAACAAAAGGACTTATCGAAAAAGGAGTTTGTAAATTATTGAAAACAAAAGGCGATTTTGCACCAAATTTGCGCGTTGCAAAACAGGAGTGGGGACCAAACGCCTCCGTGGTTTTCGCAAGAGTGCGTAATTTGTTGATTTCAGGTTAGTTACTGTGTTTTTCATGGTTTCGAGTTGTACAAGGAGCATGCAACTCGCTGTCAATAAATAACTTAGATCAGGTTGACAGGGTGTCCTGAAAAACGAAAAAGCGCCCACGAGCGGCGCTTTGAGCAAGAATTCACTAACCTAAAGCTTACCACGGAAGATCGGGAAAATCAAGGTGCATTTGGTGTCGGTGACCGCGCAAAGACCGGCTTGCCCTAACGGGAGGGCTAGCGGCGGTCTACCGTGGGATGGCGGACGTCCTGACCCTGCACGATGTAGATGACGTCCTCGGCGATGTTGGTGGCGTGATCGCCGATGCGCTCGAGGTTTTTCGCGACCAATATCAACTCGAAGGCCGGAAAGACCACGCTGGAATCACCCATCATGTAGGTGAGCAGCTCGCGGAAGATCTGGTCGCGGTAATGGTCGACCTGATCGTCCATGGACAGGACTTTTTGGGCCAGCTCCACGTCGCGGCGGACCACGGCGTTTAGGGCGTCGCGGACCATTTCTTCGGCAACTTCGCTCATGCGCGGCAGATCCACGTAGGGCTTCACGCGCGGGTGGCGCAGGATGCGCACGGAAGACTGGGCGATGTTGACGGCTTGGTCGCCGATACGCTCGAGGTCGTTGTTGATGCGCGAGACGGCAAGCACCAAGCGGAGGTCGGCAGCCATCAATTGATGCAGCGCGAGGAGCTGGACGACGCGATCGTCGATTTCGAGCTGCAGTTCGTTGATGGCGTCTTCCTCATCGATGACGCGTTTGGCGAGCTGCTCGTCGGAGTCCAGCACCGAGTGCACGGCCTGGTGGACGGCGCGCTCCGCCAGGCTGCCCATCCACAAAAGGCGCTCTTTGAGCTCGTTCAGATCTTTTTCGAAGTGACGTTCCATGGCGTGTGTCCCTCAGCACCTTCTAACGGCTACTGCTATTGAAGAGCCGCCGGGCTTAAGCCCGGCGGCTCCGTGAGCTTCGCAACTCACCCAAAGCGGCCGGTAATGTACGCCTCCGTGCGCGGATCACTCGGCGTGGTAAAGAGGTGTGGCGTCGGGCTGAATTCGATGAGCTGCCCGGTGAGCAGGAACGCCGTGAAGTCGCTGACGCGCGCGGCCTGCTGCATGTTGTGAGTAACGATGGCGATGGTGCAGAGGTCCTTCAACTGCACCAAGAGCTCTTCGATTTTCGCCGTGCTGATGGGATCGAGGGCCGAGCAGGGCTCGTCGAGCAGCAGCACCTCCGGCTCGACGGCCAGAGCGCGCGCGATGCAAAGCCGCTGCTGCTGTCCTCCGGAGAGCTCGTAGGCGGACTTATGCAGATGGTCCTTCACTTCATCCCACAGAGCGGCATGGCGCAGGCTCTTCTCGACGGCTTCGGCGATCGGCAGCTTCGAGCCGTTGATGTGCAGACCGTAGGCGACGTTATCGAAAATTGATTTTGGGAACGGGTTCGGCCGCTGGAAAACCATGCCGACCCGGCGGCGCAGTTGGGTGACGTCTTGCGCGAGAATATTCTGGCCGTCGAGAAGGATTTCGCCTTCCAGGCGCACATGCCGCACGGTCTCGTGCATGCGGTTCATGGTGCGCAAGAGCGTGGACTTGCCGCAGCCGGAAGGGCCGATCAGCGCGGTGATCTTGCTGGCGGCAATGCCCAGGTTGACGTCGAAAAGAGTCTGCTTGGCGCCGTAATAAAAATTCACCTTGCTTATGCTCATGCGCAGGGGTAGGGCGGCAGCCGTTTCGCGGCTGGCGGACCCGGTCCCGGTTGGTGTGATGTCTACGGACACTGCCGGCCTCACAGAAGCGTGCATGTTCAAGACCTCGGAACCGCGATGCCACGGGCCAGAATCGCCCGCGCGACGATGTTGATAGCGAGAATCAGACCGAGAAGAACGAGACCCGCGGCCCAGGCCTGCCGGTGCCAATCTTCATACGGCGCGATAGCGTAAGTAAAGATCATTACCGGGAGCGAGGAAGTGGGCTGATTCCAGCCCGGGCTCCAGAAGCGATTGCCGAAGGCGGTGAAAAGAAGGGGCGAGGTCTCGCCGGCCACGCGCGCGAAAGCCAGGAGGACGGCGGTGAGGATGCCTCTGTAAGCGGCAGGGATGACTACGGTGGCGATGGTTTTCCATTTGCTCGCGCCCAGGGCCATCGCGCCTTCGCGAAGCGGGCGCGGCACGGCGAGAAGGAATTCTTCGGTGCTGCGCAAGGTGATGGGAATCATCATCAGACCAAGCGCGAATCCGCCGGCCAGAGTGGAGAAATGCTTGAACGGCAGCACCACCAGGCTGTACGCGAAAATTCCAATGACGATCGACGGAACGCCATTGAGCAGGTCCGCCGCGTAGCGCACGACGAAGGCTACGGTGCCGCCGCTGAACTCCGCCAGATAGATGGCGCCAAGGAACCCGATGGGTACGCCGATCAGAGAAGCGAGCAACAGGAGCTTGCCGCTGCCGACGATGGCGTTGGCCATGCCGCCGCCGGACTCACCTACGGGCGTGGGCAGCTTGGTGAAGAAGTCCCAACTGATGGAGGTGCCGCCGTGGTAGACGAGATAGCCGAGGATGAAAAAAAGCACCGCGACAGCGACCAAGGCGCACACACCGGTCATGGTCAGCATGAAGCCGCTCACAAACTTGCGCCAGCGCAGGCGGCCACTCATGCGTGACCCGTTCCGCCGCCGCGCTGCGAGGTGGCGACGATCAACAGGCGGGCCAGACCGTTCAAGACGAACGTCAATAGAAAGAGCACCAAGCCCAGTTCGACCAACGATTGAAGATACAGATCGCCGGTGGCTTCCGTGAATTCGTTGGCGATTACCGCAGCGATCGAATAGCCGGGCGAAAAAAGCGAAGGACTGATGGTCACCACGTTACCAATGACCATGGTGACCGCCATGGTTTCGCCCAAAGCGCGGGCCAGGGCAAGAAAGATGGAACCCATGATGCCGGTGCGGGCGAACGGCACAACCACTTTCCAGGTCGATTCCCAACGGGTGGAGCCGAGAGCGAGGGCCGCTTCGCGCTGATCGCGCGGGACGGACAGCAGGACTTCGCGCGAAACGGAAATGATGTAAGGAATCACCATGATGGCAAGGACGATTCCCGCGGTCAGAAATCCCAAGCCGTACGTGGGTCCGGTAAAAAGAGGGAGGAAGCCCAGCGTGTTTTTCAGACCCGGCTGGATATATTCGCGCATGAGCGGGATGACAATAAAAACGCCCAGCAAACCATAAATAACGCTCGGCACAGCCGCGAGCAAATCGATAAAGAATTCCAGAGTGTCCGAGACGCTGGCAGGCGCCAGTTCGGCCAGGAAAATGGCCGCGCCGATGCCAAGCGGGACCGCGATGATCAGCGCAACCCCAGAGGTAACGAGCGTTCCGTAGATAAACGGCAGAGCGCCGAATTGATCGAAGATCGGATCCCAGACGCTGGTGACGAAAAAGCTGAATCCGAACTTGTGGCGGGGAAGAGCGGAGCCCTGCCACAACTCAAAAACGAGCAGGAGAGTAACCAATACTACCGAGGCCGCGAACAAAAACGTAATGAGCCGCACGATTTCATCGCCTTCGCGCAAGCGGCTCAGAAACGAGCGCGAGCCCGAGATCGGGCTCGCGCCAGGAACGGTAGTGGTGGTGGCCATGGTTCTGGTAAGACGCTACTCGATGCTGCCGATCGCTTTCGTTTCCTTGGCGATGACTTCCTTGGGAAGTTTCGCGTAGGACAGTTGTTCCGCATAGCTCTGCCCGTCCGCCATCATCCACTTCAGGAAGTTCTTGGTGGCGTCTCGCTTGCCGGCATCAGAGAATTTAGCCGGAACCAGCAGCCAAGTGAAGCTGGAGATTGGATACGCGGTTTTGCCGGGTGCATTGGTGATGGACACGCGGAAGTCGTCCGGCATGTCCTTGACCGAGCCCGCGGCCGCCGCGCTTACGCCAGCGAGATCGGCTTTGACGAAATTGCCCGACGCGTTCTTGACGGATCCATAGGCGATGTTGTTCTGGGCCGCGTAGATTAATTCGACGTAGCCGACGGCGTTCGGGGTCTGCTTGATCAAGCCGGTGACGCCTTCGTTTCCTTTGCCGCCGAGTCCCACGGGCCAATTGACCGAGGTGCCCTTTCCGACTTTGCTCTTCCAGTCTTCGCTGACTTTGGAAAGATAGTCGGTCCAAATGTACGTGGTGCCGCTGCCGTCCGAGCGGTGCACCACCACGATATCGTTCGCGGGCAGGTTTACGCCCTTGTTCGGGGCAGCGATGAGCGGATCATTCCACTTCGTCACGCGACCCAGAAAAATTCCAGCCAGGGCCTCGGGAGTAAATTTGAGGGCGGCATCCACGCCGGGGATGTTGTACGTGGGAACCGCGGCGCCGAGCACCGTCGGAAAATGCAGAATGCCGAAGCCGTGCTTACCTTGGAAGGTTTTGATCTGCTCGTCGTTCATGGGGCCGTCGGAAGCGCCGAAATCGACGGTGCCTTCGGTCACCTGTTTAATTCCTGCGCCGGATCCAACGGACTGGTAATTGATTTGGATAGTTTCATGCAGCTTGTGGTATTCGTCAAACCACTTGGAGTAGATGGGATACGGGAACGTTGCACCCGCACCATTGATCAGGAGCGCGCCTTGGGCCCAAACCGCTACCGCAAGGGAGAGGCCAGCCACGAGCAGTCCTGTAATTTTCTTCATACGTTTTCTCCGTTGAATATCTTGACCTAGGCTTACACCGTAGTGTCCCTCTTCTGTGTTACAGCATTGTTACAATCGATTCAGCTTCTGTTAACGCCTAGTCCTCTTGGTTGCCCGTAAGCGGCTTTGCTTCCACAGCTCGCCGGTTCCGCAATTTGGGCTACTTTCCGCAAGTTTCTGCTCGCCAGCGAGTTGTTGAAAGGTGTGGTAAGTTCCTGACAGTCAAAGGGGTATAGGGAGGAAGGACAGTTGAAGGATACAAGGACTGGTCTTGAACAACGGTCAGTAATTGCCGCGATCCTGCTTGTCTGTTTTTCAGTGGCGACAGCGGCTCAGACTTTAGCACCGGCAGGCTCACCCCAAAAGCTCACGCTGGCTCAGGCAATCGATTTGGCGGGAAAAAACTATCCGCGGATTCGTGCCGCTTTGGAACAACAGGTTGCCGCGCAAGGTGGGATTTCCGTCGCCCGGACTGCCTACCTACCGCGGGCAGACATGCTTTGGCAGACAAATCGAGCCACGGCAAACAACATTTACGGACTGCTTCTGCCACAGAATGTGGTTCCGTCAGTTTCAGGTCCGGTGCTTGGCGCCGACAATATTCGAAGCGCCTGGGGCAGCGCGGGGGGCATACTCGCTTCCTGGCAACCGTTCGATTTTGGGTTTCGGCGTGCCGAAGTCAACGTCGCGCGACAGGGGCTGGCAGTCGCTTCCGCGGGCCTCAATTTGACCCGGCTGGATGTGGCCGTGGCGACGGCCAATGCTTATTTCGACCTCGCGACCGCCGAGCAGTTGCGGGCGACCGCACAGGCGAACGTAGATAGGCTGCAGGTACTGGCCAACGCCGTACACGTCCTGGTAGACAACCAGTTGCGTCCGGGTGCCGATGCGGCGCAAGCTGATGCCGGGCTTGCCTTGGGCAAAACCCAACTGATTCAGGCGAATACAAGCGTTGCGGTGCGCCGCGCCGGACTGGCAGATTTTCTCGGGATTCCCACAACAAACGCGGAAGTGGAAGTGACGCAACTATCGGCGCCTGCGCCAGACGAAAACTCCACACCAACGCCCCTCGCCAGCCATCCGTTCGCGCAACAGCAGGCGGCTTTCGTTAGCCAACGCCAGGCGCAACTTTCGGCGCTGACGCATTCCTATGCGCCACAGTTTAGTACGCTAGGGTCGGTGTCCGGGCGCGGCGCGGGCACCGCGCTGAACGGAGTCTTCCCTGGTGGGACCAACGGACTCGCTCCGAACACCCTGAACTGGGCGGCGGGCGTGCAGGTCACATTTCAGGCATTCGATCTTTTTTCTGTACGCGCACAGAAGAAAGTTCAGGAAGCCAACCTGCGGGCAGAGCAGGCGCGGTATCAGCAGACGATCGAGGATCTGTCCGCACAAGGACAGCAAGCGCAGGCCCAACTGGAGGGAGCTAGACAAACGGCTCTTAATACCCCCGTGGAGCTAGCGGCGGCGCGTGCAAGCGAGCAGCAGCAGCGTGCGCGTTTTCAGGCGGGGCTTGCGACGATCGTGGATGTCGCGGTGGCCGAGAGTCTCCTGGCACAAGCCGAAGGCGACGATGCGGTGGCGCGTCTGAACGTATGGCGTGCTTTGGCGAACGTTGCCGCGGCGCGCGGCGATCTCGCCCCGTTTCTCGGGCAGCTTGCGCAACAGCAACCTTAAACCGGGACTCTTTGAAGCAGCGGGAGAACTAAAACACGATGTGGTTGATTCGCGCAGCGCTAAGGCGGCCAATTTCCGTGATCGTCATCGTCGTCGCTCTGGCTTTGTCTTCCATCCTTGCCCTGCTGCGGACGCGGATCGACATCTTCCCAGACCTTGATCTTCCCGTCATTTATGTCGCTCAGCCCTATGGGGGGATGAGTCCCCAGCAGATGGAAGGGTTCATCGCGTACTACTACGAGTATCACTTCCTCTACATCAACGGCATTGAGAATGTCGAAGCCAAATCCATTCAAGGCACGACACTGCTCCGGCTTACGTTCCATGCCGGTACGGACATGAGCCAGGCACTCGCGCAAACGATTTCCTACGTAAACCGGGCGCGCGCTTTCATGCCGCCCGGCACAGTGTCGCCATTTGTGATCCGGTACGACGCGGGCACGCTGCCCGTCGGCTATCTCGTCTTTTCGAGTGAATCGCGCACGCTTGGCGAAATCCAAGACCAAGCTTTGAACCGCGTGCGCCCCGTTTTTGCGACCCTACCAGGAGTTTCGTCGCCTCCACCCTTTGGAGGCAATCAACGCACCATCGTCGTCAGCGTTGACCCGAGCAAATTGCACGCGTACAGACTTTCGCCACAAAGTGTCGTGCAGGCACTCGTTACGGGGAATAGCATCGAACCGGCTGGAGCTGCAAACATCGGAAACTATCAAACACTGGTCACCACAGACTCGACAGTCGGGCAGGTCTCGGATTTGCTCGATATCCCATTGCGTACGGGGTCGGGGCCGTCCGTCTATCTGCGCGATGTCGGAACCGTTTCTGATTCTTCGGACATTCTTGCGGGCTACGCTTTGCTGAACGGCAAGCGAACCGTTTACATTCCGGTAACGAAGCGCCCCGATGCTTCGACGATTACCGTGGTCAACGAAGTGCGCGCAAGCCTGCCCCGATTCCAGTCTCTAATTCCCGAGGACATCAAGATCAGCTACGAGTTCGATCAATCCCAGTACGCACGGGATGCGCTGCTCTCGGTTCTGCGCGAGGGCTTACTCGGTGCAATCCTCACGGGTCTTACGTTGCTTTTCTTTCTGCGCGATTGGCGCAGCTCCCTCATCGTCGTCATCACGATTCCATTTGCGCTACTGATGGCGGTGGTGGCGTTATGGGCGCTAGGGCAGACCATCAACATCATGACGCTTGGCGGACTTGCCCTTGCGGTTGGTGTGCTGGTAGACGAGGGGACGGTGCTACTTGAAAATATTCACGTGCACCTGGCTCAGGGCGAGCCGAAGCCGCGAGCGGTTCTAGAAGCAAGCCGGGAGGTCGCGATTCCACGACTGCTCGCAATGCTAAGCGTACTCGCGGTCTTCCTGCCTTCGTTCTTCATGGTCGGCCCAGCACGGTCACTTTTCGTTCCGCTTTCGCTGGCGGTCGGGTTTTCGATGGGAGCGTCGTACCTGCTGTCCAGTTCTCTGGTGCCGGTGCTTTCTAACTGGCTTCTAAAGGCAGAGGGGGTGCATGCGGATAGCTCTGCGGAGGCCCAATTCGACCGCTTCCGCAACAGATTTTACGCGTGGCTGGATCGTCTCATGGGCCATCCGGCACTGCTGCTGGGCGTGTATTCGGTGGTGGCAATCGCCGTGTTACTCCTGGTCGGGCCGAGACTCTCGCGAGAAATTTTCCCTTCCGCGGCGGCAAATCAATTCCGGCTGCGGTTTGATGCCCCCGATGGCACGCGCGTTTCGGTAACCGAGGACCTGGCGCGGCGCGTGCTCGACATTATTAATCGCGAGGCCGGACCTGGCAACGTTGCACTTACTCTGAGCTACGTGGGCACCCAAGGTTCGTCTTATCCGATCAATGCGGTGTTTCTCTGGACGAGCGGGCCGCAAGAAGCGGTCATGAACGTCGCGCTTCGCCCTGGCGCATCAATCTCTCTTCGCGACTTGGAGGAAAAACTTCGAAGCACCTTGCTCCAACAATTCCCGGGATCACACTTCTCTTTCGATCCCGGCGATCTAATCAGTCAAACGCTGAATTTCGGCACGCCTTCGGTGATTGAGGTAGCAACCACCGGACCACAGTACAACGACGTGTTGAGCTACGCGGAACGGGTTAGGCAGGAGCTTGCGCAAATAAACGAACTGCGTGATCTCGGATACGAAGAGCCGCTTCATTACCCCTCCGTCGACGTCCACATAAATCGTGTATTGGCCGGACAGCTTGGCGTGACTGCGGATCAGGTTGGGCAGGCGGTTGTATCGGCAACCGCCTCAAGCCGCTTCGTGTCTCCCAATTACTGGCGTGATCCGAAATCCGGTGTGAGCTACCAGGTGCAGGTGCAGGTGCCGCAGGCACAAATGACCTCCGTGAAGGATATCGAGACGATACCCGTTGCGAGCACTACCGGAGCGGACCCGCTCATCAGCGACGTGGCTACCGTGCGCGCCGGGAGCGTACCGGGTGAACTCGACCGCCAGAACGGACTTTGGATGATTGGCCTTTCCGCCAATCTTGCGAAGAGCGACCTAGGCCGCGCAGCTTCCGACATCGACCAGGCGATCGCACGGGCTGGCAGCCCCCCGCGCGGCGTAACCGCTCAGGTGCGCGGCCAGGCGAGCGCTATGCGGCAGATCTTCGGCAACCTGAGCATAGGGCTTGCCCTGGCCATCTTTATCATCCTGCTGGTACTTGCAGCGAATTTCGAGTCCATCCGGCTCTCGCTGATCGTTCTGTCCACCGTTCCCGCCGTGCTTACGGGCGTCGTCCTCATGCTATTGGTCACGGGGACGAGCCTAAACCTTGAAAGCTTCATGGGCGCAATTATGGCCATCGGCGTCGCCGTTGCGAACGCGATTTTGTTGGTGACTTTCGCCGAAAAGAACAGGAGGGACGGAGCGGATGCACAAACCGCCGTGCGAAATGCCGCGGGCGAGCGCCTGCGTCCCGTACTGATGACCAGCCTTGCCATGATCACCGGAATGATTCCGATGGCACTCGCGATTGGACATGGCAGCCAGGAGACTGCGCCGCTTGGCCGGGCGGTCATTGGTGGACTGATCGCCGCGACCGCAGCCACACTGCTGGTCCTGCCGACGGTTTTCGGCCTCGTTCAGAGACGTGCTTCTCTTATCTCGCCCTCGCTCGATCCTGATGACCCGGATAGCCCGCATTCGGCAACATCGGAGGCTTCACAGTGAGACCGCTTTTCGTAGTCCTTGTCTTCAGCCTCATTCTTGCCGGCTGCGGCAATTCGGTCGTCCAACAGTCTCAGGCCAGTCAGTCAGCCAATGCCGGATCTCCTCAGCAGGTCGCGGTTGCATCGGTCGAATCCCAAAAGTTGGATACAACGCTGACTCTTCCTGCCCAGATCATGCCGTACGAGGCTGTGGATGTCTACCCGAAGGTTACCGGATTTATCGATACGATCCTCGTTGATCGCGGATCTCGTGTCCATGCCGGTGAGATCATCATCCGCCTTTCGGCTCCAGAGCTAATCGCACAGCGCACGCAAGCGGAGGCCAACGTGCATAGTGCCCAGGCACAACTCGCCGCTGCACAGGCGAAGCTCGCCTCCGACCACGGAACCTATCTGCGCTTAGCGGCGGCTGCAAAGACGCCCGGAGTTATTGCAGGTAATGATCTGCTGGTTGCCGAACAAGCGGCGGCAGCAGACAACGCACAGGTAGAGGCCGCTTCAAATAATGTGCAGGCGGCACGCGATAGTTTGCGCAGCGTGACGCAGTTGGAGTCCTATTTGGAAATCCGGGCTCCGTTTGACGGCGTGGTGACCCAGCGGAACCTGCATCCAGGGGCCCTTGTGGGACCCGCATCGGGCCAGGCCGGTGCACAGCCCATCGTCCGAATCGAAAGCATAGGTCGCTTGCGCGTGGCCGTTCCCGTGCCGGAAGCGTACGCAGCGGGAGTTCGAGAGGGCCAGAAGGTCACTTTCAGAGTGCCTGCATATCCGGAACGCACATACCACGCTCCAATCGCACGGATCTCGCACGATATCAACCAGAACACTCGAACTATGCAAGTGGAGCTCGATTTTCACAATGCCGAAGCTCAGATCACACCCGGTTCATTTGCAAGTGTCGAGTGGCCCATTCAGCGATCTTACCCAACGCTGTTTGTGCCCGCGCCAGCCGTCACGACCGACCTGCAGCGGACATTTGTGATTCGGGTTCAACAAGGAAAGGCAGAATGGATTGACGTGAAGACTGGCGTGACCGTGAATGGGAAAACAGAAGTGTTCGGAGGTCTGCAAGCTGGTGACATCGTCGTCCGCAACGCTACAGATTCCATTCGCTCTGGCGCTTCCGTGGAGGTGCACGAAAAATAGAATCAAGACGGCGAATGAGGTTACTTCTGCCGCCAGGTACGTCGGAAACGCCGAAATCCACTGTGCCTTCGTTCTACCGTTTGTAACCCGGGCGCGAAAAACAAAAGGGGCAGTCCGGTGAAGGACTGCCCCTTTTCCGCCTCAGGGGAGGACGGATCGCACTGTACTGATCGACTAGGGAATGTAGTAACGGAAGGACGTCCACACCATGTTGTCCACGGCCTTGGGTGAGGCACCCACTGCTGCGGGTACGTTGTTGTTGCCGGACCAGCCGCTCTTGGTGAAGTAGGAGTACTGGATGCCCCAGCGGAAGCCGCCCTTCGGACCCTGGTAGAACTTGTGCCAGAAGCCGATGGTGCCCTCGGTAATGACGCGGATGTCGCCCGCGCAGGTCCCGCCGCCGGACGGGGTGAAGGAGCCGGTGGGAGCCTTCTCTAGGCTGCATTGACTGTTGTTGGCAAACGGCGAACCGTAGCCGCCGATTTGGTTGAGCTTTATGGACGTTGCCGACGTCGCTGGAATGGCTAGCGTCGTGGCCGTGGCCGGGATCGCCGGCGTATTGGTAACCCCGATGGTGGTGTAGCCGACGTAGGCCGCGCGCCAAGCGTACTCGGAGCCGAGATTAAAGTAGATATCCAGCTTGGGACTCGGATGAAACTCCAGGGTACCAAGTCCATGTACGGTGCGAATCAAAGCATCTGTGCCGTCAGGGCGGACGGTCAAGTCGGCAAGCTGGGCGGAACCATAGCGGCCAATGCCGTCACCGCCCACGGCGCTGAGGCCGACGTCGAGCTTCTTTGCAAACAAGGGGACGCGCAGGTTGCCGCCCATGCCGCCGCCGGTGCGTGTGTCGTTGAAGGCGCCGGTAGCGCTGGGTACGGTGGTTCCGTCCGAGCAGGCAACTACGACCGGAGTCACCGGTTTGGGAAGGTTGCCGGCCGTGGTACCGACCGTCGCGCAAGGATAGATCCTGTTGCGGAAGGTGCTGATGATGCCAAACAGTTCGTAGTGGCCCCATCCCGGATCAGCAGCTGCCTTGAGGATGATATCTGGTGCCTTATTCGGCGTGTAGCCCGTGGCATCGAAGG
>JBGOVR010000134.1:0-12406 GCA_041478205.1 Candidatus Acidiferrum sp.
GATATTGCTCCTGCCCGTTGAGTGCGCTCCGCCACTGCCAGTAACTCACGGTATCCGCGCCATGTCCGATCGCGTGCCACGCCATCGCGCGCACTTCGCCCTTGTCGAGGGAATTGTTATTCGGGGCCCAATTGACGGATCCAGGTTGCGTCTCCATCACCCAGAAATTCTTGCGCTTGAATCCCCGCGTCAAATCATGCGCCGCACCGTTCACCGCCGGATCCAAGTGGCCTTTGCCCACGTAGTCGTCCCACGCGGCTAAATCCAGGTCCTGACTCACGGTGTAGTGGTCGTAGCCGTCGAACCAACCCATCATGTTGGTGGTAATAAATTGCTTGGGATCGCAATTCGCGCGAATCACGTCTAACTGATTCTTCTGATAGCTCCGCCAGGTATCGCTGACGAAGCGCTTCCAACTCAGCAGCAGGCCCGGATTGCCGTATTTGGTCTGAATCGGAATCTGGCTCCAATCGAAAATCGTTTCACTCCAGTACGCCGTGGTCCAGCGAGCATTCAAATTGTCGAGAGTTCCGTAGCGCGCTTTCAGCCATTGCTGGAATTGTGCTTTTGTCTCGGGATCGTAAGACTCGTCGGCGTACTCGTTGTCGATTTGCCAGCCGAGCACCCAGGGATTGTGGCCAAAGCGCTTGGCCATCTGCTCGGCAATCTTGCGCGTCAGTTCGCGGTATTTGGGGTTGGCGAAATTGAATTGCTGCCGGTTGCCATGCTCGTCCCGGCGGCCGTTCTCGTTCATCCGCAGAGTCTCTGGATACTTTTGCGTGAGCCATGCGGGTGGGGTTGGTGTGGGCGTGCCGAGAACAGTGTAGATGCCATGCTTGGCGGCGGCGGTGATGGCATGATCCAGCCAATCCAGATCGTAGTGGCCTTCGCTGGGTTCCATGCGGCTCCACGCGAACTCCCCCACGCGCACCATGCGCACGCCGGCTTGCTGCATCAGCGTTAGGTCCGCGTCCCACCGGGACTCCGGCCATTGCTCGGGATACCACGCGGTTCCCAGCAGGATCGCTGGCGGCTGCGGCACAGGGCTTTCGCTCTGCACAGCCAGCGGTACCAAAAGGCCGATCATTGCTGCCGCACAAAGTGTAACGCTTAACCAAAGTGAAGCGTTTAACCCAAATCGCCGTCGAATCTTCGACATTCTTCTCTCCTCTAAATTATTTTTTGAGACTCTTCAGGTCATCCAAGAAAGCAGCCCCTGGAGATCGGCCACTGTAGTTGACTCGGTCCCGCGAGGCATGGACGGACCAATAGCCACCGCTTCGCTGTGGTTCTCGAACCACACCAGGAACGACGCTTGCTCCGCTCCCGGCAGCCGTTGCTGGTTCAGCCAGTTGTAGTACGCTCCGAGATCGGCATCGATCAGGGAGCCGATAGGATCGAGTTCCGCATGGCCGCTGCTCCCAGACAGCATCTCGTTCATGGGCTTCTGTCGTTGTCGCGGAGCGAAGCGGACCAGCAGCGTGAGCGGCTGCGCACGTCGCAGCGCCTCGCGTGCCGCCCATTGCGCGAAAGTCGTGCTGAAAACCTGCGTTCCAGATCCTTCCGTCAGCAGCTTGACTTGGAAGCGATCCAGCACTGCGTCCCCGGGTTTGCCTGCACTTGCATCCGTGCCCCGATCCAAACCAAGATCCGCGGGACGCATCTGCGCTAGGATCGTGCGCAGCGCCTCGGGCCCCATGCCCGGCCGTTCGATTTCCGCGCGCATCTTGGCTGACAAGGCCGCGCGCGCTGGCTCTAGCGCGTGGTAAGAGACGCACGTCAGCGCAGGGTCGTACTCCGCCTCCTGCCCGCCATCGATGTACCAGTGCCCGTGAGCCACGGGATGCGCTTTGGCTCGTGCCGCCACCGCATCCAGCAGCAGCTTCAATCCATTTTCCGGCTGGACGCGGCTGAAGTACGCGCCATGTGGACGCAGCTTACGAAACAGGGTCTCTTGATGTGTAGTCACGCCCTGGCCAATCACCGTAATTCCCAGCCGGGGCATCGCTGGCGCTTCTGGCGGCACCGCCGCCCGCAAACGCTCCGCGTAAGCGGTCGCCGCCACACGGAACGCATCCACCTGATGCGTCGTCCACAGGTGCGCCGATAGCTGCTCCACAAACTGCGCCGGCCCATTCACCCAATCGAATTGTTCGAGCGCGGCGGAAATACGGATTTGCGCGAATCCCTGAAACCAATCCTTCATCTGTTCCGCGGAAAGGGAACTCAGATTCGCAAGCTCCTTCTCCAGCGCCTTGCGTTCCGCGGGAAACTTGAAATCGTAGTCCACGGCCTCGCGCAGCAGGCTGGGCAAAAAACTCAGCGGCAGCCGTTGCAGCGCTCCAAGGTAGTTCGTGACCAGTTTTCTGGCCTCCGGCGGATAGCCATTGAACTGCTCCGGCTTGAGATCGAGTGGAAGCATAGGCGACTACCTACAACAGTTCCGCGATCGGCTTGCCTTGTGCGAACGAAGCGGAAAATCCCAGCATCGACCCGAGCGTCGGCACCAGATCGACCGACTCCATCGGCCGGTCGTAAACCACGCCTTCGCGAACGCCCGCGCCCATGGCCATCATCCAAGTTGTCCGAGAGATGGCGTCGCCGGTGCGATGATGCTGAAAGCCGTTCCCGCCGGAATCATCGTCCGAGTCGCGGCCAAAGTCCGGCAGGATGAATAGCGTCGTTTTGTCGGCGTATTCCGGCTCGCTCTGGATCGTCTTCCACAGGTCCGCGCACAGCCGGTCGGTGCGCCGGATGCCGTCAATATAGAGCGAGTACGCCCCGGCGTGCGCGATATCGATATCGTGCATGGTGATCCACAGCAGGCTGGGCGCGACTTCCCGCATCAACCGGCGCGCGATATACACGGAAAGTTCGTCGGGGCTGGACAACGTCCGCGCATGGGCCTTGAAGTCGTCCACCGAAAGCTTCAGCATCATCCCCAATTGCTGCAATTCAAACTCGCTGCCCCCGAGTTGCGGCGTGTAGAACGGCGTCTCGTAGTTGTCCCGCAGCAAATGTTCGTAGTCGCTGCCGCCGCCCGACGTTGCCGCCGTCAACAGATGCTTCGGCAGAATCACGCGCGCGCCAAGTCCCGCGCCATAAGAACGGTGATTGCTTTCTCCGATTCTGTTGAAGCCGTTGCTGGGCGCAACCACCCACGCATCGGACGAGGGGCGTTTCAAATCTTTGCGGAAGTACTCGAACACTGTCGGGTGTTCCGGGGGAAGGGAAGCAAAGTTGTTGACCGTCTCATATACGCCGGTTGCCAGGCTTGCGGTAGCCACATAGTGGCCCAGGATTCCCCGGTTCACCACCTGCGTAAAAAAACTCGACTGCGGAATCAGTTCGTGGATCAGGTGCGGAATATTCTCCTGCCCCTCGGGAGCAAAAGTTTCCTGGTCCCTCGCCCCACCCCCAAACGTGATGACCACCACCTTCCTTTTTTTCAGAGCCGCTCCAGCCAGCGCCATCGGCGAGTGCAGCAGCGCACTCCCCAGCGTCACCCCCGCCGCCGCACGCAAAAAATCGCGCCGCGTGAACGCCAGTTGCCGAGCGATCTCGTTGTAGGGGCGCAGCACGCTGCGCCCGTTTACCCTGAGGGACGAAGGACCGGTCCTGAGCCCCGAAGGACCGGCCTCGCCCGCCCGTTGATCGGGACCTGTAGCAACCTGCGATGGCAACTTGTAGGTCATTGGAAACGCAACGCTTAGCGTAACCTACGCCCCGCCACCACCGAAGTCAAGCGCCCGTAGCCGTCCCTTTTTCTTTCCGCTTTCCAGTTTCTGCCTTCTTCTTGCCCGGGTGCCCCGTCCTCGGTTTTTGAGGGCGGGGGGTTTTCTTCGATTTTTTCCTTGAGGCAGGGCTACATAATCCGCAGACGCAAAATCGGCGCCTGGGGCACGGCTCTAGCTCAGTTGTATACATCACTTGATCGCTTCGCACCGAAAAATCGCCAAAGAAAGCGCCCTAGCGGACGCAACGAATAGGCGGCTTGCAGTGCGAAACAACCCCACCCGAAAATCAAAGCAGCGCGATGAAAGGACTCAAGCTTAGACAACTCGTGAACTGCCCAGTAGCTTGTGAAGGCACTCCACAGGAACAAACCGGGCAAGATGAGGTGATGGAGACGGCGCGAGAACGATTTCGTGTCGCCGTCGTCCGTCGGCTTGCGAGTCTTCCCGCTGGGCCAAATCTGCAAGAGAGCAATATAGTCGACTATGTTCTTATGCGTGTCGAATCCGAAAAACGACTGGTCTTGCGAACCAAACAATTCCTTTTCCGCCTCACGGAGCTGAGTAAAAGCGGGCACGACTGCCGTCACGGTCCCTATATAGGCGAGCGTAAGAACCAACAGAACGAACGGAGTGATTCTCCAGACGCCATCCACCTTAAGGTCCACCCATCCGAGGTGAACGGAAACTTCATTGCTACCGACGAAGAAGAGACCCCACACGAGGCAGATGTATGTGAGCAAGGCTGTGACGTAGAGGCCCTGTGCGCGGCCTATCGACTGTACGTTCGCGTTGGCCAGTTCGAATCTTAGCTTTGCTTTTTCGGTGTCGGTGATCATCGTCCTGGTCTCTTGCTGCGTTGGGGTGTGGGTACCCCTCACTCCATGAGTTGCTTGACTAGCGAATCGTACTCGTCGGATGAGCGACAGATTTGTTCTCCCGACGGGAGGGTGACCTTGCACTCGGTGGGCGGAACCTGCCAGTATTTCTTGTCCTTCTCGGTGTGCCAATCCCATTGGGCATAGACCTTGCGCTCAAAGGCATCGAACACCTCGCTGTAGTTGAAGATGGTCCCCCGCACCGTTCTGGTGTCGATATATTGAACTCGGATGAAGCATCTATTTAGTTTCGCGTTGTAGTGGTTAGTGAAGTCAGCCCCCTCACTGTCTTGCCAGTAGTTCTTGAACTCTTCACGGGCCTGCTTCGCGCACTTTTCCTGAAGGTCGAGCAGGGCGGTCTTTGACTCCGACTCCAACTTTGCACTTAGTTGCTGAACCTGCTTGCGTTGCTGTCGCAGTGCGCCGGCCTGCCAGTACGCGGACAAGCCGAGGCCGACACAAACAACCAGTAGAAGCGAGAGGATCATTCTCATAACCATGAGTCTAGCGCAGGTATTAAGTCACCAAAATACTAACAGAGAGGGGGTGCTCAAAATGAAAGAGCCGGGTTTAGAGTAAACTTCATTGCAACCACGGACCATCTACAATCCGAACGGGCGCCCCACTTTTCCGTCAACCGGAGGAACCGCCCCACCGGCCAAAACCCAAACCCCGCTCTAGGGAGCATGCATGTACGGACTTAGGAAGGACATCAATCTGAAGCTTTCTAAATCACCGAGAAGTCGGTCAGGTAGCGGTCGGCGTCTACCAGATCATCTTCGGATTCGACGAAGACGTGAGGATTTCTGTCCAAAGTCAGTTTAGCTACTTCGATGGGCAAGCTGAATGGATTTGGAAACCCGAGCCCGGTGCCGCGCAGATCGCGGCCCGTACGCTGGCGCTTCTAGGCGCCACGATAGAAAGCTTCAAGAGCCACGAGAATGGAACCCTGGCGCTCAAATTCTCGAACGGACACCGATTGACCATCCTCGACACTAGCAGAGAGTACGAATCATACGACATCACTCGTCCCGGCCAGACCATCGTGGTCTAGCCATGCCGGATTTTATGATTCGCCAACTTCCATGATCTGTCCGTGCCGAATGGTTCGGAGCGCTTCGAGGCAGGCGGGAAGATGTTTCAGGGCATCCGGTAGACGGTTCGACTTTGCCCGAAGAATCAAAATGGCTATTTTCCTGCCCGCCACGTTTTGCTGATATTTTATGTTTCTATCAACGGTGAGCAGAACGTCCCATTTGTCCTCAGCTAGCTTGAGCAGCTCGCCATTCTTTTTGCTTCCGTACCCCGCCTCTCGCACTGTATCGCATTGGTAGCCCTGTTCCCGCAAGGCTGGGCTCAGACCCATCGGCACACATTCGTCCAGCAAAACCCTCATCGGCCGAATCGTGCCAGCAACAGGGCCTTGGCCTCTTCCAGCGCCGCCACCGCAGCCGCTCGGCTCACTCCGGGGAACTGCTCGAGAAACTCGTCAAGCGTGTCTCCACCCTCCAGGTAGTCCAGCAGGGCCTGAAACGGGACACGCGTTCCCCGAAATACGGGCTCCCCACTTAAGATGTCCGCATCCTGAACGATCACGCTTTCCGCTCTTAAGTCCATCATCGCACTCCCTTTGCCGGCTAGTATCTCACTGTCTCGGTTGCCTTCCGAATCTTTTTACCGGTCCGCATGCTGCTCCAGCGAGTCGCCAAACGCGGCCTATGCAAGATATCATTTGACATATAGTACTTATCGTGCTATCATTGCGTGTGTTTGTCGTGACCAACCCGCCCCCGAACCGCCCCTTCAACCCTGACCATCGCATCCCTGTGCAATTCCGATGCAAATCGCCCCTTTACTTTCAACAACTTCCAACATACCTTTTTGCAAATCCTTTCCTTTCAAACTCATACGACATACCCCGGGGGGTGGGGGGTATTGGTGTCTCAAACCAACACCAAAAGCGTCCGAGCCGCTATCCCCTTCAGAATCATATCGTTGTATCACACGATGAGTTAATTGCCATGGAATCATATCGTTGCACAAAAACATACGGGGGTAGGGGAGGAGGGGGGGGTGCCTCGTGCTCGGCGAACACTTAGGACGAACTCTTTACACTCTTGGCCTCTTGCACTCTTTCACTCCTGGCTTCGCCGCTCAAATCACGGCTTGGCGGAAGGGGAGTCTCTTGCCGCATAGACGAATTGACGAATTTCCGCCCTTTGTTTTTCGAGATCGGCCAGGTGCTGTTCGCGGATTTTTTGATAGGCCTGGAGCTGCTCTTGAGCAGAATCCTTTTGGCCGGTGCGAACGTAAGCCTGCCCCAGGCGGTAATGGGCGTCGGCAAGATCGGGGTTCAGTTCCAGGGACCGCACATACTCCGGGATGGACTCGGCGTACTTGCTCTGGTCGGAGTAGAGGTTGCCCAACTGCAGGTGCGCCTCGGCCAGCGCCGGGTCCAGCGCAATCGACGCCGCCAGCAGCGATGCGATTTGATGGAGGTCCAGGCTGGGATCTTGCGCCCGCTTTCCTTTCCACAAGCTCATCGCGTAGTAGTACAGGGCGCGGGCATTGCGCGGCTGCAGCTCCGCAAAACGCCGGAATCGCTGGATGACCTCGTCGGCCTGGCTCGGCGAGCTGTCGTAGGCTCGGGAGAGGAATAGATAGCAGCTCGGGTCCGCGGGATTTAGATCGGCGGCCTGGAGCAGGGATTTGACGGCCTCGTCGTAGTTGCCGTGAGCGTACAGAGCCATCCCGAGACCAATCGCCAGACGAGGCGAGGCGGGATAGCGCTCGGCGGCGTGCTGGAAGACTTCGATCGCCGGCGCGAGCGTGCGGTGGAGAAGCAGCTCGCTGCCCCAATCGAACAGGTTGCTCTCGCTGGGGTCCGCGTGCGCCGCGATTTCAAATTCGTTTGCGGCGGCCACGAATTTTCCGTCTTTTTCTTCAATTTCGCCTAGCAAATTGTGCAATTCCGCGGTGTCTTTTCGTTTCAAAAGATCGCTGACAAGCTGCCGAGCCTCCGCAAGCCGCCCCGTCAAAAGATACGCCAAAGACAAATCGTATCCGTTGTCGTAAGACGAAGGATCGATGCGCTGGGCGCGCTCGAGGAAGGGAACAGCTTCGGCGACCTTTCTGGATTGGACGTAAGACTCACCCAAGTTGTGGTTGGCGTCAAAGTTCTTCGGTTCGAGCTCGACCGCCTTCTTGAACTCCTGCTGGGCGAGTTCCGGCTTTCCGAGCCGCGAGAGATTGGCAGCCAGGTTCGTTCTGGCGGGCGCCGAGTCGGGCTTCAAGCGCACGGCCTTTTGGAGGTGTTCGTTGGCTCTGGCGTCCTGGGACTGCGCGGAATACACAAGTCCCAAGAGCTCATGGACTTCGAAGCTCTCCGGCACGTCGCGCACGAGGTTCTCCAGTTGCGCGGCGGCTTCCGCGTAGCGGCCCGCGTCGTATTGCGCCACGGCCGCCTGGAACTCGCGGTCGAGATCTGGGCGCTGCTTCTGCGCGCTGCCGACTGACGTCAGCGGCACGCACGCGAGGAGAGCGAGGAGGGCGAGAAAAACACCGCGCTGGCGCGGCGCTTGATACGCCTGGGCGATAGGGGCGCAGCACTGCTGCGCCCCTACGAGAGGGTTAACAAGCACGGCTCGCGCAGCGCGGACGAGCAATTTTCTTGGGATCACGACGTTCGTAGGTTATCACCGCATGCGGATAGGGAGAAAGACCAAGGCAAAAGAGAAACTCCCCGCAGAGCGCCCTCGACGCGCGCTCTGCGGGGAGTTGTCGGGCTGAGCTAGTAGTACAGCTTCAAAGCGAACTGGATCTGCCTCGGATCGTAGGGAGCATCGCGAGTGGAGCCGATTTCGCCAAAGTTGCTGCTGGTGAAGTCGGTGGAGCCGGAGATGGAGACAACGCCGTTGCCGCCGAAACCGGGAGCGTTGAAGTTGGGGTGGTTGAAAACGTTGAAGATCTCCGTACGGAATTGGAGACGGAAGCGCTCGGTGAGCTGGATGTCTTTGAAGAGAGAGAAGTCCAGCCGGTGGAAATTCGGTCCTTCCACCTGCGTGACACCGCCCAATGCGGCAGCACCCGCCAAAGGAACGCATCCGGCCGACGCCGCGCCTCCCAGCACACAAGGCTGGGTGAACGCCGCTGGGTTGCCAAAGAAGCTCAATTTGCCATTCGAGTCGGTGTGCGGTCCAAGTTTCAGGCTTTGCCCGGCAACGAACAGATCACCGCAACCCAATCCTGATGCCGTAGCGGATGGGCAAGAGAGGGTAATCGGTTGGCCACCTTGAAGCGTCGTGCTCCAGATGACGCTCCAGCCGCTGACGGCCTTGTTGGCAAACCCCGAGGATTGGGACAGGAAACGCTTGCCCTTACCGAAGGGAAGTTCGTAGCCGCCGCTGAGGTGAAAGACGTTACGAATATCGAAACTCGCCAGACCGTAATCGCTGTGGATTCCAAAACCCGGAACGCCGGGGGCGCGGTAGCCGTTCTGCCCGTTGTTAACCCCAACGCTCCCTCCGTTCAGCAAGTCGCCGGCATCCGTCATCGTCTTGGACCACGTGTAGGTAGCCAAGAAATTCAAGCCCATCGCGTATTGCTTTTCGGCCTTAAGCTGAAGGGAGTGGTACGCGCTATTCCCCTCGGTTGCCGCATAACTCGAGCCGCGTCCGAAATCCGGAAACGGAACCAGAGTTTGGGCATCCACGCTGCGGTTTTGGATGGAGGTAACGGTGTTGGCCGCTGGAAACGTTTCCAAATGACGGGCCAGGGAGGTGACGTAGCCAGCCTGGACGGACATTGATGGAGTGAGTTGATATTGGAGGGTAAGGTTGCCACCCATGGAGTAGGGAGTGATGTAATCAAACTGAATTCCGAGCAACCCCAAGCCTTTGGCGTTAACCAAAAGCGGGTCGAGCGGAGTACAAGAAAACCCTTGCTCGAAAGTCGCATTCCCAATGGGGCCTGCCGTCGGGCACGGCGTGCCAGCGGCATCCTTGAACAGGATGGGGTGATTGTCGTCGGGATTGAAGAAGGAGAACTGGAACTGAAAGGGATAGTTTTCGCCGATGTTCGGTGAAAACCCGCGGTTCTCAAAGCCGTTGTAGAAGATGCCAAATCCGCCGCGAGCAACAAGCTTGGGGCTGACCTGATAGGCGAAGCCCAAGCGGGGGGCAAAATTAGTCTTCTGCGAGGTCCCGAGTCCCTGACCGTAAGCATTGGTAACCTTGAGCCCAATGCCGTCCTTCGCGAGCAAAGTCGTGAAGCTGGTCGAGAGGTTGCCGGAGTTTTTCCCCTCCGGGATCAAGTAGACCGGACCACCGAGCGGAGGCCCGCTAGGAACGAAGTTGGCTTGGTTGTCATGGTGCTCCCCGACCAGCCCAAAGAAGTCCCAACGCACGCCCAAGTTGACGGTCAGCTTGGGTGTAATCTTCCAGTCGTCGTTGATGTAAGTGCCGTAGTAGTCCTTTCCGTTGTCGGTCAGGGCGATGTTGGAGACGAATACGCTGGAGGGGCCTCCGACGAAGTCAACCCCACCGGGTACCGTTGTTGCAGTCGGAGTGAGCAAGAAGTCCGCACGGCCGGTGTTGCTCTGCCCGACGCCGGGAATGTCGGTATAGCGACTGCCATAGTCGAATTCACCGCGTGACCAAGGTGGCTGCAGGGTGGAGAACTTGACGTGCTGCCACTCAAAACCCATTTTGAAGGTATGTTTGCCGAGAATTTTAGTGAGGTCGTCGGTGACCTGGAAGGTGGTGCTGACTTCGTCGGAAGGCAAGAAGGCGTTGCTGCCTAGAGTTTGGAGTCCGTTGATTCCGAAAGCAGGGAGTCCGCCATTTTCGATCAACTGCGGGATGCCCTGAATGCCAAACTGCGAGGGGATGTCGGTCAGATCGTTGGCAGAAGGCGAAACACGCGTGGTGTGGAGGTAACTGAGCCCCGCACGCACCTCATTAATCAAGGTCGGAGAAAAAGTGTGGGTATAGCCCAACGCGCTCTGCTCCGCGATGGCGGTCTGAGGGCCATCCTGGAAACCACCGCCGTCGGCCACACCCCCGAAAATGCCGGGAATGAATTGCGGATCGTCTACCAGGCTGAATCGGAAGAACACCTGGTTCTTGTCGCTAAGGTTGAAGTCCAGGCGGGAGTCAAAGGCGTTGCGGTGTTCAAATAATTTCGGCGAATTGGCGAAATTTGAGAAGAGCGAGCCGTTGGTGGGCTGGGGATAGAGATTCAACAGCTTGATGGCGTTGGCGTCCAACCGTCCGGCCGGGATCTGGTTCAAGCCGCAGCCGGCGAGCGTAAAGGCAAAGCCGGCCGGAGCGGACCCGCAAGTGCCGAAAGGATCGCGGACAAATCCACCTGCAACGGCGCGGGTGGTTGCAGGGTCCAGGATGGTCCCGGTGGGCATTGTGCGACCCAAGGCGTCAGTCTTGGTTCCCGATTGACCAGTGATCAGGTCTGAGAGGTCGGTGTAGCCGCTGGTACGCTCCGAGACACCGGGAACCGAACCGGTGAGAACCGTACCCTGGACCCGGCGGAGTCCTTCGTAATCGCCGAAGAAGAATACTTTGTTTCGGCCGTTAAACACTTTCGGGATTACGACAGGTCCACCAGCGGAAAAGCCGAACTGGTTTTGGCGCAGTGCACCTTTCTTGATGCCGCCGGCGTTTTCAAAAAAGTCCGCGGCGTCGAGCTTATCGTTGCGGAAAAACTCCCAGAGGGCGCCATGCAAAGTGTTGGTGCCGGATTTGACGGTGGCGTTGAGGACGGCGGCACCGGAGCGGCCGAATTCGGCGCTAAAGTCCGAGGTTTGAACCTTGAATTCTTGAATCGCGTCCACTGGGGGAAGAACGACATAATTCGTACCGTTCAGGAAGTCCACGGTGTCCGAATTGTTGTCAATACCATCGAGCAAGTAATTGTTCTGCGCCGGGCGAAGGCCATTGGCGGCGAAGGCGCCGCTGGCAGCATTGCCGCGCGTGTCGGCTTGCGGGGTGTTGACGCCTGCGGCGAGCTGGGCCAGGAATGTGAAATTCCGGCCGTTCAGGGGAAGGCTATCCACGCTGCGGGAGTCGACGACTTGGCCTACGGAAGCGTTTTGAGTTTCGAGCACGGGAGCGGCCGAGGTTACCTCGATGATCTCCGACACCGCGCCAGGTTTGAGGTTGAAATCAACCACTACGTCCGCACCTACGTCGACCTTCACGTTGCGCTGCGCGATGGTCTGGAACCCTTGGAAGGAAGCGCTGAGCTTATAGCTCCCGATTCTCACTGGCGTGAATTTGTACCCACCATCCGAGCCCGTAGCGGTCGAGAGGGTGGCGTTGGTACCTTCGTTCGTGAGCGTGACATTGGCACCGTGGACCGTGGCACCCGAAGCGTCGGTAACGGTGCCCAAGATGGTGCCGGTGTCCACTTGAGCATGGAGCGGCGTCACGCACAACAACATCACTAGGATTGCGGCGGTCATCGCCAACGATGTTCGCCGGATCAACCTGGAAACGGCCATTCGCTTCATGAACTTCCTCCTCGGCACCTTCACCGTGCCGTATTAACCGCAGTACGCGACCGGCCACAGGCCCCTCAGCCCAAAATGCCCGGCAAGACTCGCGCCGTTTGTGGTTTTTGCGGACAGCCGGGTAATCGATCGTTCGATCGAACCCATCGGGCAACAAGGCCCTCCGCCACACGGCACGAACGTCAGTTAAATTGAGACCCGAAAACCCCGGAATAGAATTGAACTGCTTAACCCCGACAAAGCCACCCAAAAGCACTTAACCGCTTAAC
>JBGOVR010000061.1:0-26001 GCA_041478205.1 Candidatus Acidiferrum sp.
ATGAGCAGAACGCGGGGCTCGTCCTCATCTTCCAATACCGCTTTGAGATACTCAGCCACAAATTCCGGATTCTTCCGCAGTCGCCGGACGATGGCCTCATCGTGGGAGATACTGGCTTTACGTTTCATCGGATTCAGCTCTTCCTCAGCTGGCCTAGTGGCAAACTTCGATAACGTGTTCAGTGTAACCTATAGGTCACAAGAGCGAATTCGCCTCCTTTCGGACCGTTTTCTGCCTTCTACCTTCTAGTTTCTAAGCCACTTACAGTCCTGCAAGATATCCCTTGACTTCTGTTACTGTTATGTTATCATTACCATGTTGCGCGGAGGACGCATAAGGATGTGTATCTGTGTCTTCGCCAACCGCCTCTCGGGTCACCCCAGCTAACTCCTGCAGAATCCGCACTTACACGACTCCACGAATCTGTATCAAAACAAAGGACTTTAACCCAACTGGAATCAACACTTACGCCCTGCGCCCCTCTAACATTTTTAGAATCAGCACTTACAAGAACAGGGGGGAGGGTGACTCTCCATCTCCATGTTTTCCCACCTTCATCTCCATGCAATCGACCATCAGTGGGCAAAACCGCCCTTTGTTTTCAACAACTTCCAACATACCTTTTTATAACCCTTTTAGAATGATATTCATGCAACATCCCCCCGGGGTGGGGGGTACCACGGTCCGCATTCCGTCCGCAAACCCCGTCCCAACGTGGTCCGTGGGAGGCAGCGCGTCCCAACTTCCACACCGCGCCAACGTCGGCTCGCCAACGCGCAAATCGTGCGCGGTCACATACCCTTGCCCGCTCAAGGATTTACGCGGCGCACGGCTACGCACGCCACTCCCCGCACCGTGGCTTCGCAATTGCTTTCCATCGGGGTGTTGTCTTTCACGCGGCATCCGCGCGGTGTTTCGGCCCGAACCGCGCGGATGTCGTACACTATTTTTCTCTTCGGGAAACCTATGCCACGCAAGCAAAAGAACTACGCGAAAGTCGAGGGACGCCCGGTCTGGGCGGAAGTATCCGTTTCCGCTCTGACCTACAATCTTCGCGCCATCCGGGACTACGTCAATCCCGCGGACGAGAAGCGCCCGACACCGCGGCTGGTGCTGTCCATCGTGAAGGGCAACGGCTACGGCCATGGCGGGCCGCAGGTGGCGAAAATCCTCGAGAAGGCTGGCTCGGATTGGTTCGGCGTGACCTGCACATCCGAGGGCATTGCGGTTCGCAAAGCTGGAGTGCGCAAGCCGATTCTGGTGCTCACGAGTTTCTGGCCCGGGGAAGAAGCCAGCCTTCTCAAGCACGACCTCACACCGGTGGTCCACCGCTGCGAGCAACTCCACGCTCTCAATCAGGCGGCTTCAAAACGCGCGAGCCGCAAGCCGTTTTCTTTTCACCTGAAAATGGACACCGGAATGAACCGCCTGGGCATCTTGCCAAGCGATGTGGACTGCTTCGCCGGGCAGTTGGCGAAGTGCCGGCATCTGCACCTCGGCGGCATCTTGACGCACTTCGCGTCCTCGGAAGCGTTTTCACCGGCGCCGCAAGGCGAGCAGACGCGTGAGCAGGAAGAACACTTCTTCGTGGCGCTGGAGCGCCTGCGCAAGCTGGGCGTCGATCCCGGCATCGTGCACCTGGCGAACAGCGCGGCCATCGCCGTGCGGCCGGAGACTTGGGCCGACATGGTGCGCCCCGGCGTAATTTTGTACGGCTACCATCCGGGATACGACCCGCCGGAACAGCGCAACGAAGCGGAACGCCGCCTGCCGCTGAAACCGGTCATGAGTTTGCGCACGCGCATCATCAGCCTGCGCAGCATTCCCGCAGGCGCCGGCGTGGGATACGGCGCCAAGTTCGTCGCGCAGCGCCCCTCGGTGATTGCCGTGCTCGCCGCCGGCTACGGCGACGGCATCCACCGCTCGCTGGGCAATCGAGGCAGCGTTCTGGTGCGTGGCAAGCTGGCACCGATTGTGGGCATCGTTTCCATGGACGTGACCATGGTGGACGTTACCGACGTTGCGGGAGCCGAAATCGGCGACGTGGTGACAGTCTATGGTGTGGATGGCGAGCACACGCATCCCGCAAACCAGGTGGCCCGCGGCATCGGCACGGTCACCTCGGATCTGCTGTGCGCGGTGAGCCAGCGCGTTCCGCGCCTGTACATTTCGTGACGCACGGTTACCGCCCATTAGGACGAATAACGATTGTTGCTATCGATTTGTAGAATGATTGGAAATCCTTGACGCCGTACCCATCGAGGTAGTATATACAGCTCCAGAACGTAACTAGGTTCTATCCCGCACAAGCGTTTGTCCCTCGCTCTGGCGGGCAGGCGGCACCGATTTTGCAGTGATTATGCAAGTCCTGTGAGGTCGTATGAGCCGATTTCTTCCTGAGGAAGAACCTTCTCGCACGGTTGCTTTTTCCTCATCTACAGGTTTCTCCGCATCGCGATCTGGTCGAATGACTCCGCGGGCATTGCGCACGCCGGGGATCGCGTGGGATTTCTGGGCCGCGCGCGCGTTCTTAGCCGCGTCCACCACCGTGCTCTGCTACACGCTCGGACCTTTCCATCTTCACGGCTTGCCGGCTGCGGGCGTGGGATTTTTGGTGGCGCTCGTAGTTTTTCTGGCGGAGTTGCGGTTCCGCCGGGCGGCGGTGAGCGGCTTGCTAGGAGGCGCGTTCGGCGGGATTTTGGGGATGTCTGCGGCGGTCCTCGTCACTCTGGTGGTTTCCCGCACTGCCGTGCCTGAACCTACAAAGTCATTACTCGAATTTTCGGCGCTTTTCGGCTTGAGCTATCTCGGATTCGTACTTGGCTCGGAAAAGGGCGGCGAGCTGCATCTTAAGACAATCGGAGAGCTGTTCGCGGGACGCGCCGAGGCTCCTGGGTCGTTGAAGCTGCTGGACACCAGCGTGCTGATCGACGGGCGCATCGCGGATATTTGCGACGCGCAATTTATTGACGGCACGCTGATCGTGCCGCAATTCGTGCTGCGCGAGTTGCAGCTCGTCGCGGATTCCTCGGATGGACTGAAGCGGCAGCGCGGCCGGCGCGGGCTCGACGTGCTGGAGCGCATTCAGAAGATGCCCGGAGTCGAAGTTCGCATTCTCGACCATGACGCTTCGCAAGCTGGAGAGGTGGACCACAAACTGATCGAGCTGGCACGCCGGATGGGAGCGAAGATCGTCACGAATGATTTCAATTTGAATAAGGTAGCCACGGTTCAGGGGCTGTCCGTGCTGAACGTCAACCAGCTGGCGAATGCTTTGAAGCCCGTGGTGCTGCCCGGTGAGCCCATGCGCGTATTTATATTGCGCGAAGGGAAAGAAGCCAATCAAGGCGTTGCGTATCTGGACGACGGCACGATGGTGGTCGTCGATGGAGCAAGACGATTTATCAACAAGAATGTCGATACGATTGTGACTTCCGTTCATCAGACCACCGCGGGGAAGATGATTTTTGGCCGCATGGACGATCGTGCGGAGCAAACAGGCCCGCTGGCGCGACAGGCTGCGGCCGGAGCTTCGCGGAATGAGAACGGCGGCCGTGTGGCGGACCCGGCTCCGCTGGATCGCGGCCCGCGCACCATCTTTCCAGAGACTGACGTGGACTGATTGTGGAGCGGGGTGTTCCCGCTTTTTGGCCCACTTGGATGCACGCTTCGTTTCCGTTTGGCGCCGGGATTTCACCGTAACGGTGGCGGCCCTTCGAGGCTCAGGGTAAACAAGCCGCCGCACTCCATAGGTTTCACCTCTGCCTGCCGCTTGATGTACACTCTAAGGTTTGCAAATGATACGTTGACCGCTGTGTGCGGTCACACTTTACATGAGCCGCATAGCTGCCATTCTTCCCGCCGCTGGTATGGGCACCCGCATGGGCGCCGACACTCCGAAGCAATTCCTGGAGCTGGACGGCGTACCGATCGTAATTCTCAGCCTGCGGCGGATTGCCGCGTGCGAACTGGTCACCGAAATCATCGTGGCCACGCGCGGAGACGGAGTCGCCCGGCTTGAGGAACAGATTCGCGCGGAGAAGTTTAAGCAGAAGGTGCGCGTGGTGCGGGGTGGCGACTCGCGCCAGGATTCGGTCGCGCGGGCGCTGGAAGAAGTTTCGAACGATACGGAGATCGTGCTGGTGCACGATGCGGTGCGGCCGTTCGTCACGCGCGAGCAGATCACGCGGGTGATTGAAGAAGCGCGGCGCTGCCAGGCGGCGATACTGGGCATTCCGGCGATGGACACGGTGAAAGAAGTGAAGCGCGCCAGCCTGCCGGAAGATGTCGCGCTGATTACCGCCACGATTCCGCGCGAGCGGGTGGTGCTGGCGCAGACGCCGCAAGCTTTTTCGACAAAACTTTTGAAGGAAGCCTTCGCACGGGCGCAGGCCGACGGGGTCAGCGCATCGGACGAAGCGGGACTTATCGAGCGGCTGGGGCACGACGTTCACGTGGTCCTCGGCTCGGAACGCAACATCAAAATCACGAAGCCCGCGGACATGGAACTAGCCCGCTTCTATCTGGAATGTGAGCGCCAGAAGCAATGAGCGTGCGCTGCGGCATCGGATACGACCTGCATCGGCTGGCAGAGGGACGCAAACTCATTGTCGGCGGAATCGAGTTGCCGTTCGAAAAGGGTCCGGTCGGCCATTCCGACGGGGACGTGCTGGCGCATGCGTTGTGTGATGCGTTGCTGGGCGCCGCAGGACTTGGCGATATTGGAACGCATTTTCCGGACACCGATCCGAAGTGGAAAGGCGCCAACAGCCTGGTTTTTTTGGAGCACGCGAAGAAGCTGCTCGACGAAAAACACCTGGCCATCGCGCACGTTGACGCCGTGGTGATCCTGGAGAAGCCGAAGCTGGGCCCGCATTTCCCGAAGATGCGTGAGGCGTTGGGCCGTGCTCTGGGGGTCTCGCCCGAAAAGATTCACCTGAAAGCAAAAACGAACGAAGGCGTGGACGCGGTCGGCCGCGGCGAAGCCCTCGCGTGCCATGTGATTGCGACGCTCGTGCAACGCTGAATTGCGCCGCGCGAAGAACATCCGGCGCTGCCTACGATAGAATTCATCCGATGGCTTCCGAGGAAAAACCGGGCGCACCAGTAGTCAGCGTCAAGGCGTTTACCGCCAAGGATGTTGCGGAGATTCTTCGCGAGCGGGGCTGGCTGGCAGCAGAGCCCTCCGCGGGGCAAATTGCCTGGTGCGAACGGGCCGCTGCCCTGCTCGGATCGCATGCCGCGGACCGAAACGCCCTCGCCGATCTCCTGTGTCTCATCTTTCACTACGATGCCGCCGAGCTGCTCGTGAAAGTGGACACGCACGCGGTGCTATCGCGCTACGGGGCGCGTGACGTGCTGCGCCAACTCGCGCTGCTGCTTCTGGAGGGCGCGCCGCTCACATCGGAGCGCTTCAAACAGATCATCAGTTGCCTCAAAGACGACCTCGATCTTCGGGGGCGCGAGCTGTTTCATCCCATCCGCCTGGCGCTTGCCGGGCGCGCAGGCGAAGGCGAACTCGATCGCGTTATTTTGCTGCTGGATGAAGCGACGGGGCTTTCGTTTGCGATGCCGGTGAAGCCGGCGCGCGAGCGGATACTCGAATTTTGCGCGGCGCTGGATTAACCTTCTGTGCCCGCGTCTGGAGGTGCAGCGGCGAGGTGGATCAGTCTAGCTCCGGCGTTATGAGTGTGCTGGGGTCTCATCTAAACCCCGCCCTCTGAAGAGGGCGGCTACAGCGCGTTGCGAGGAAGGGCCAGCGGTTTAGGAAGAATGGATAGGCTAACGGGAATCCATGCGGTGAGAGAAGCGCTCGAAGCGGGCCGCGCGTTTGACCGCATCGTGATCGCGCGCGGCAGGCAGGACACGCGCGTCGAAGAAATCGTGCAACTGGCACGCGGGCGCAATATTTCGGTGCGCTTCGAGGACCGCAGCCAACTCGACCGCCTGGCCGATTCGAAAGACCACCAGGGTGTGGTCGCGCTGGCAGCGCCGCGGGCCGCAGCAACCCTCGACGAAATCCTTGCTGCTGCCAACGAGGGCGCTGGCCACGGAGGCAAAGGGCTCATCGTGCTGCTCGACGGCGTGGAGGATCCTCACAACCTGGGGGCCATCATTCGCACGGCGCTCGCGGCGGGCGCGCACGGCGTGGTGATTCCGGAGCGGCGAGCCGCGGGGCTGACGGACACGGTGGCCCGCGCATCGGCGGGCGCGCTGTCTCACCTGCCGGTGGCCAAGGTCACCAATCTTGCGCGCACGATGGAGGAATTGAAGGAAGCGGGCTACTGGCTCATCGGCCTCGATGAAAGCGCCGATAAGATCTACACGGAAGCGGACTACACGTCATCCGTTGGAATTGTTTTAGGCGGAGAAGGCCAGGGCCTGCACGAACTGACACGCAAGCGCTGCGACTTCGTGGTTTCACTGCCCACGACTGGCCCGGTGAAATCGCTCAATGTTTCCGTTGCCGCCGGCGTCGTTCTGTTCGAGGTGCTCCGCCAGCGCAAGTCGAAATAACGTCCTTTTTGAAGTTCGTTTCCCCTTAGATTTCCAGCCCGAACTTCTCACATCTGACGCCGGGGCGAGTGGGGCGCAGCAGTGCTGCACCCCTACAATGAAAAGGCTTACTTGTCGTATTGAATCAGGGAGAAAACGTCCAGGCCGGGCAACCTTTTGCGGCCATTCAGGAATTTCAGCTCGACGGCGAAAGCTGCGCCCTCCACCTTGCCGCCGAGTTGCTGGATGAGTTTCGCGGTGGCGGCGGCGGTGCCGCCGGTCGCGAGGAGGTCGTCGCAAATGATCACGCGGTCTCCGGGTCTTATGGCGTCTTCGTGCATCTCCAGCGTATCCGTGCCGTATTCGAGCGCGTACGAAATACTCGACGTTTTCGCCGGCAGTTTTTTCGGCTTGCGCACGGGCACGAAGCCGGCACCCAGCCGGTAGGCCAGCGCAGGAGCAAAAATGAATCCGCGGGCCTCGATTCCCGCGACGATATCAATGGTGTGCCCATCGTAGTGGCTGCAGAGCCGGTCGATGAGCAGATGGAAGCCTTGCTTGTCCTTGAGTACGGTGGTCAAGTCGTAGAAAAGTATCCCCGGCTTCGGATAGTCGGGAACCTCGCGCATCAATTTTTTCAGCTCATCCATTCAAGCGGCTCCTCTTCCATGGTCATACGGTGATGATGAATTCTTTCGCGTATTGCGGGTCAACGGCCGTGGGCTCTTCCTGGACCTCGCTCACGCTGGCAAACCGTGGGCCGCGCTCGAGAGCTGCGCGAAGCTTTGCGAGCTGATCTGGCGCGCCGATGGCGTACACTTCGACGCGGGCGTCTCGCAGGTTGCGCACGTAGCCGCTGAGATGCAGCCGCTCCGCAGCGTCCTGTGCAAAGTAGCGGAAGCCCACACCTTGCACAATTCCAGAGACAAAGAATCTCTTCGCTTGTTTCGCGTCAGTCACAAACTCCGAGATTGTAGCAGAGACCCATTGCGCGCAGCGCACGCCTTTGTTTCTGCGGACGGTTGGATTACCCTCGCGAACGGCCGGGGAGATGTGATTTGCGGTAAGCTTAGAGTCGCTCAGAAGCTCCAGGCTTCTTTCCGATCTTCTGCGCGCATCCAACTGCCTATGAACCTGGACATTGTCGTCTCGCCTTCGGGGCCAAGTTTGCGGATCGCACGTGCGGCCTTTTTCGCGGCCGCGATCCTTTTGAGCGGGCACTACGCGGCCGCTCAGGAGTCGCCGCAGGCCCCGCTTGCGCCGCCGCCGGAACACGATGTCCGCCGCATGGGGAATACCCCGGAACCCGCAGCGCCACCGTCGCTTCCCCCGGAAGAAATCATCAAGAGATTTTCGCAAAAAGAAGACGAGTATCTGGCGGCCCGGCCGGCCTACGGCTATCGCAAAACGATTCGCATCGACGAGTTTGACCGGGAAGGAAAGCTGGCGGGGCAGTTCTTGATGGTCACGGAAGCCGTGCGCGGGAACAACGGACAGGTTTTCAGCAAAGCGGTGCAGCACCCGCAGTCCACGTTGCACTTTTTCACGCTCGAGCCCGAGGACGTCAAGGAACTCGACCGCGTCCCGCCCTTCCCGCTGACCACGAGCCAGCTTGTAAAATACGACTTGAAATATATCGGCGAGGAACCCATCGACGAGCTCGAATGCTACATCTTTCAGGTCAAGCCGAAAGGCGTCGATCGCGCGCATGCGTATTTCGAGGGCATCGTGTGGGTCGACGCAAAATATCTGGAAGTTGTGAAAACTTACGGGAAGTGGGTGAACGAGCTTGGCGACGTGCACATTGCGAACATGCCGTTCACCACGTACGAAACCTATCGCGAAAACGTCGATGGGAAATACTGGTTCCCGAATTACGAGCGCTCCGACGACACGCTGCACTTAAAAGATACCGATGTTCCGGTGCGCCTAACGATCAAGTGGACAGATTTCAAAGCGCTCCCCGCGGCTGCGCCTGCCCCGGCGGCTGCGCCTGCCCCGGCGGCTGCGCCTGCGGACCCTGCGGTTCCGGCGAAGCCGCAATCCTGACGCCGGCCGGATGGGCCTACCTCAGCGGCGTAGTTGTTCCAGCGCGTCCGGCAGTTCTCTGACCGAGGCGAGAAGAAGATCGGGCCGGGCCGCGCGCAAACTTTTTTCCGTTGGGAAACCCCCGAGCACGCCGATGGCGCGTACGCCCGCGCGCCGGGCCATCTGCAGGTCCTCCGGCGAATCACCTACGTAGACACAGGCGGACGGACTCAAGCCCATCTGCTGGAGCGCCAACCGCAGCGGTGCAGGGTGCGGCTTTCTCTGCGGCGTATCGCCGCTACAGACGCGCGCGGCAAAAGAACGCGTAAGGCGGAACGCGCGTAGTTGGCGGACGACGCGGTCGCGATCGCCGCTGGTCACCAATCCCAGGTGGTGACGCCGTCCAATGCGCGCCAGCACGCGCCGCACGCCGGCAATGAGCTTTGGGCTGTGATGCGCGTACTGCTTGCGCCAGGCGCGGTCGGCGTCGTCCCAGCGAGCGCGGGGGAGCTTGGCGGCGCGGTAGACGCGGTACCAATTGGGCGAATAATTTTGCGCCAGCTCTTCCAGACCCCACGGAATGCCCATTTCGCGGAACATCGCCAGGTACGCCGAGGAATCGGCTTCGTAGGAATCGAGCAGGGTGCCATCCCAATCGAAGAGGACGCCCTGGATGGTTTGGTTTCCGTTTGCAGGCATCGCCAGAAAGAGTAGCAGACAATTCATTTGAACTGCATCCGTGCGCTGAGACCCATAGGCGGGGAAAGGGGCGCCGAAGCGCCCCTCTCTGCAGAACGGTACTTCCGGTTTAGCCGCTAGAACAAAAAGCGGATCGATAATTGCGCTTGCCGTGGATCACCGACACCCTGGCGGATAAACCCGTCGAAATCCTGCACCGGAGTGCCGGTGGTCAGCGTATTTATGTTGTTCTTGTTGTTGAACAGGTTGAATATCTCCAGCTTCGGAACAAGTTGCATGCGTTCCCCGAGATGAAATGGCCGATCTAATCCGAAATTGAAGGCGAAGTACCCGTTGTCTTTCCGGATGAAATTCCTGCCGCAGTCGACATTCGTTCCACCCAGACCGAGACCTAGTTGGACACGGTGCAAAGCCTGGGTAGAGCTGCAGAGGGGGCCAGCACCCGTGGCATTGGGATTGCCACTGGTCGGTTGCGCCGTATGCGCCTGCATGCGCACGTCGACACCGAACTTCCAAGGCAATTCGGCGCGAGTAATGAAATTGAACTTGTGTTTTTCGTCGCGGTCGGAATAAGAGTACTCCCCACCGAGATGGAAATAGTCCAGGTAGCGGTAGCTGAAGGGGTCGCGCTCGTTGGAATCGTCGTCTAGGTCCTCAGAATATACGTAGTTGACATCCAACTGAAAGCGCTGGCTGAAGCGTTTCCTGACGCCGATCGTTGCGCCGCGATAAAGCGACTTGGCCGAACTCGCGATCATGTCCATGGTGCCCAAGTTCCCGAACGGTGCCGCACCTGTGTAGGACGGCCCGAATCCTGCACTCACATCGGCAGCGGGGATCAAGTCCACCGAAGAACAGCAGACGTTGGGATTGGTGAAGCGAGTCAGATGGACGCCTTTGGAGATTGTTACATCGATGTAGCCGGCCCAGCCGGAGAATAGCTCCTGTTCGTAACCCACGTTAGTCGTGTAGATTCGCGGGTTGGCATAGTCCTTGCTGAAAACGGTCACGCCTGCTTGGAACGGGAAGGTTCCGGGAGCCAGCGCGCTAATTGGTACGGTGTTGGGGTAAGTCGGGCCCGGCGGTGCGGCGTTCGGATTGGCTGTATTGAAGAACGTTCCTGCCGCAATGGTCTGCTGTTGAACACCGTTCGTAGTGATGGCCCCAACTTGAGTCAGCATGTTCTGCCGCGCATTGAAGATCCCCCAGCTTGCACGAAGCGCGGACTTGCCATTCCCTCTGATATCCCAAGCAAAGCCAATTCTCGGCTGGAACATCTTGTTCTGGTTCGGCAAAAATCCGGTCGAAGGGAATTTCGGATCGCTCAGGTTCACACCGTAAGCCGTCTTCGAAGGGGGAACGACGGGATCGGGGAAGTGCTGCGCTTCCCAACGCAAGCCGTAGTTTAGAGTCAGTTTTCGCGTGACCTTCCAGGTGTCTTGGACGAACAGAGCGAATTCTTCGTTGTTGATGGAAGAAGCGCCAGATTGATCTTTCGTCTCCGAAGCCGTTGTCGGCCCCTTCTGCAGATAGAGTTGCAGGGGAGCGTCCGACGTGGTGCCGGCAGGGCAGCCCGTGGCGAGATCGGAGTAGCTAAACACACCGGTTGCGTTGTCCGCGCACTCCAGCGCCGTCGGCCCGAAACCTGGGCCTAGCGCCGCAGGCGAGGCATAGTGCAGAAATCCTGTCGGGCTGTTGAAAAAGTACACGCCGTTGAAGAAGCCGCGGAAGATCTGCGTGTTATTGCTGTGAATCCACTCGCCACCGACCTTGAACGTGTGTTTGCCTCGAATAATCGAGAAGTTGTCGCGCACATCGGTGCGCCAGAAGAGTTCATCGATAGTCGGTTCTAAAAAGAAAGGCTGGCCAAACCGGAAAGCAAATCCTGTGGAGGCAATCCCGGTGTCAGGTACGCTATTTGGATCGGTCGCGTTGCGTGGCCGGTTCTCCCTCGCGTAGGTAAAGTGGGCTTCGTTCAGCATGTTGTTTGAGAGCGTGCTGAACCAGTTTCCGTTGACCGCTTGAATCTTCGAGGGACCTTCGATGCCGTTCGCCGTTGTTCCATAGGCCGGTACGTCAAACGTCTGGTTCGAATTCTTCGAATAGTCGTAGTTGTACGACCCGAAGATCTGGTTTTTAGCGTTCAAGTTATAGTCGATGCGTCCGAAACCGGCGCCATTCCGTACTGCGTGGTCCACCGGGAGACCGTCGTTTTCCTTGAAATTGGTCTGCATGAAGTTCAGCAGGACCAGGCGCTGGCAGTCCGTGCTCGCTTGGATCTGGGCGTCCGTGATGTTGCCACCGGGACCGAACACCGGACCGGACACTGAACACGGCGTCCCTAGCGGCGCACTCAGGTTTTTTCGCGCCAGATCTTCGCGAATCCCCTCCCCAGCTCCGAAGAAAAAGAGTTTCTCCTTACGAATCGGACCCCCAAGGCTTCCGCCGAACTGGTTGCGGCGAAAACCGTCGAGCGGCTTGCCGTCGGAGGTCGCTGAGGTCAGTGATTCCGTGCGGAAATATTCGAAGGCGCTTCCATGAATGTCGTTCGTTCCGGACTTCGTGATGACGTTTACCACCCCGCCGGCCGTGCGCCCGAATTCAGGGTTGGCGCCGCTGGCAATCACCTGAAATTCCTTAACGGCTTCCAAAGTAATGTCAATCGCCGCGCGCTGGCCTCCTACTTGCTCCCCGAAAAATCCGTTGTTGTAGTCGCCGCCATCCAGGCTCACATTGTTGAAGATCCCGCGTTGTCCGTTGAAGTTGATTTCGTCGCCGTCTGGTCCTTGCGTAATCGCTACCCCCGGCGTCAGCGTCAGCAGGTCCTCAAACTTTCGCCCTAGTACAGGGGTCGAGCTGACCGTCTGCTCATCCAGCGTCGTAGATGATTCTGTTTTCGTAACTTCGACGACCGGCACGTCCGACACCACGATTTGTTGGGAAACCGAGGAGACCTTCATGGTCACCGGAATGCTGATCACCTGGCCTACGGTCAGGTTCACATTTTCCTGCAGGATGGTGGCAAAGCCCTGTTTGGCAATGGTGAGCGTGTAACGTCCCGGCGCGAGGCTCAGGAAAGTGAAGTGTCCGTCGCTATTCGAGGTTTCCGTGCGGAGGTAATTGGTATCCAGATTCCTGGCTTCGACGGTGGCACCGGCAACGCTTCCACCCTTTTCATCCAGAACGTCGCCTTGCGCGGTTGCGCTGGTAATCTGCGCCTGTCCCCAACCCAAAGAGGCACAAGCCAAACTCAATACGAGTACAAAAGACGCGTAGCTACACTTTTTCATTTTCTCCCCCCCAGACAGCATCCCCGATTCCCACAAACACAGAATTTCCCCAGAGATTGGGGAAGGTTTGCAGGAATGAAAACTGGTGAGAGTTTAGGCCAAAATTGCGAGAAACAGCAAGTATGGCCCTGTGGAAACTCCTGGGGCCTCGGCGCTGAAGCTGGCGCCGGTCAGAACGGCAAAAGGCTTTTCGTGGGGTGAGCTACTTGTTCAGGAAGCGGGCTGGCACGTGGTCATCGCGATCGAATTGCACGTCGTCAAACGAGGCGGCGACTCCGTACCATCCTGGCGTAGCGGCGGGTTCCAGCCGTTGCACGCGAGCCATCGTCGCGACCACTACGTTCCCCAGACCCATGGGCCGTCTGACCAGAACGATTTCGAGTTCGACCGATGTACCTACCGCGACTTGCTTCGGGCAGAGGAAATAGACGCCCGTCGAGCTGATGTCGCGGGTAACCAGCGTTATGGGAAATTTTTCGGCGATGCTATCAACGCTGCGCAACCGCAGCGGCAGCTTCAGCGTGGCTCGCGGGTACTCGCGGTGTTCCGGGTAAACGCCTACGGCATGCGTCGGAACGCGCTCAAAGCGGCGCGGCTGCGTCTCCGTCCGGAGCGGCAGGACGCGTAGCGCGGGAACGCGCGCTGGATTGGCCACGGGTTGCGGCGCGGCCAGAGCGGCAGGTTTGCGTGCTTCCGCAATGGCGTCTGCCGATGCCGCTTCGATTGATCGTGCGCGATTCGTCGCGCTCATCTCGCCCCCAGAGACGCTGCTTCGCTGTCGCTACTTCCTCAAATCGACCTAAGCTATTGGAACCACCCGTTTTTCGAACCCTGCGGAGGTGGGCTGCTAAAATGCCACGTGCCACGGCAAGCGTCAATCCGCTGAAAACTTGGGCCGTGTCCTAACCTGAAACACCTAGTAATAGTACCGTCTTCCTCGGACACAGGCTCCGTGCCGCGAAACGCAAATCTCTCATCCAATATGGTGCTCGACACTCCCAGACTTCATGTCTACGTTAGTTGTTCGCCCGTTTGGGCGTCCGATCGCTCCGCGAGCACTATGGCCGTCTCTACCACTACCCTGGAGCTACCGTCTGGTGAGCCGTCGCCGGCACCAATAGCAACTCCGCCTGCCCAAAGCTCGATGCTGCTCTACGCCGCGTTTGCAGCGGTCTACGTCATTTGGGGCTCGACCTATCTGGCTATACGCGTCGGGGTCGAATCTTTCCCACCGCTCTTGCTGGCGGGCTGGCGCCACCTGACCTTCGGTCTGCTCCTTTACCCATTCCTGCGTTGGAAGACCGGAGTCCGCCCGACACGGGCTCATTGGCGAACGGCCATCATCACCGGTTGCCTTCTGCTGTTCCTGGGGAATGGCATGGTCTGTGTGGCGGAGCAGACCGTGCCGTCGGGTGTGACGGCGTTGCTTGTGGCCACCGTGTCCCTCTGGATGGTTCTGGTCGATTGGCTGAGGCCTGGCGGGACGCGGCCGGTACCGCGCGTCGTGGTTGGCTTGCTGCTGGGTTTCGCTGGCCTGGCGCTATTGGTAGGCCCAAGGAATCTTGGAGGCTCCGGACGCGTCAATCCTGTCGGGGTCG
Source organism: Candidatus Acidiferrum sp. (assembly GCA_041478205.1). GTDB lineage: Bacteria > Acidobacteriota > Terriglobia > Acidiferrales > UBA7541 > Acidiferrum. Next base: position 14,111 of record JBGOVR010000061.1, read on the forward strand.
CCATTCTAGTCAGCGCCTCGCTCTCTTGGGCCTGCGGCTCGATTTATTCCAAACACGGTGATATGCCGTCCTCACCACTGCTCGGAGCCGCGATGCAGAGCCTTTCTGGCGGCGTGGCCCTCTGGATTGCTTCCTTTTTCTCGGGTGAATTGACATCCCTCCACATCGCGGTGATCTCGTTGCGCTCCTGGCTGGCACTCGGCTATCTGATTGTGTTCGGCTCGATGATGGGCTTCACGGCCTATATCTATATTCTGAAAAAGAGCACTGCCACGCGCGTAGGCACCTATGCGTTCGTGAATCCGGTCGTCGCGCTTTTCTTGGGTTGGCTGATCGCGAGCGAACCCATCAGTCTCCGCACCGTTCTTGCCGCGGCGGTCATTCTTACCGCCGTGCTTCTGGTCATCACCGCGCCGCATCCAGAACCTTCCCGGATTGCCACGGCCGTTCCGGAAGCGGCCGAAGGCTGAAGTTCCTGCCGCAACCAGCAGAATCCGGCCCGGGTTTGACGAACTTGCAGGCGTCTGCTTTGACGCGCCTTTGCGGATAGATTTGTTTCTTCGCCTGAGTTACTTTTGGCGTGTGAACATGAGCCAGAAGAACAAGCAAACTGAATCAACCATTCCGCCGCGCGCCGCGGCCCGCTACTGGCGCGCCACCCTTTCGCGCGACGTCCGCGCGGACGGCACCTTCGTGCTGGCCGTTCGCTCCACGCACATCTATTGCCGGCCGTCCTGCCCCGCACGCCGGCCTTTGCGCCGCAACGTCGTTTTCTACCGCACTCGCGAGGAGGCCGAGAAGCAGGGCTTCCGGCCTTGCCTCCGCTGCCGCCCCAACGAGGTGGCCGGACCGGTGGCTCTCGTGGAGCGAGCCTCCCGGCTTCTGGCGGACTCTGGCGAAGACGGCGTCCGGTTTGCGCCGCTCGCCGCCAAGCTTGGCACTACGCCGGCGACGCTTCGCCGAGCGTTTCTGCAAGTGACCGGACTGCGGCCTCGCGAGCTTGCCGAAGCGCTCCGCCTGGCACGTTTCAAAAAACTCCTGCGCGCTGGAAAAGGCATCGCGGACGCACTCTACGAAACCGGCTACGGCTCCTCCAGCCGCGTCTACGAACGCAGCAACGCGCAACTGGGAATGACACCCGCAACATATCAAAAAGGAGGCAAGGGTATGAAGATCGGCTACGCAATCGCAAAATCAACGTTAGGAAAAGTTCTCGTCGCCGCAACGGATCGTGGTGTTTCCGCCGTATATCTCGGCGACGCCGATGCGAAACTCATCGAGGAACTAAGAGACGAATATCCGCGCGCGGAAATTACACCGGCTGCGGATTCTTTCGAGCGCTGGGTCAAAGAAATCGTTCAGCGCGTCGAAGGCAAGCCGCCGCGCATCGAGCTGCCGCTGGACCTGCAAGCCACCGCGTTCCAGCGCCGCGTTTGGCAGGAACTTCAGCGCATTCCGAGCGGCACCACGCGCACTTATTCCCAAGTGGCCCGCGCCCTAGGGAACCCCAAAGCGGTGCGCGCCGTGGCCCGCGCCTGTGCCACCAATCCCGTTTCGATTGTAGTCCCGTGCCATCGCGTGATCCGGGAAGACGGCAGCCTCGCGGGTTATCGCTGGGGCCTTTCGCGCAAGGAACAACTCCTGGCTCAGGAACGCGCCGCCAACAGTTGAGGCGGCGCGGTTCCACTATCCCGCTGGCTCTGGAATCAGATCGGCTTCCTTGTGTACTCTGGCGTTGCGGCAAAACAGCTCTTGTCCAATGCCGGTAAAAGGAGTCCGCTCTTGACGCTCTATTCCAGGTTGTTCCTGTTCGTAGTGGGTCTCGGCCTTATGGGTGTCCCCGCGATCGCTCAAGATCGTATGCCCGAGATTCCTGCCGGCAAAATGACGGAAGCCCAGAAGAAAGCAGCGGAGGAATTTGTCGCGGGACGCGGCACTCCGGTGGTTGGCCCCTTTATTCCGCTCCTGCGCAGCCCGGAAGTAATGCTACGCGCCAAAGCCATGGGAGACTATCTACGGTTCAAGAGCGTGCTGCCGCCGCGGCTTAGCGAGTTCGCCATTCTGATCACCGCGCGGCAGTGGACGCAACAATTCGAGTGGGGCGTTCATTTCCCGATCGCCGTGAAGGCCGGGCTCAGCCCGGAAATCGTGAAGGCGGTAGCGGAGGGCGCGCGGCCAGCAGGAATGTCCGAAGAGGAAACCATCGTCTACGACTTCTGCACGGAACTGCATCACAACAAAAGTGTGAGCGATGCCACGTACGCCAAGGCGCTCGCCAAATTCAAGGAACAGGGCATCATCGATCTGGTTGGCATCAACGGATATTACACATTTCTCTCCATGGTGATGAACGTGGCGCGCACGCCTCCGCCGAAGGACGCCGAATCTCCTCTCGCTGCCTTCCCGCATTGATGGCTGGCCGCGCGCCGGCGATCCCCATGCGGCAGGACTCGCCTAGTGTTTCGATTCGTCGAGGAGTTGGGCCAGATACTTCTGCCACACCGCGGCTTGGAAAAACGTGTAGTGGCCGCGCGTTTGCTCGGTGACCGGCAGCAGAACGAATTTTCCGTTTTTCACTTTCTTGATTTCGCGCTCCGCCACGCCCAGCTCGCCAGGATTCCAAAAATCATCCTGCACGTTGACGAGCATCACGTGTGCGTCGACCTTCCCAAGATCTGCGAGAGGGTCGTAGTTGCGCGACGCGTCGTACTGGTAAAGGAAATCGTTTGCGTCCGTCGTTTTCATGTTTTCTTCGATGTACCGATCGACGTACTTGTCCGCCAGCGCCGCAGTGGGATACTCCGTCTGCCAAAAGCTCGGCGCACTGCCAACCACGAGCAGGTGGCCTAGCGCCGCGCGCAACCCATAGGGCTGCTGCGTGTAATTCCCACCGTTCCACCCGGGATCGCGCCGGATGTCGTCGAGCATTATTTTACGCACCATGCGATTGCGTCCCGCGATCTGCACCGGCAGGCAGGAAAGCAGCAGGAGAGCGTCCACATCGTCGGGGTTCGACTCGCCCCACATCCAGCCCTCCATGCAACCCATCGACGCCCCGATAAGCAAGCGCAAGTGATTCACCTGCAATCTCTCGGACAAGAGCACTTGCGATGCGTGGGCCATGTCCGCGTAATCGTAATGGGGAAACTTGGCCCGCAGCCCGTCACTTGGCTTCGAGGATTTTCCCGCTCCAGCCCCGAGTTGATCGGGAAGAATGATGTAATACTTCGCGGTGTCGAGCAGCTGTCCGGGGCCGAAGAGCACGCCCGCAAAAGAAGGCACCAGGAAGACACCACCCCGGCGGTTCGTTCCGTGGAGAATCAGCACCGCATTATTCACCCAGCCGCTCGCGTCGTGCTGCGGCTCGCCGATCGTCGTGTAGTGCAGCCGGACTTCGGCAAGCGACTCGCCGTCCGCAAATTTGAAATCCCGCATCACGAAGTCGCCTTCGCGAGCATGGACGGCGGTCAACGGCGGATTCTGCTGTGCGGAAGTGAATCCAGCGGCGCAACACACCCCGGACATCAACAACATTCCGCGCCGCAAAATTGTCCTCATGTCTGTTTCTCTCCGGGAATCCAGCTTCGTTCCCGGACACGATTAGCATGGCCCCGTGGTGAATGCAAGATTCAGCGGCACAGACTATGGACTTCCGGCTTTGTCGGACTCCGAGATTCATTGCAGCGTGGAATGCCCGGCGGCAAGATGTTCCCCACTCCTCTGGCGCAATCGAACGTGGCCCGCCATTCCGGCTTCCTCCCGCATCGTTTCGGGCTCCACCAGCAGCCTCCGGAACTCTTCGAGACGCTCCAGGGGAAGCGCCACCAGGTTGTCGTCATACGACAGTTGATCGGTGGACACCTCCTGTAGGCAACTGTCGTCGGTCAGAGCGAACCAGCGATACTCTGCGTGCACCAGAAACTGGATGATTTCTCGCGCCGGGTAGCCCCAGGGCTGCGTGCGTATGTCTTGCACGTCGGCCAGAATCGCGGGCCGCGATGCGCTTTGCAGCAGCTTTACAGCTCCGTGCAGAAAGCTGAGCTCCGCCCCCTCTACGTCCAGCTTAATGAAATCCACTTGCGAAATCCCCAGCTCCGCCAGCACGTCGTCCAGGCGCCGCACCTCCACGCGCACCGTACACGTGCGCTCTTCTACCACCGGAGGCCGCAAGCTGTTGAACCAGTCGTGGCGGCCTTCCACGAGAAAAAGATCGGCCTCGCCCGTGCGATCTCCTAGCGCGCAAGGCTCGACGCAAACGTTCGAGCAACCATTGACTTTGATATGTCTCAGCAACCTCTTGCGTTCCCGCGGAGACGGCTCGAACGCGATCACTCTTCCTCGCGGCCCCACTCGCTTGGAAGTCAACAACGTATAGAGTCCGTGGTGCGCTCCGATGTCCAGCACCGTCATGCCTGGCCCCAGCAACTTCTCCACAAAACGCGTCTCCACTCCTCCGTAGCCTTTGTAGATCAGCTCATGGTCGAGTGCGCTCTTCTCCGCCAGCCACCAAACGCCAAATGGCAGACGCAGCGGAATCGGCAAATCGCGAAATACCTGGCGAGCACGATGCGCCAGCGAGATGTATTTCGCGCGCGAAGGCTGTTTGAGGAACCTCCGGATGCGATGCGGGAGAGTCGTTCCGGACGAGGGCACAACATTTTTTGCCCACGGGTCACGGTCTTCGCGGGGCTCGGCGATACTTTCCAATCCGGGCACGTGTACCGGAGCGACCGAAGCGAAGAGCACGGTGCGCCGGCGCGCATGCTCGGTGGTCTCGCGAAAATCGTCGTGGTCCGGCAAAACCGCGATCTTGTAGACACTTGTGAACCCCGCACGGTACAGCATCTTCACCAGGCACCCTTCGCTTGGGTACAGCGCAATCTCGGTCAAGCTTTGGTCCTCCTGCGCGGGTTCCTCGCGAAGCATCATGCCCGGCTGATCTCCGGGAACGCACATGCTCTCGATCAGCAGCCCCTTGCCGGTCAGCGCTCGAAGGTGCCGGATCGCGAGCATTGGGTTTTCCAGGTGATAGAGCAAGCCGAAGCAGAGCACTAGATCGAATTTCCCGGCTCGCACGACGTCCGGGTCCTCAATGTCGCCTTGTCCGAAGGGAATCCTCGGGAAACGCTTCCGTGCTTCCATGACATTTTCCATGCGCCCGTCGAATCCGCGGACGTAGAGACCGCATTCGTGGAGGACTTGGGCGAAAAACCCGACGCCGCATCCGGCGTCCAGGGCGTTGGCGAGGCCCAGAGCAAGCCGCAACCCCGTCACCACCCTGCGGATGGTTTCGCTGCGCGCTTGGATGAGCTTCAGGTAATGGCGCCGGTCGAACACCGTCAGGCTGATCGTGAAGGTGTTGACATCCGAGTGAGGACTTACCTTGGGAAGTGAGAAGGCAGGTGCATTAGTCGGCGTCATGTTAGGAGACCTCCGTGCAGGCGGACCCGGTCTTCCTAGGTCCGACTCTGTACTGCATGTTTAGAGTGGAGGAATGGTAATTAATGCGAGGTAAATATTCAAGTATATTTATCTGTTAGTACAGATAAGCGCGGAGGCCTCCGAGGTCTCGCGGGGGTAACCCTGGAGCTGACGGCTCTCTTGGCTCGCCGCTAGTCGGCGGCGGAGCTTGCTTCCAACGGCCGCTCGGCTGCGCCGCCGAATCCCAGCCGGACGTAGCGAACGCCGTCCACACCGTCCAAATGACTCAGGACGCGCCAGCAATCGATCACGGCGCGGGGCGGGTTATGACGGGTCCACTGCTCCGCGGGGACCTCGCGGAACTCCTGCCATGGCGTGGCCAGCACCACGACGTCGGATTGCGCAATGCACTCCCGCGCGGAAGCTGCGCAGCGCACCATCTTGTTCTGGCCGAATGCACGGACGGCATCGGCGGAAGGGTCGTATACCACGACGGGAATGTTCGCGGCCGAAAGCTCCTGAGCCAGCAACAGCCCGAAAGCCTCCTCCACAACATCCGTGTCCGGCTTGTACGTGAGCCCCAGAATGCCGATCGCGCCGTTTCCGGAATAATGCCCCCTCACGAGCTCCGCCAGCGACTTGATCTGCGCGCGATTGAAAAGATCGGTGGCTTCGGCGAGGCCGGAAGACGCGCCCACGCGGGCCGCCAGCGCGGCAAGCGCACGATTGTCGCGGGGGAAGCAGGGGCCGCCGTAACTCACGGCGCCCTTGAGGTAACGCGGACCGATGCGCGTGTCCAGGCCGAGAGCGTTGGTAACCACGTTGGCGTCGGCTTCTGGCAACCTCTCGCAGAGACGCGCAATCATGTTGGCATAGCTGATTTTCGTGGTGATGTAAGTATTCACGGCCAGCTTGGTGATTTCCGCATTAATGAAATTCATGCGCGCCACAAAAGGAGTGTTTTTGCAGGTGCGCCGGTAAATCTCCGCGAGAATGTCGCCGGACTGCGCATCCGATTCGCCGATGAGCAGAAAATCGGGAAAGTAAAAATCGCGGATTACGCTGCCCAGGGCGATGAATTCCGGGCTGTAGCACAGGCCAAAGTGCTTGCCGCAGGTTTTACCGCTCGTGCGTTCCAGCGTGGACTTCACGTCTCCGCCGGTGGAACCCGGCATCACCGTGCTGGTCAGAACGACCAGGTGGAATCCAGTTTTGGTGCGCAGGGTCTTGCCAATGGTCTCCAAGGTGGGGAGGACGTAGCGCAGCGAGAAACCCCCGCCAGGTTCGCTCGGCGTATTCACCACGATAAAAGTGGCCTCGGAGCCCCGGACGGCGGCTTCCACGTCCTCGGTCGCGGACAAGCGCCCCTCGGACTCCTGAATCAGTTCGGCGAGGCCGGGCTCGTGCACCGGCGGCACCCCGCGGTTGATGGCGTCGACCTTGCTCTTGTCCAAATCGACGCCGGTGACGCGGAAACCACGCGCGGCGAAACACGCCGCCAACGGCGATCCCAATTTTCCCAGACCCATTACCGAGATTGACTTGAGCATACTCCCCCTAAGAAATGGCACAACCTTTACGAAATCAGTTCACTCGAGACGGCCTCATGCCGATACGCGAGCGTTTGCCCCCGGAGCTGACCCCACTGGCGAAAACTCTTCCTTTTCAATCGCGCTCGCCCGGGCCACGCGTATCTTGCGTGCCAGGCGATGCGAGGGCCGTTCGACCAGAACGTAGAAAACGTACGCCACGCCCAAGCCGCACAAAATCGTCCCAAACCAGCTGAAGAAATAACCTAGGTTCGGAATGGGCAGTTTCCAGTAAACCCCCATCCCTTGCGCGTGCACCAAGTACAAGGAATAGCTCCACGCGCCCGCGGCAACCAGATAGCGGTTTGGGGCGCTGTGCCTGCTGTAGGCCAGCTCATTCTTCACCCAGAAATACGCCAATACCCCAAACCAGATCATTGTCTGCGTGTAAGGGACCTTGCCCTTGAAGTGCAGCATCTCCGAAATCCAGCATCCTAGCCAAATCAGAAATCTCCACAGCCATATTCGGGTAGTGGAGTTCATTACTGGCAGCGCATCACTTTGCTCGGCAAGCAGGCAGCCCAGCAGCCACACCGGCAAGAGAATGAGTGACGTTCCGAAAGGACCGAAGTCGTGCCAGGTCATGGAATGCACGTGAGTCGCAGCCGTAAGCGTGCCGGCAGCAAACACGACCGGAAGCAGCACCTTCCAACCCGCCCGATTGCGAATCAGCCGGAGAAGCGGATAGGCCGCATAATAGATCTCTTCGCAGGCCAGACTCCACATCGGCGATTCCCACAGGATCGAGTGCTCACCCCAGAAGCGTAGTTTGTCCCCCGCCAGACGGTAAACGCAGAGCGCGCCGGCAACGGGAATCAAAATGCGCGTATACCGCCGGAGGTAATACCGGCCCACCGCCAGCTTCCCATCTCCACGGAACGGCAGGTGAATGCAGAATCCGGAAATTACGAAAAATACGATGACTGCCGGCGTTCCGAACACCACGCTCTGCCATGCATGGGTGACGAAGCGTCCAAACGATGTGGCGGTGTCTACTCCCGCGAAAAGCGGGAAGGCCCCATAGTGGCCAACGGCCACCCACAGCGCCAGCACAAACCGCAGCGCATCCAGGACGGAATAGCGGCTACCCTGGCGGGGCGCAGCGGCCTCTCTCAAAGCGCTGACTTCCCCATCAGGTGGCTTCCCCAAAATTGGTGATCCCCAATCGTTTGAATAGTCTCGCCGTCAGGCCGAGTGGTGTGCCCCACGGTCAGGTCCTGATTTTTTGGCGCAAGCCAATCTTGTGACGCAGCGGCCGGCTGAGGTCCAAAAAGTAAAACCACAATGGCCTCGACAGTTCCCGGAACCCGCGCTTCGCATCGGCGAACCAACGCTTGTGGTTTCTCCGCAATCCGTCGGATTGAAGAAGGTACTCAGCATTTTCCAGCGTGCTAAATTTCCGGTTGCCTTCCAAGAGACGGTAGTTTTCCTGCGCCTCTTCTCCTTCCCACACCCCCTTCTCGCCATCGGGATGATAGGAATAATCGTGATTCTGGTGGACCGCGCAGACGGCACTCGACACATCCACGATTGGCACGCCGGAGGCACGCGCAAACCAAAGCAACCAGTTGTCCCAGCCCGGACGGCCGATCACGAATTCGGGAATGTTGCGATAATAAAGACCCTTGCTAAAAACGAAGTAGTCTATCCATTGCGCGGGTCTCTGTCGATTCGTCTTTGTCGCAAGCTGCTTTAGTTCTTCTTCCCAATGGGGCCGGTCGAAGTCCAACACATTCTGCACGTCCACGTCCCAACGCCGGCCAGCCGCAAGAAACTTTTCTTGTGCCTGCGCCACGCGGTCCACGGCATGCCGGAAATCTTCCATCAGCAAGATGTCGCAATTGACGTGGCACAGCAGATCGTGCCGCGCGATTTCTTGAGCCTTGTCATACACTCCCGCCAAATACTTGGTCCCAAATCGATTCCTCTTCACTTCTTTGACGTGCACCAACCCGAGTTCCCGGCAGATCTCCGCCGCTCCGTCGTCATCGCCGATCAGGATGATTTCCGCCGCGGGGTATACCCGCTTCCAGCTCAGAATCGCGTTCCGCTGTATGACGCCCACGTGTCCGGCGAAAGGCTTCGGCGTGGAAAAAAAAGTGATCATCTCTCAAAACCCACGAACGCGGGCATCCGCACGTTGCCCATCGCGCCTTTCCGCTTCATCGATCCAGCCAGTGACGCCGCACCGCGCTACGCCGCCGCAGAGGTTCGAGCACGCTCTCCTGCAATCCCAGCGCATGCCGCACCGGTCGCGTCGTATTGAGAAACGGATGCCACACCCAAGTGCGCGCAAACACTCGCACCGCGCTGATTGCCCGCCGCACCCTCCGCCTCGCCGGAGCCAGCCAAGCGAAGCCATTCGGCGCGATGCCCGCCGCCGTCAATCGCCACTTTGCATCTTCCACGGTATGCAGGTGGCTCCAGCCGCCAGCCAGCCGGAAATTTTCTCGCCCGGCCTCGTCGTACCACACCCCAGTCATCCCCTGCGGGTGATACGCATAATCGTGGTTCTGATGCACCGCGCACACCGCCTCCGACGCATCGATCACCGCCGCCCCGGCCGCCCCCGCCTGCCACACCAGCCACTGGTCCCACCAATTCCGCCCAATCACCAGCTCCGGAAATTCCCGATACAGCCCTCGCGGAAACACGAAGTAGTCGATGTTGTAGTACAGCCGCTGGAATCCCTCCCGCCGCGCGCGTTCCCGCAGCGCCTCCTGCCAACCCGCCTCCCGGAAATCCATCGCCGCGGTCACATCCACATCCCACCGCCGCCCCACCATCAAAAATTTCTCCCGCCAACCCGCCGCCGTTTCCACCGCCCGCCGGAAATCATCGGTCAAGATAATGTCGCAGTTGCAATAGCACACTCGCTCGTGCCGCGCGATCTCCTGCGCCCGCTCAAAAATTGACCGCACGCTCTTGGTCCCATTCTCCTTGCGTGCCACGCGCGGCTCGTGCCGCAAGCCCAGCTCCCGGCACACCTCCGCCGCCCCCGCATCGTCTCCAAAGACGATGACTTCCACGTCCGGATGCAGCAGCGTCCAGCTTCTCAGCGCATTCCGCTGGATCACGTCGCTGTGCCCCACGAACGCCTTCGCGGTGGTAAAAAATGTCAGCATGCCCTCTGCGGATTTCCCCAAATCGAGCATAGCGAAGCGCTCCGCACCCCACAAGGCGTCACGTGTAAGGTAAGTAGTGATGTGGTAATAAATTAGCGGTGGAACACGCCCAGCGAAGCCTCACGCCTCGGCGGTCAGGCACAAGTGCCAGCCCAGCCGCTTTTCCAGCGTATGGAAAAGCCCCGGCGGCATCCATCGAAAGTAAAATTCTCTGACGTACCGGTATTTCACGTATTCTTCAATCCGATACGGAAAGATATGCTCCACGGCCACCTCGCGCACGCGAAACCCATGCCGCTCCAGCAGTTCCCGGGCCTCCCGCCGCGAGTACGTGTACGTGATCGGGCAGCCCGTCTGCGCTTCCGAATTTTTCGCCACCAGCTCGCCCAGCTTCCAGAACCGCCCTCTGCCTTCTCCCAGCAAAATCCCCAGCACCTTCCACGAACGCCGGTGATACACCATGATCTTCACCGTGGTTCCCGCCCGCGCGTATCGCCGCAGTTGCTCCAACACCCGCTCCGGGCGCGGCGTGTGGTGAATCACCCCAAACGAATAAATCAAATCGTACGCTTCCACCGGCACCAAGCTGTTCAGCTCTTCCGCGTTCCCCCGGTAAAACTGCACCTGCTCCTGCACGCCATACACCGCCGTCCGCTGCCGCGCCAGCTCCAATGACTTTTCCGACAGGTCCACGCTGGTCACCCGCGCCCCATGCCGCGCAAAATTAATCGTATCCGTCCCGATCCCGCACCCAATTTCCAGCACTCTCTTCCCGCGCCACTTTTCGAATTCCGCGAACCCCGGGATGTGCGGCTCCACCAAATATTTCCGCGCTTCCACCTCGTCGAAATACTCCCTCGTTCCGACAGGCTGCGTCGAGTGCCGGATATTGCACGGCCTCCGGTCCCAGTATTCCTTCACCCGCGCGATTTCCACTTCTGTAAAGCTCACAAGCTTCCCCTCGCTACCGCCGAAAACCCCACTTGTCGCCCTTAAATTCGATCACCGGCGGCCAATCCGGCCCCGGCACCCGGTAAAGACACCGGCGTAAATTGTTGATCACCACGCGTTGCCAGCCCCCTCGGACCTTCGGCACGCGCCGGATCGCCCGATCGATCCGCCTAAAAACTTTCAGCGCCCCGTATCCCTCGGTGCGCCTCAATTCTTTTTCGACAATTTCCTCGCAGTTCTGGTCGTACCGCGCAACGTCCCCATGACTCAACGAATTTGGATGAAACCTCCATCCTGCGATCAGCGCATCCACTGGATACAGCCGCGCGTAGCGGAAAAAGCGCAGCCACAGCTCGAAGTCCCCCTCTGCCCGGTACGCCGTCTCCATGCAGCCCCCCGCGCGTTCCCACAGCCCGCGCCTCCAAAAAGTGGACTCCTGCTGGATGTGCCGGTTCGCCCCCGCCAGAAAGCGGCTCCGCGACCATCGCGGCAGCTCCTGCACCTCCACCGTCATTCCCTCGTCGTTAAATACCGTCGGCCGCCCCGTGATCCATTCCACCTCCGCGAACGCCGCAAAAACGCTCCCCACCACGAACAAGCCATTCGTATGCAGCTTGTCGTTGGCATTCAGCCAGCCCAGCACTTCTCCGGTCGCTCGCGCAAATCCCGTGTTTAGCGCCCCGTACAATCCTTGATTCGGCTGTTTCACCCGCCACGCTAGATGCTGCTCGTATTTCGTGATGATCTCCGCCGTGCCGTCCGTCGAGCCGTCATCCACCACGATGTATTCCAGGTTCGGATACCC
>JBGOVR010000045.1:0-30359 GCA_041478205.1 Candidatus Acidiferrum sp.
CAATCCCTTGCACCACTCGAATAACTTGAACATTTCCGGCCCAGCGACGGAGAGGGGCAGTTCGGAGGGGTCAGGGGAGGCCAGCGAGGAGTATCTGCTGATCCACTCAAGCATACTCGCCATGGAGTATAGGAAGAGGAAACGTTCCGAGAACATCCTCTTGAGAATATTCATCAAGGATTTTGTCTCCTTCACCGGGAAGGAAGCTCCCGAGTTGCTGGCCATAATCGACGCTATTCAATCGACAGCCACATCACGGAAGCTCAGATAATGGCTGGCATAGCTTGCAAGGAGTTCAGGAAGTATCGCGAGCAACTCTCCATCCTCAAGGATATGTTCCTTGAGAGACAAAATGTTGGAAATGGAGAAACCCGTTTGTGAAGCAGACGACAAAGGTATTTTTGCGCGAGGAGCTCTACGAGCACGTTGGGGCCACTCCGGTGCACAGAATCGCGAAGGAGTTCGGATATTCGGATGTGGGCCTTGCGAAGCTCTGCCGGAAACACCAGATTCCCACCCCAGGGCTTAGTTACTGGGAGGCGAGTCGAACTGGGTCCCAAGCCACCACGTACGCCCTTGCCTCAAATCGAAGGACCAACCCCCTATCGGATTGAACTCGTGATCCGCGAGCGTGTCTTGTCCGAGAGCAAACCTGTCTCTCAGAACGTGCCGGTCGTTAAGGTATTTCCGGATCGGCCCATTTCCCATCCGCTGGTCGTTCGGTCGGAACGCCTACTTAGGAACGGCAGGAAAGATGAAAAAAATCTCCTGTCTCCCCGGAAGGGCTCCATCTCCCACATCAAGGTGACGGAGGCGTCATTTTCCAGAGCCTTGTGCATTCTGGATGCTCTATTCCTGGCGATGGAGGAACGAGGGTCTCAGATCCTATGATGATCTCAAATGGCTTGGCGATCTTATCCGCCAACGCATTTTGCAAGAACGTAGGAGACTTGCCTAGGACTTCGGAACGGCCGAGCGGCAGAAGAGTGATGTTTCCATTCGCCTTGCGAGGCTTTCAGAAACCTGTGGCAGAGTCAGTACGTTGGTTGAGCCAGTTAGTAGGAAACGTCCCGGGCGACGGTCGGCGTCGACGGACTTCTTGATGGCACGCAGGAGGTCTGGAGCTCGCTGAACTTCGTTAACAATAGCCATATCCAGGCCGCGTACGAACCCGCTCGGGTCATTGCGGACGGATTCCAGTACCGTATCGTCGTCCAGGGTAACGTAGGTCCGATTCCTGCTGGCCAACTCGCGGACCATCGTAGTCTTGCCGCATTGACGCGGACCATTGACCATTACGACGGGCGTGTCCTTGAGTGCGGTTGTCACACGGTCTGCGGCGAATCTTGGGAATAGTTTTGCAGTTGGAGCAGTCAATGGGCATCAACCTCGTCTGTTTCGGAGTATACGGTCGTCCAATTCGGAATACAAACCCGCCCAGTTCGGAATCTAATCACGAAGGAACCAACTTAACCCAGGGACCTAAAGCGCACCGTGCAACCAAATGATCCCCATATTTGACGGGCTTTGAGCCCGCTTGTTCGTTTTCCTAGGATCCGAATCGAAGCATTTCCAGGACACTGGTGTGCAGAGAGCACTCTGGCTCGCGGATGCGGTCGAACAATATGATCTCATTCTTCACAATCAGCCGATTTTGAGTTGCCGGATTGGGGTAGCTAGAGAGGTGAGAAAGGCTCTGAATTTCGTACAAGCAACGCCAGATAGGGCACTTAGACTTTTGTAGTGCTCCCCGCTAATTTAGGCGTTCAGGGCCTCGTTTTTAGTTAGAACTGCAAAAGCCAAGAAGGCCTCGTGCGGCGTGCGATTTCCGACTCCGCGATGAGGCCGGTCGTGATTCTACTCCTCGATCCAGTGGGCGATCGAAGCTCGAGCTTCTTCTAGGGCGTGATACTCCGCCGTCCAGACTTCTTCTTCCTTCAAGCTGCGATGGAACCGTTCGATGTAGCTGTTGCCTTCCGGGTGATGATACGCCGTCCGCCGATGCGTGATGCCGAGCCGCCCGAGCGTTTCCAGAAACCGCGAAGAGGTGAACTGCGTTCCGTTGTCCGTCGTCAGCGTCAAGTTCCCCTCACGGCTTCCTTGAGGAAGCCGGCCAGATCTGATTCGGCTTGCTCGCTTCCACGCGACCCCACTCCTTCTTCCGTCGTGCTCGCAGACGCCCCGAGCGCACCAGCAACCCACGTTCGCGCATCACCCGCAGCACACGCTTGTGATTCACACGCAGACCTTCTTCCGCCAGAGCCACCACGCGACCCGCCGATAGCCGTACGTCCGCTGCTCTCCGCACGCCACCACGATCTGCTCATCGCAGCTTCGGTCGGCCCGGCTGCCGCGCGGCTTCTTCCGGTAGTACAAGCTCGACCGGCTGATGGCGAGAGTTGCTGCCACCAACGTGGCCGTGTAGCCCTGCTTCACCATCTCCCGCGCCTGGGAGTGAACCTCACCGCAGCTCACTCCCCCACCACGTTTTTTCTGGGATTGGCGGAGATCATTTGGACCATCGCAGCGCGGAGCGACCAGCCCGCACTGCAAGTTGTCTTGGATACCACAAGACGGGCCCGTTTCGCTGAAGATTATTTGTGTTTCAGGTTGACTAGAAATCTTGGTCATGATCAATTCCTAATAAAGTTTAGAGGAGGACGTCAATGTTGATTCGTGTAGCAGATTGTTGGGTCCAACTTGCCCGTTCTTGGAGGTGAATTTCTGGGTTAAACGGTGCAGAATCGACGGTCATCGAGCAAGTTAACAAGCGAATGCTCTACCATTGAGCTACCGGGGAACGGCTTAGGCAGGGACACTTCACGCCACTAGCATTTTTAGTCTAGCGAACCCCGGATAAGAGTGTCAACGAAACCCTCGACGAGTCCTCTTGGCCTCAAGATGGTGTCCGACACAAATCCTGCACTCCGGGACGCTTACTTGAAATGATAGAGGACTCCCATGACGAACTGAGCGTTGTTCTGGCCGCCGGGATAAACTTGCGCGCGCACGAAGTCGCCTCCAAATCGCAACGACCAGAGCGGGTTCAAGTGCAACTCGGCGCCGCCTCCGAGCTGTGCTCCAAAACCCTTTTGACTGTTACCGGCAGTTTGCGGAAGCATATGCACAATGCCAAAATCAAAGTGGACGAAGGGCCGCCACTTCCCGTTTCCGAACACAATCTTCGGGCCCACTCCGAAGAAGAGATACTTCGTGTGCTCCCGGTCGAAGATCTCCGACCCAAACGCAGTTGCAACGGTACTTTCAAACGCGAGCCGTTTAGTGGCGTAGTAGGCAATCGAAGCATTCGGTCCGAACATGCTCGCATTGATCGGCGAGGAGCGGAATCTCACAAAAGCCACCGACATTCCGAGCTCGTAGCGGTAATCGTCTCTATCGCCGTAAGCCGATTGCGGTGCAGGCTTGGGTATCGGAGGAGCAAAAGCAGAATTCGCGAGCGCCGCAGAAGCGCGGGCATTCTCGAGCGGCTGCAGGAACGTCGAGCCCGCCGTCGCGTTCGCCACAGCATTCGCGGACATGTTGCTGCCCGCTACGAAGGAAGACAGCGTGGGTTCCTGAGCCGCCGCGGCGCAGGCAATCCCGAGGAACAAGGACGCCAACGCGAGGGACTGCTTCATGAGCTTTTCCTTCACCTTGCACATCGCTCCCATCGTGAATGTTTTTCAAGTATCTCACTCGGCGCACCTGTTGAATGTCTTTGTGGCCCGTGATGTCGATGCAGATATGCACTCATGGAGCACAACGGCGGCTTGCTGTTCCGCACCTCTCGGCGTCGCTCGCGAGGCGACGTATGGCTACCGTGACGACTGCGTTTTGGATTGCCTAGCCTTGGGAATTCCTTTATCGTAGGGGTTTCGCCGGAAGCAAAAATGCGCGGTGTGCCCCTGCGCGGCGAAATAACAACGGAGACCCACGTGAAAAAGAAAATTCGCGCCATCCAGTATGGTGTCGGACCCATTGGTGCATCGATCGCCCGGCTGATGCGCGAAAAACAGGCCATCGAAATTTGCGGGGCGATCGATACGGATCCAGCGAAAATCGGGCGTGACTTGGGTGAAGTCGTCGGGGCGGCGGATGCGCCGTGGGGCGTGAAGATTTCCGGTGATGCGAAAGAGGTGCTCGAGCAAGCAGCGGACATCGTGATCCACTCGACTTCGTCGTCGCTGCCGAAGGTGATGGACCAGCTGCTGGCATGCCTGGAAGCGGAAGCCTGCATCGTTTCGACGTGCGAGGAGCTGTCGTACCCGTACCGTACGTACCCGGAACTCTCGGCGAAGCTTGACGCAGCGGCGAAGGACTGGGGCGTGGCGCTGGTCGGAACGGGCGTGAACCCCGGATTTGTGATGGACAAGCTGGTCGTAACACTGGCGGCGGTGTCGCAGCGGATCGAGCACGCAAAAGCCTTGCGCATTGTCGACGCATCAAAGCGGCGCCTCCCACTGCAGAAAAAGATTGGCGCCGGGATGCCGGTGGACGAGTTTCGCGCGCAGGTAACGGCAGGCGTGATCAAGCATGTGGGACTGCCGGAGTCCGTGGCGATGGTAGCGGACAGTTTGAATCTGCCGGTCGAAGAAATCACGGAAACGATTGAGCCGGTCGTGGCGCACGCGCGCGTGCAGACCGAGTTCCTGACTGTCGAAGCGGGGCAAGCCGCGGGCGTACACCAGATTGCGCGCGGGATTGGTGGCGGTAAAGAGCTGGTGCACCTCGAACTGCAAATGTACGTTGGCGCGAAGGACCCGGCGGATACGGTCGAGTTGAAGGGACATCCGAACATCAGCCTGGTGATTCCCGGCGGCTCGCACGGAGACATTGCGACAGCGTCGGTGGTAGTGAACTCGATTCCAGTGATTTTGGATGCGCCGGCGGGCTTGCGCACCTCTCGGGACTTGCCGATAGGGTTTTTCTCGCCAAATGCCCGGCCCTGAAGCGAAGCCGGTAACTCTAAACCCGGCATCAAAGGTTTGACCTACAACCCCGGTGAGCAATCCAAACTACGATTTCACAAGCGCCTTCAGCTTGACCTGCCCCTCGACAACTTCAACCACATACTCGACATCGCGGCAGTTCTGTTTTTCCTGCAGATCCTTGGTCTTCTTGCGCACAAATTCCTTGAAGCCCGCCGCCGACAACTTCCCGGTCTCTTCTCCGGCCTTTTCCTTCGCCTGCAAAAACGCCTGATAAAGCTGGTCCACTTTTTCCGTTTCGCGCTCCGGCTCGGAGCACACGACACGAAAGCCCACTGGCTGAGGCAGTGCCGCCGCCTCCGTGGTGGGAGCCGGCGCTTCCGCTTGCTTCTTCGCGCGCTCTGCTTCGATGGCCTTGGCGGCCGCGCCGAAATGCCGCTGCGACCTTCCTTCTTCTTTCTGCTGGAGCCTTTTGCGGAAAATATCTTTGTATTTCGCGTAGGTCTGCGTGAGGTTGTTGTAGCGGAATCTTTGCCCGAATTTCAGCTCCCCACCGCGTTCCGCATAGCGTTTGACAAGCAGCTCGATGCGCCACTCAATTTCCGTAGGCGGACGCTTTCTTCCGCCTCCGAAATACTGGTCGTATTCAATTTTGAGCTGGCGGATGTCCCGTTCCATCTGACCCAGCTCTTCGTCGATAGTCGCCATGGGTGCGGAAAACCCTCAATCTCTCATGCTAGAAGTACCCGGGGATGTCGTCAACGGTACGCACGCCCCACGCCACCGATCCGGCACCGTACTCGCCCCATCCCAACCTGTCCTTCCGGCCAGCCCCAGTCCTTAGTTTTTTCCTTTCTGCGTCCTTCCGCGCCCTCCGTGTCTCCGCGTTATCTCTAGCTTTTTCTCGCCCTTTCACACTTTCACCCTTCCACTCTTTTGCTTTTGTGTGCTGAAATATCCCCATGTCATCCCAGTCCAAACGGACGCTTTCTCCCGGCCAAGCCGAGCTTCTTCGCCAGATTCCGTCGGTCGACGAGATCCTCGCCCAACCTCGCCTCGCGTCCCTCGCAAAACGCGTGGACCGCAATCTTCTCTTGGAAGTGACCCGCGCGGTGCTGACCGATCTGCGCTCGAAAATCGCCGGAGAATCCCCGGTAGCGCTGGCGGCCTTCGATCCCGCATCTTTGGAGGAACGTATCAGCTCCTTGGTCGAGCACATCCTCTCTCGCTCGCTTCAGCCGGTCATCAACGCCACCGGCGTGATCCTGCACACTAACCTGGGCCGCGCTCCGTTGACCGCTGCTGCCGTCGAAGAATTTCGCCGCACCGCCACGCAATACAGCAACCTCGAATACGATCTGCAAGCCGGCGCGCGCGGCAAACGCGACGTGCACACCGCGCAACTCCTCGAGCGTCTCACTGGTGCCGAAGCCGCCATCGTCGTCAACAATTGTGCCGCAGCCGTTTTGCTTGTTCTCGCCGCGCTTGCCAAGGGCGGAGAAGTCATCGTCTCCCGCGGCGAACTCATCGAGATCGGCGACGGCTTTCGCATTCCCGAAATCATGGCGGAAAGCGGCGCAGTCTTGCGCGAGGTCGGCACCACCAACCGCACCCGCCTCGGCGACTACGAAAACGTCATCAACGAGAAAACGCGCCTTCTCTTGCGCGTGCATCCCTCGAACTTCACCATCACTGGCTTCGCCGAGAAACCGACCCTCGAAGAATTGGTCGCGTTGAGCCAGCGCAGCGGCTTACCTCTCGTGGAAGATCTCGGCTCCGGCTGCCTGATCGATCTCTCCGAAGCTGGAATCACGGAGCCGGTCGTGCGGCAAAGCATCGACTCCGGCGTTTCCATCGTGATGTTCAGCGGCGACAAGCTCCTCGGGGGCCCGCAAGCGGGAATCATCGCGGGGAAAAAGGAATTGGTTTCCCGCGTGCGACGTCATCCGCTCTTCCGCGCCCTTCGCGTGGACAAGCTAACCACCGCCGCTCTCGAAGCAACCCTGGGCTCATATCTCCGCGGAACCGTAGACGAAATCCCCACCCTGCGCATGATTCGTATGAGCGCGCAAGAACTTAAGCGCCGCGCCGAAAATTTCCTCCGCGAACTCACTCCAGAGTTGCCGCTCGGCGAAGTCGAACTCGAAATTGCCGATGGTACCTCGCTCGTCGGAGGCGGTTCCACCCCCACGCAATCGCTCCCCTCCAAGATCATCCGCGTCGCCAGCGCCCGCTACTCCGCCTCGCAACTCGAGCAACGCCTTCGCCGCGCTCCTGCCGACATCTCCGTCATCGCTCGCGTCGAAGACGACCGCCTCATCCTCGACCTGCGCACCGTTTTCCCCGAACAGGAGCCGCTCTTACTCAAAACCCTCGCTGCCGTCCTCCGTTGACGCAACGTTTTCCAGGGCGCTGCGCGACTGGCCACCCGAAACCTTTCGCGATAACCTTGCTGCTGTTTTCAACGTCGAAGAAACCAGCGGCCGGCCGCGGCGGAGTCCCGCTCCAAGCGCCTCGGATGAACGCACCTAACCCAGCAGAGTAATGCGGAGGACGGAAGCATGGAGAGCTTTTGGCAGGATTTGCGCTACGGAATCCGAACGCTGGCGAAAAGCCCGGGATTCACGCTGGTCGCGGTTCTGACGCTGACCTTGGGCGTCGGAGCCAATACCGCGATTTTTAGCGTGGTGCAAAATCTGCTTCTCCGCCCGCTTCCTTATCCGCAGCCGGACCGCTTGATCGAGATCTGGAATACCTACATGCCGCAAGTGCCGCGAGCCGGATTGTCGCCGGGCGATTACGCGGACTGGCGGCAGCAAGCCACCCGCGTCTCGGAAATGGGCGCTTACGCCGAGATTTCGCAGGGGTTCAACCTCACCGGGGAGAGTGAACCTCAGCGCGTTTTGGTGGGGTATGCGAGCGCGTCTCTCTTTCCGATGCTCGGCGTCCGCATGGCCGCCGGCCGTCCATTTTCCCCGGAAGAAGATAGAACCGGAAGCGCGCCGGTCGTGTTGCTCAGCCACCGCTTGTGGCAAAGCCGCTTTGGCACTGATCCCCGCGTAATCGGGCGTGCCATTACGCTCGACGAGCAACGTTACACCGTCGCAGGCATCCTCCCCGCCGGTTTTCAGCTTTTGCGGTGGCCGGACATATGGATGCCTCTCGGCCAGTTCAATGACGACTTGACCGAACACGTTCATCATGCCTTCGTCGCCATTGCGCGGCTGAAGCCGGGTGCGACGGTTGCGCAAGCCCGCGAAGAAATCGAAAGCCTCAACCAGCAAGAGGCGGTCGCGTACCCGGATTCTCACAAGAATTTCGGAGTCTTAGTGCAGAAGTTGCAAGACCCCTCCGCCGCAAGACTCCGCAACATGCTTCTAGTGTTGCTCGGAGCCGTGGGACTCGTGCTCCTGATTGCCTGCACCAGCATCGTGAACTTGCTTCTCGTCCGCAACGCTGCCCGCGAACGAGAAGTCGCGGTTCGCATCGCCCTTGGCGCGAATCCGTGGCGGTTGACTCGTCAATTGTTGACCGAGAGTATGCTGCTTTCCTTTTCTGGTGGCGCGTTGGGGCTTTTTTTCGCGTTCGTCGGACTGCAAGCTTTACTCGCCTTTGTTCCCGCAGAGCTTGCCGTCTTGCGCGAGACGCGACTGAACGGCTGGGTGCTGGGATTCACGCTGGCGATTTGCCTCACGGTGGGTGTTGCCTGCGGTCTATTGCCGGCCCTGCGCGCGCTGAAGACCAATCTCGCTAGTGTTCTGAAACAGGGCAGTAAGGGGACCGGCGCGGTCGCTCATCAACGGACGCACAATCTTCTGGTCATTTTTGAAGTCGCCATGGCTTTGGTTCCTCTGATCGGAGCGGGACTGCTCCTTCGGAGTCTCGAGCACCTGCTGCTAGTGGATCCTGGTTTTCAAACCGGGCACATCCTGACGATGGAAGTCCAGCAGCCGGCGCTTTCCTTGGCGCGATTCAACCAACTCTCTCCGGACGAGCAAACCAAGCTGGCGCAGAAGCAGTCTCTCCAATTCGAGCAGATTGCCGCAGAACTCCGCACTCTCCCGGGCGTGAAGGAGGCCGGCGGAATAGACGATCTGCCGCTCGGCAACGAATTCCGGCAGGCCTCCAGATTCGTAATCGAAGGCCAGCCGGTTATTGCCACCAGCGCCCGCCCGATCGCGCAGCTTCGCACCGTCAGCCTCGGCTACTTTCCTTCGCTGGGCATCCCCCTGCGCGCGGGACGCTTCTTCAACCAGGCAGACTGGAGCCTCAAAGACACCGTGATCAACGAGACGATGGCTCGGCGCTTCTGGCCCGGTGGCGACGCCATCGGTAAGCGCGTCAATTTTTGTTCGCTGGATCCCAACCCCTGCTGGTTTTCCATCGTCGGAATCGTCGGGAACGTGCATCAGTTTGGCCTGGAAGGCGAGCCGACCTTCGACGTTTACTTCGCGGGTGGATGGACGCCCTATTTCGTTATTCGAACGGTGTCCGACCCGGTCGCCTTGGCGGCCGCGGCAACCGAGGTCGTGCACAAGGCGGACCCTAGTTTGCCGGTTGCGCGCGTGACAACCATGGATGCGTTGCTTGCCGATTCCGTTTCACCACACCGCTTCTCCGCGGCGCTCATCGGAATCTTTGCGGCCCTCGCGCTCCTGCTGGCTGCCATTGGCATTTACGGCGTCATGAGCTATACGGTCAGCCAGCGGACGCAGGAAATCGGAATCCGCATGGCGCTCGGCGCGCAGCCGGCCAGCGTGCGGAGCATGATCCTCGGGCACACCCTTAAGTTGACGCTCCTGGGAGTCGCGCTTGGGCTAGCCGGAGCCTTCGCTTTGGTGCGCTTCCTGGATAGCTTGCTCTTCGGCGTCGGTGCCTACGACGCCGTAACCTTCGTCGGCGTTCCCTTCGTATTGGCGGCGGTGGCCATGTTGGCTGCCTATGTGCCCGCGCGCCGGGCCGTGCGCGTCGATCCGCTCGTCGCACTCCGCTATGAATGACAACCGTGGAGACGGGCGCCGGCGCGATGTGCTCACCACCTCACCTTTTTGTTTACACTTTTGGAAAAGAGGGCGGGGGCTCGCGGCCTGCTAGAATCCAAATGTGGAGGATGGAATCGGCTCTTGCTTGCCTATCACGTCGCTAGCGGGAAGTTGACACCGGTCTCAAAGCCGTTACCTAGGTTGCGACCTGGCTGGGCGCTGGTTCGCGTCCGCCTCGCTGGGATCTGCAACACGGACATCGAGATTCTGCGCGGCTATCACGCTTTTCGCGGCACACCAGGCCACGAATTTGTCGGCGAAGTCGCCGAAATCCGCGGCGTCTCCGCGCGCGAACGATCGCGCTGGATGGGCCGGCGCGTCACGGGAGAGATCAACGTCGCGTGCTCCGCTTACGGCTATCGTCCCGTCTGCGTATTCTGCCGCCGCGGCCTCAAGACCCACTGTGCTCGCCGCACCGTTCTGGGCATCATCGCCCACGACGGCGCTTTTGCTGAATATCTCGCCCTGCCGCGCGAGAATCTGCACGCCGTCCCCGATTCCATCAGCGACGAGCAAGCCGTCTTCGTCGAGCCTCTCGCCGCCGCCTGCGAAATTCTGGCTCAGGTGAAGGTCAGTAAATTCCGTGAAGCAGCGGTCTTGGGTGATGGAAAACTCGCGCAATTGATCGCGCGGGTGTTGCGAAGCGCGCTCCCGCGCGTCGTTATGTACGGCAAACATCAGAAGAAACTTACGCTCGCAAGTCACGCTCGAATCGGAACCAAGCTCGTCCACGGCGATTCCCGCGATCTGAAGCGCATCAAGGAAACTTTCCCATTGCTCGTCGAAGCCACCGGCTCACCCAGCGGCCTGATTCTCTCGCAGCAAATGACCGAACCCCGCGGCACCCTCGTTCTCAAATCCACCTTCCACGGCGCCGCACCCGTCGAAACCTGGCCCATCGTAGTTAAAGAAATCACTGTCGTCGGATCGCGTTGCGGTCCGTTCGCCAACGCGCTCGCTCTCCTCCATTCGGCGAAGGTCGACCCGATGCCGCTTGTCACCCGCACTTTCCCGCTCGCGGAAGCGTCCAAGGCGATCCGCTTCGCGCAGCAACCCGGCGTCATGAAAGTTTTGCTCAAACCTTAAACACGAGAGACGTCTCATCATTTCCGCGCTTCGTTCTCGCTCATAGCCGGTTGATGCAAGACGCCACGCAGGCCGCGCCGAATCCGTTGTCGATATTCACGACCGTGACGTTCGACGCGCAGCTATTCAGCATACCGAGCAGCGCGGCAACGCCGCCGAAGCTCGCGCCGTAGCCCGTGCTCGTGGGCACCGCGATCACCGGCACCGCCACCAGACCGCCCACCACGCTCGGCAGCGCTCCTTCCATGCCCGCGATGCAAACAATCACGCGGGCCGCGGTCAGTTTCTCGCGATGTTCCAGCAATCGATGGATTCCCGCTACGCCAACGTCGTACAAGTGTTCGACGCGATTGCCCATGATCTGTGCCGTGAGCAGCGCCTCTTCCGCAACGGGAATATCGCTGGTGCCGGCCGAAACGACGAAGATCGTGCCTTTGCCAGAGATTTCGTGGCTGCGCTCGATCGTTATTACGCCCGATAACGGATGAAACTTAACTTTGCGCGCGATCCCAGAACCTCTTCCCGAACTAACGCGACGCACCGCGGCAAAAATCTTCGCATCCGCCCGCGTCACCAAGATATTCTGCCGCCCTGCCTTGTGCTGCAGCAGGGCGCGCACGATCTCCGCCACCTGCGCGGGCGTCTTCCCCTTGCCGAACACCACCTCCGCGTAGCCCTGCCGCAGCGCCCGGTGATGATCCACCTTCGCAAAGCCCAGATCCTCGAACGGCAAGTGCTTCAAGCGCTCGATCGCGCGGTCAGGAGATAGCCCGCCAGACTCCACCGATTTCAAAAGTTTCAAAAGCTCGTGTTGATCCATAGTGTCAAACCACAACGAATTCTATCACTGCGCCTGACCCAGACCTCGGCTTGACTTGGCTGGAAGCGGCTGCGAGACTAAATCTATCCGCGCGGAAAATATGCCTCAAACCCAAGGACAAATCGTCACCGTAGGTGTGACCGGAGCCAGCGGCGCCATTCTCGCGCAAAAAACGCTGCAACTCCTCGAAGCCGATGCTCGCGTCGCCCGCGTTCACCTCGTCGTCACCGAAACCGGCCAGCGCCTCTTCGCGGAAGAGCTCGGCATTCCTTCCGGCGATCTAAAGCAACTGCCCAGCCGCATCCTCGGCCGTTCCGCATCGAAAATTGAGATTCTGCCCAACAAGGACGTGGGCGCATCCATCGCCTCTGGTAGCTACGAAGTCGATTCCATGTTGGTAATCCCCTGTTCCATGGGCACGCTTGCGTCCATCGCCAACGGCACCAGCGACGACCTCGTCGCCCGCGCTGCCGACGTCACGCTCAAAGAAGGCCGCAAGCTCGTGCTTTGCATCCGCGACACGCCCTTTAGCCGCATTCATCTTGAAAATATGCTGCGCGCGCAGCAAGCCGGCGCGGTCATCATGCCTGCGATTCCGGCGTTTTACCATCAGCCGAAAACCATCGACGATCTCGTCACGCAGTACGTTTGTCGCGTGCTGGCGCAGATCGGCTTGGCGCAAGACAAAATGTACCGCTGGACAGGCCAAGCGGCCGCGAAGAAGGCGGAGGCGTAGGCGAATGGCAAGCCGCATCCGCACCGTGCTCGAAATGATCAAGTTCGAGCACTCCGTGTTTGCCCTGCCGTTCGCGCTGACCGGCGCGCTTCTGGCGGCGCGCGCGACGCATCAATCTCCAAAGGGCTGGCCCACGTTGCGGCAATTGCTTTGGATCGTCGTCGCCATGGTCGCGGCGCGCTCCGCCGCGATGACCATGAACCGCATCGCGGACCTCCGCTACGACCGCGAAAATCCGCGCACGCAACAACGCGCGCTCGCTACCGGCGCTCTCTCCGTTTCTTTTGCCTGGTTTTTCACGCTCGGCGCGGTTGCCGCTTTCTTGATCGCCGCGTGGCAGCTCAATCCTCTGGCTCTGAAGCTCGCGCCCCTCGCGCTGGCCGTTCTCTTTTTCTATTCTTTCACCAAGCGCTTCACCCATTGGTCTCACCTTTTTCTTGGATTCGCGCTGGGCATTTCTCCCGCCGCCGCGTGGATCGCCATCACCGGCGGACTCGATTTGCGTATGCTCATTCTGTGTGCCGCCGTCACGCTTTGGGTCGGCGGCTTCGACGTGCTCTACGCCTGCCAGGACGTCGACTACGATCGGCGCGCCGGTCTCTATTCCGTCCCCAAGCGGTTTGGCATCGCCAACGCACTATGGATCGCCCGCGTCATGCACGTGGGCGTTGTCGGGCTCCTCGCCTGGCTGGCCGCCAGCTTCATGCTTCCCTGGCCGGCATGGGTCGGCATCGCCGTGGTGGCCGCGTTGCTTGCCTACGAGCACTCGCTTGTCAAAGCCGACGATCTGAGCAAGCTGGACGCTGCGTTTTTTGCCGTGAACGGTTATATTAGTATGTTGTTCTTGCTGTTCTGGGGCGCTGCGGCAGCAGTTTGGCGCGTTTGAAGCTTTCGAGCGGATCGAAATGAGCGAACTAACAATCACCGACTCGCGGCTGAAGCCGATCGCGGACAAGGTCCTTGCCGGCGAACGCCTCAGCATGGACGACGGCATCCTGCTTTATCGCTCGCCCGATCTGCTGGCCGTCGGATGGCTCGCCAACCACGTGCGCGAGAAGCGTCACGGCAACGTTACCTATTTCAACGTCAACCGCCACATCAATCCCACGAACGTGTGCGTCGCGCACTGCAAGTTGTGCGCGTTTGGCCGCGATCCAAGCGCCCCCGGCGCGTACACCTTCGCCCTCGATGAAATCTACCAGCGAGCCGAACAAGGCGTCCGCGAAGGCGCCACGGAATTTCACATCGTCGGCGGCCTGCACCCCGATCTCACTTTCGACCATTATCTGGAATTAGTGCGCGGCCTGAAGCACCGTTGCCCGAGTGTGCACATCAAGGCCTTCACGATGGTCGAAGTTCACTACTTCGCGCGCATCGCCAAGCTTTCCATTGAAGAAACGCTGCAGAAAATGAAAGAAGCCGGCGTGGATTCCTGCCCCGGCGGCGGCGCCGAGATTTTTCATCCGCGGGTGCGCAAGATCATCTGCGATCACAAAACCAGCGGCCAGATGTGGCTCAGCACCGCGAAGAAGGCCCACGAAGCGGGTCTGCACTCCAACGCCACCATGCTGTATGGCCATGTGGAAACAGAAGAAGAGCGCGTCGATCATCTCCTCAAGCTCCGCGAGCTGCAGGACGAGACTCACGGCTTCGTGGCCTTCATCCCGCTGGCGTTTCATCCGGACAACACTGCGCTCTCGCACATCCCCAAGACCAGCGGCTACCTGGACCTTCGCAATATCGCCGTGTCACGCCTGCTGCTCGACAATTTCGATCACATCAAGGCTTACTGGATCATGCTGACGCCGAGCATCGCGCAGATCGCGTTGCGCTTCGGCGCCAACGACCTCGACGGCACGGTGGTCGAAGAAAAAATCTACCACGACGCTGGCGCAAAAACGTCAGAGTTCACACCGCGCGCCGAGCTGGAGCGCCTCATCCGCACCGCTGGCCGTGTCCCCGTCGAGCGCGACACGCTGTACCGCCCCGTCGACCGCTCCAAAATGCCGCCGCCACCAGCGCGTCCGGATCTCGTCTCGCTCACCCTCAACGTCTGAGAGTTTTTTGAAGGACGGGCCCTAGCGGTTGTTTCGTGGCGGAATGCTACATGCGATCAGCGAACGGTCGCCGCGGACGCCACGACCTTGGCAAGCAACTCGTTCGGCAACGTTGCATATCCTTGTTCCTGGGCGATTTTCTGCCCGTCGCCGTAAACCCATTTCAGATATTCCGCCACCGCTCGGCCACGTTCCGGGTCCTTAGCCTTCACCGGAACGTAGAACCAAGTAAAGCTGCTGATCGGGTAGCTCTCTTTGCCAGCCGCATTCGCCAGAGAAACGCGAAAATCGTCGGTGATCTTGGCGTCTAGCGCCGCCGCGGCGATGGTCTTGCCCGTCGGTTTCACGAATTCCCCGGCCGCATTCTTGATGCGGGCCATGCGCAGCGAGGCCTTTTGCGCCAAATTCAATTCCGTATATCCAATCGCTCCCGGAGTGGCGCGCACTTTATCCAGCATGTCCTGCGACCGGCCAGCGCTTGCTCCTACTGGCCACTTCGGCGATTCACTGCGCCCCGCCTTGGCCTGAAAATCGGTGCTTACTTTGCAAAGAAAATCGGACAGGATGTAGTTCGATCCCTTCCCTTCGGTGCGATGGATGACCTGAACTGCCAACGCCGGGAGTTTCATGTCCGGGTTGAGTTTTGCGATCGTCGGAGTGTTCCAGGCCTTGATCTTGCCGAGAAACAAGTCGGCGAGGACCGCGCCGGAGAGCCGCAACTCGCCAGAGGTGTTCGGCAAGTTGTAAACAATGACGACGCCAATGAGAACGGACGGCAACTGCAGGATAGACACCGAGGCATCCTTCAACTGCTTGTCCGGGATGGGAGCATCACCGCCGCCCATGTCGCCCACCCCGGCAAGAATTCTTTCGCTGCTGTCTCCGGTGCCTCCGGGCAAGTAGCGGAGCTGCACCGACGGATGCTGCTTGTGATATTCATCGCCCCAGGCCAGATAGAGAGGTTCGGGAAGAGAAGAACCCGTGGCCACAAGAGCGAGAGAGTCTTGCGCGTCCGCGCACGGGAGAGTAGCGGTCATGGAAACTGCCAGGGAACAAACAAAGATTCGCGTGGAAAGCCGAAGCAGCTTCTTCACGATAGAACCGTCCTTGCGAGCAGCTAGAAACGCTGGTTTCTCCTACCGTACCGTAGTGTCTTGCGCGCATTCTAGAAAGATGCAGGTGGCATGCCGAAACGCGTATTGCGGCTTCCGAAACCGTGTTGAAATGTGAGCGGGGGATTTCAGCGGGAAGCATTGCCCGAATCCTTTAACTCTTCGCGACGACCCGCGTGCTCTGGAGGTCGCGCGTGGCCGAAAACCATCTTGACCACTATACCTAACTCGGAAGGAGCGACTGGCTCGAATGCGAACCATCCTGTTGCTGACGATCTCGAACATCTTCATGACCTTTGCGTGGTACGGCCACCTCAAGTACCGCAGCGAAGCGCTGTGGAAAGTTATCGCGGCGAGTTGGGGCATAGCCTTCTTCGAATATTGCTTCCAGGTGCCCGCCAACCGCATCGGGTCGTACGAATTCTCCACGGCCCAGCTAAAGACGATTCAGGAAATCATCACGCTCAGCGTCTTCTCGGTTTTTTCCGTGCTGTATCTTGGAGAGAAGCTGAAATGGAACTACGCCGCGGGTTTCGGGTGCATGGTGCTCGGCGTCTTCTTCGTCTTTCATAAATGGTGAGCGCTCGCCGAGCGTCTCAAGCGATGCGCTGCGGCGACCAGGCGACCATATCCTGGCGGCGCGCGAAGTGCAGCAATGGTTTTTGCGATGGAAGCGTGATCCCCGCGACTTCGATCATCGAGTTTCTGGCGAATTCCACTTCAGCGGCTTGTAGCCGCCATGGCGGGTGATGAATTTCTCCGCGATAGACCTGGCCGCGCGAACCTGCGGCGTACAAGCAATAGCGCTCAGTTAGAAAGTGCTCTAGGGTCCCTGGTGTCGGCTCGAAGACTTCTCCCGCTGGCAGATACCTTCCTTCCAGGACGCCCGCGGCCGCGCCTGGATGTGTTCGTTCGCTGCAATAGTGAATCGCGCCGTTCCTCTCTTCGCACTTCATCCGTGCGCGGAAATACGGGAGATGAAACCACGCGCGCGCGATGGTGACGGCCATGGGATTTCCGGCATCGAGACTGAAGAACCAGACACCGGGCTTTCCGTCCGCGACCACGTAGGTCCGCACATTCAGCTCCGGAAAAACCGAAAGCCACGGCAACGCGGGCGTCCATCGGAGCCGCACGCCCGACATGCGAAACGGCACGACCGCGATCCACGCTTGGCCCTCGAAGGTGTCGATCTGCAGCGCCGCAGGAATGTGCGGCCGCAGCAGTGTTGCCTCGATGCGCCAGTGAGCGAACAACAGATCGTGCCAGGACTGCACCATGATCCACGGGCCCGCAGGGAGGGGCCAAGGCCGATGTGCGGTCCGATCTAGGATGCGCGGCATCAAAGTTGACGTACGCATCTCGACAGCGCCATGCGATCAATATACCCTTCGAACGAGGGCGCGAATCGAATTCTGTGCATTCAAAACGGTTGAAGCCTGCAAAAGGAGCAACATCATGCAACGCAAAGCAAGCGCGGTTTGGCAAGGCGATCTAAAGAGCGGCCAGGGCACGATCTCGACCGACAGCGGCACCCTGAAGCAGACGCAGTATTCCTTCAGCACGCGTTTTGAAAGTGGCGTCGGCACCAATCCGGAAGAGCTGCTCGCTGCGGCACACGCGGGGTGTTTCACCATGGCGCTTTCCGCGCAGCTCGGCGGCGCCGGGCTGCGCGCTCAGAAGCTAGAAACGACGGCCACCGTCACGCTCGATAAAGTTGGCGACAGCTTCAGCATCACCAAGAGCCATCTCGACCTGGTCGCCCGCATCCCCGGCGCGGACAAAGCCAAATTTGACGCTGCCGTGAAGGCCGCGGAAACCGGCTGCCCGGTCTCCAAGCTTTTTAAGGCCGAAATTTCGGTCACCGCGCGCCTCGAATCCTAAGGCGCCGCGGGTTTTCGCTGGCCCAATTAACCGAGTACAATGCCGCCCATGATTCCAGCTCCAGGTGCCTTTGTTGCGGGTGTCGCGATCTTCCTGATCGTCGTCTGGGACGCCTTCGAGGCCATCATCCTCCCGCGCCGCGTGACGCGAAAGTTCCGCCTCACCCGCCTCTTCTACAGGACTACGTGGAGTGGCTGGAAGCTTTTGGCAAACTGCATCCCTGGGCGGAAGACTCGCGAAACCTTGCTGGGCTTCTACGGTCCGATCTCGTTACTTCTCTTGATCGGCGTGTGGGCTGTGGGCCTCGTCCTGGGTTTCGGCCTAATGCAATATGGCGCTGGCTCGGCGGTGAATGTCGCCGGCTCGCAAGCAGGCTTCGCCACCGATGTGTATCTCAGCGGAACCACCTTTTTCACGCTGGGCCTCGGCGACGTCGTTCCACGTTCCGGACTGGCCCGTGCACTGGTCGTTGCGGAAGCCGGCTTCGGCTTCGGTTTTCTCGCCGCCATCATCGGTTATCTCCCATTTATCTACGGCTCCTTCTCAAAACGCGAGGTCGACATTTCCTTGCTCGATTCCCGCGCCGGAACTCCACCCACGGCCGGCGAACTTCTCCGCCGCCACGGCTATGAGGGCGGCGAGGAAGCTCTGCACGATCTCTTGAAAGATTGGGAGCTATGGTCCGCCGAATTGATGGAAAGCCATCTTTCCTATCCCGTGTTGGCGTTTTTCCGTTCGCAGCATGACAACCAGTCCTGGGTTGCCTCCCTCACCGCGATTCTGGACACCTGCGCCCTACTCAAGGTAGGCATTGAAGGCGCCTGCGCGCGGCAAGCGGAACTCACGTTTGCCATCGCCCGCCACGCCGTCGTCGATCTTTCGCAGGTTTTCGGCACCGCGCCGAAGCCGCTTCCTTTCGACCGTCTGCCGCAAACCGATTTGCGCCGCATCCGCGACACCCTCGCGCAGCACGGCTTGAAATTACACGATGGAGAAGAAGCCGATCGCAAGCTCATCGGGTTACGTGGCATGTACGAGCCCTACATCCACGCATTAGCGGCCTACTTGAATCAGACACTTCCGCCGTGGATCCCGCAGAAAAAAGGAAAAGACAACTGGCAAACCACCGCCTGGGGCGAAGCCGCCGGCCTGGTCGAAAAGAAAGCAGAAACCGTCGCGGTGGACGACCATTTCTGAGATTTGGAGTGCGGCGGCCCGGCGCCGCCTTTGCAGCGTAAGCGTGACACCAACTCACTAATCTGTCTGAGGAAACCTGATGAAAGCCATACTCGTTCGCGAATTCGGCGGTCCTGAAGTCCTAAAGCTGGAAGAAGTCCCCACACCGAAACCCCAAGCCAACCAAGTGCTCGTTAAAATCCAGGCGGCAGGCGTGAACCCCTACGACACGTACATGCGCAGCGGCACCTACGCCATCAAGCCGCCACTCCCGTACACGCCAGGTTCTGATGCGGCCGGAGTGGTCGAGGCAATCGGTAACACCATAACCAAAGTGAAGCCCGGCGATCGCGTCTATACCGCGAAAACGGTCACCGGAGCCTACGCCGAATTCGTGTTAGCGCTTGAGGACCAGGTCCATCGCCTGCCCCAAAACATCACCTTCGATCAAGGTGCTGGAATCTGGGTGCCCTACGGCACCGCGTATTTCGCCCTGTATCACCACGCTAAAGCGCGCGCCGGCGAAACCCTCCTCGTCCATGGCGCAAGCGGCGGCGTGGGCACGGCGGCGCTGCAAATGGCTCACGCGATGGGGCTAACCGTCTTCGGCACCGCCGGCACCGACAAAGGTCTCGATTTGGTGAAACGTGAAGGTGCTCATCAAGCCTTTCATCACGGCAAAGCCGGCTATCAGGAAGAAATCCTCAAGGCCACCGGTGGCAAGGGGGTTGACATCATTCTCGAAATGCTCGCCAACGTGAATCTCGCCGCCGATCTCAAGTTGCTCGCATCACAAGGCCGCGTCATCGTCATCGGTAACCGCGGCGAAGTGACCATCAACGCGCGCGATTTGATGATGCAGCGCGGGGCGATCCTGGCGTTCACGCTTTGGGGGGCGACGGAAGCGGAAACCACCGAAATCCACGCAGGCGTCATCGCCGGCCTGGAGAACGGCACGCTCCGCCCGGTCGTCGGCAAGCAAATGCCACTCGCCGAAGCTGCCCGCGCCCACAAAGAAGTCCTGGAGCCAGGCGCCTCTGGCAAAATCGTCCTTGTCCCCTGACACCCAGCGCGGCCGCGTGATCCTGGGGTGACGCAGCCAGCCAACCGCGCAGTCTCATTGACTGTCCCGCCTACCACCGTATAATCGACATTGCCGCGGCCATAACCCGCTGGGACCAAAGAGACTTTCATCGTGCCGGCGCAATTCCTAAATTCGACACTTCTCGCGGCGCACACTGCGTCCTTGGGACAATACTGGCACAAACTCACCGATCCGACTTTCAAAGGGATCTACCACGCCAATTTCTTTGACTTGGCCATGATGATTCCCTACTTTCTCGTTTTGTTCGTCCTGGCGGTCTACGGCCTGCACCGTTATTGGCTGGTCTACGACTACTACGCCTACGCAAAAAACGTCCCCGGCCCACCTCCCCAACCCACCCACTGGCCCCGCGTCACCATCCAGCTCCCCATTTTCAACGAGCGCTACGTGATCGAGCGCCTCGTCGAAGCCATTTCCCGCTTCGACTACCCCCGCGAGTTCCTCGACGTGCAGGTTCTCGACGATTCCACCGACGAGACCCAGCAGGTCGCTCGCGATTGCGTGGACCGCTTCGCCGCGCAAGGCATGCCCATCGTCTATATCCATCGCGCCAATCGCGAAGGCTACAAAGCCGGCGCCCTCGAAAATGGCTTGCAGACCGCCCTCGGCGAATTCGTCGCTATCTTCGACGCCGACTTCATCCCCGAGCCCGATTTCCTCTGCCGCACCATCCCCTATTTCCAAAACAACGAAATCGGCATGGTTCAGGCCCGCTGGACCTATCTTAACCGCGACTATTCCCTCCTCACTCAGGTCGAAACAATCCTCCTCGACGGCCACTTTGTCGTCGAGCACGGCGCCCGCTCCCGCCGCGGCAACTTCTTCAATTTCAACGGCACCGCGGGCGTGTGGCGCCGCCAAGCCATCCGAGACGCCGGAGGCTGGCAGCACGACACGCTCACCGAAGACACCGATCTCTCCTACCGCGCTCAGCTTTACGGCTGGAAATTCCTGTATCTCCCCGACGTCGAGTGTGCCTCCGAGCTGCCTGTGGACATGAACGGCTTCAAAGCGCAGCAAGCCCGCTGGGCCAAGGGCCTCATGCAAACGGCCAAGAAAATCCTGCCCAGAGTCTTCGCTTCCAACGTGCCCTGGCACGTCAAGGCCGAGGCCTTCTTCCATCTCACCGCCAACATCAGCTACCCGCTCATGGTCCTGCTCTCGACCATGCTGCTCCCCGCCATGATCGTGCGTTTCTATCAAGGCTGGTTCCAGATGCTGGTCATCGACCTGCCGCTCTTCCTGGCTTCCACGTGCTCCATCTCCAGCTTCTATCTGGTGGCGCAGAAAGAGCTTCGCCCGAAAACCTGGTGGCGCACTTTCCTTTACATGCCCTTCGTCATGGCCACAGGGATCGGAATTTCCGTGCGGAATGCTCAGGCGGTCATCGAAGCAATCGTCGGCAAGAAAAGCGAATTCGCCCGCACGCCCAAATACAAGATCGAAGGCAAGAGCGGCTCTTTCGTGAAGAAATCTTATAGGAACAAAGCCGGCTGGATGCCCTACGCGGAAGTACTTCTCGGCATCTATTTCGCCTTCACCGTTCTCTACGCCATTCTCAATGAAAATTACGCCACGGTGCCTTTCCTGCTTCTCTTCGTCTGGGGCTATCTCTACACCGGCTTCATGTCCTTTGGCCAAACCTACTTCGCGCATCTCCGCTTCGGCGTGGAAGCCCCGGAAATGCGTCCCGCCGCCTCCGGCGCCCCCGGCTTCTGAAGCCGTTAGACCGTAAATGCACCGCCGTTGCAACCTTGCCTGTAGGGGCGCAGTATGCTGCCTCCCAAACAAGGATGGCGTATCGTGCGAAGCTCCCTTGATGGAAAGTGCGACGTAAGCGCATTATTTCGCTGGGCAAACACAAGAAACTCCAGGAATTGCGGCCTACCCCCACCGCAATTCCTGGAGTTTCTTGTCACGCACTACTCACGCATTCAGTGAGCAGTCGCACCAGAAACTGGCGTATAGGAAACACTTTCTGGGGACATCCCCAGACGGCGTTCGCGCCTTGTGGCCGCCATCGCGTACAGCACGATCAGGCCAACCCCAGCCATCAGGATCACCACCATCGTGGCGTCCACCATCGTCAAACGCGCCAGGTCCGCTTCCTGCTTTGTCTCTTGACCATTCCAGAGGGATTCGGTGGCGAGGGCCGCGGAATTCGCTTTCTTCCCCGGGACGGGGCTTTGTGCCGCATGTCCAGCCGCAACCTTGCCGACGTGTGGCGTGCCCGGATTAACGTCAAAAGCGGCGGGATCCATGTCCTGCTGGGCGCGTGCGGAACCCGCCAGCATCAGCGCGGCTCCCAATCCCATCAGCATCACCTGCATCCGAATCATCTTCCGGAACGCCATGAACCCCTCCGCTCCCCAGCTTTGTCATTTACTGCGGTGCCCAAGAAGACTGCAATCTCTCTGCCATGGCCATCCAAGCGCCACCGTTTCATGCGCGGCTTCCTAAAGTTGTTGAATTGACATGACTTGAGAGACGTTGGTCGCTTGACCGAGAATGGAAACGGACCCCCGTTCCTAAGGCTTTACTAACCTCTCGGATAGTCGCTCTATCCGTTCGGATAGATTCCTGCCGGATTCTCTCCAGCGCCTAGTTGGCCATTCAAATCGAAACGCGTTGACAATTCCTTGCTCCTAATCCACCCTTGCCGCAATTCCGGCATGCCCATCTGCCGCGTCAGAATGGAGATCTCCGTGCCCCGAACGATTCGCATTGCCGCTTCCTCGTTGCTTGCCGTTCTCTCCCTAGCCTTCACCATCTGCGCGGCGTTGAACATGAAACCCGGTTTGTGGGAAACGACCACCTACATCAGCGGAAACAAGCTCAGCACGGAACAGAAGTGCTACCTGCAGAAGGATATCGATAGCTTGGAGAAGATGATGCGCGGCGACCCTGCAGCGCAAAAAGGACCTTGCTCGAACTCCAACTTCAAGCAATCTGGCGACACTGTCACCTACACCATGACCTGCTCCTTCAGCAAGGGCAAGACCAGTACCGGCACCGTCAGCGGAACTTACAACGGCGACACCACAACCGGAACGGTCGTCGGATCGGGCACCACCAGCAAGATCGACAGCAAACGTATCGGCGATTGCTCCAAGAGTTCCTTCGACAAATAGGCTGGCGGCACGGCCGGTCCGTTACTCGAATTCAATCAGTACGATCTCCGGGCTCGAGCCTAACCGCAGTGGCGGACCCCAACTCCCCGCGCCGCTCGATGTGTAAACCAACATCTTGCCGACACGATTCAGCCCATACACAAATTGCCGGTAAATCCGCGAAGCGATCCATGTATACGGAACAAATTGCCCCAGATGCGTGTGCCCGGAAACCTGCAAGCCTATTCCCGCCGCCTCCGCCACGCCCACCTGGTCCGGTGCATGGGTCAGCAGCACGCTCGCCCGCGTGCGGTCCACCCCGATGGCCTCCAGCACCGAGCGAAAGCGTCCGGCGTGTGTCGCGTGCCGGTAGGCCACGCCCACAATCTGCAATCCATCGACGTCGGCCTTTTCATTGTCCAGCACCCGGGCGCCCGCGCCTCGTATCGCCATCAGATACTTCGCTGGGTCGGTGAACTCTTCGTGATTTCCCTCCACAAAGAAAACTCCCAGGGGCGGCCGCAACTCCTTCAGCGGCGCCGCAACTCGCTCGGCGTCCACGGCCGTCCCGTCATACACATCGCCCGCGATCAGCACCACGTCCGGCTGCAATTTGGTAATGGTAGCCACGATCCGCCGCGCAAAGCCTACGTTTCTGACATGTCCGAGGTGCAAGTCGCTGACGAGCGCGGCAACCCGCCCGCGCCATGACTCAGGCAAATTCGGCAATTTGACACTGATTCGCCTCACCCGCGTCCAAGCCGCATTGACGAGCCCAACCGCGCTCGCCACCACAGCCAAGCCAAAGAGAGCGCCCGCCAGCAACCGTCCATCCATGCTCACTCCGGCAAGCTGAGCGGCCCCATAGATCACCCAGCACAAGCAAGCCGCAAAGAAGAGAAAACTCAGCGTCCCGAGCCATACCGCGGAGACGGTGTAAAACCACCGCACCAGAATATTGTGGTAGCGAAAAGCCAACAGCGACGCCGCGAGAAAACTCACCGACAGCACCCCCAGCGTCCATTGCAGCGGCGAAATACCCGGCGGATCGGGCGCCCGCCAAAAGAAATCCCAAGTCCGGTAAAGAAACACATGTCCCAGGATCAAAACAGACTGAAAGACGCCGATAAAGACAACCAATCGGAGTCGCATCCATCGTTGGATGCCCCAAAGCGGAGATTGCCTACAGAATGTTCTACCCGCAACTCGTTAAAATACTGATACTTACCGATTTCTCATCGTTTGTAGAGGAGGGGCTTGCCTCTCCCGGCGTCAGCACGAGCACAAAGCCAACCGCGCAGACCGGTATTCTGCAACTCTGGCCGAATCCGCCGAGGCGTCCGCGGCAAGAGATGCCCGCCCCGAGATTCGCACAGATCGTCTACAATCCTCTCCGCCATTGTGGTGGCGAGGTGAACAAATGAGTGGTCGCCCTATCCGGCGGTCGATGTACCTGCTTGTCCTTCGGCTGGCAGCATGCGGCTTGGCTTTCCTGAGCCTGTCCTATGCAGACTCGGCAAACGCCCAGCAACGCCGGGAGCGTGAACCCAACAGCGTATACGCGGAGCGCCGCGCCAAGCTCGCGGCGCAGGTCGACGGCCCGATCATCCTTTGGGGGCTCACCGGCCGCGAAGAATTCTCGGAAGCCTACGTCTTCGCGCAGGAAGAAAACTTCTACTACCTCACCGGCCACAACGAAGAAGCCGCGGCGCTGGTGGTTTTGCCCGCCGCAAAGACGGCGGCTGGCGCCACTAGCGGTGCCAATAACGGTGACACCTGGGACGGCCCGCGCGAAGTTTTCTTCCTCCCCGCCAAAGATCCCAACAAGGAAAAGTGGAATGGTGTCCGGATGTCCCCTGCCGATCCTGGCATCGAGGCGCGTGCCGGCTTCGCCACGGTGAAACCCTTCGCCGAGCTGCGGGCCACTGTCGAAAAGCTTGGGAAAATCTACGCGAACACCTACACCATTCTGCCGTACGCAACAGAGCTAGGCGGCTACCCGCACGAAAAAGAAGTCGTCGACTGGCTGCAGCTCGCCGCGCCTCAGGTAAAACTAAAGGACATTCGTCAGCAGATCTACGCTTTGCGCCAGGTTAAGTCGCCTGGGGAAATTGCTTTCTTGAAGCAAGCCATCGATCTTTCCGACGACGCCCATCTCGAAGCCATGCGCATGATGCGCCCCGGCCTCTACGAGTATCAGATTGCCGCGAAAATGGTGGAAGTCCATGCCATGGGCGGCTCGGAAGCCGAAGGTTACGCGCCTATTGTCGGCGCAGGGCCAAATTCCACCGCGCTGCACTACGACAAGCTCTCCCGCAAAATCGAAGATGGCGATATCGTCGTTCTCGACGTTGGCGCGCTATATTCCGGCTATTCTGCGGACATCACGCGCACGCTTCCCGCCAACGGCAAATTCACGCCGCGCCAGCGCGAAATCTACGACATCGTCCTCGGCGCGCAGAACGCCGCCCTCGCCGCACTCAAGCCCGGCATGGATACGTGTAAGAAAGGCGACAAGAGCGTTTACAAGATTTCCTACGACTACATCAATTCCCACGGTAAGGACCTGCACGGCAAATCCCTCGGGCAGTACTACATTCACGGTCTTGGCCATCATATCGGCCTCGACGTCCACGATCCGGGCGAATACTGCGAACCGTTCGAGCCCGGCATGGTCGTCACCATGGAGCCGGGGATTTACATCCCAGAAGAAAACCTTGGCGTGCGCATCGAAGACGACGTGCTCATCACCGCCACCGGTTACAAATCGCTCAGCGAGCGCCTCCCCCGCAACCCCGACGAAATCGAAAAAATCATGGCTGAAGCCGCCAAACAGCGCGCCAAGGAGGCCAAGAAAGAGAAGGGCGATGATTGACCGCCTCTAATCCACGCCCTTATACTGTTAGTTCGCGCTGGTTACGAATTTCCGTCCAGTGTGCCTCGAGTCATTCCGCGAATGTAGGGGCGGCCCTTAATCCGCTCGCCGGAATTTCCGAAATCAGCAACTTGACAGGGAGCGCCGACCGCTCAGCGGTCGCACGAAACTATGAGCAGCGTTAAAGCGACACAACTTCGCCCCGGCATGGTCGTCCAGCACGAGGGCCAGCTGTTCACCGTCTTCAGCGTCGATCACCGCACTCCGGGCAATAAGCGGGGTTCCATGCAGACCCGCATGAAGAACCTCAAGTCCGGGATAATGATCGATTACCGGTTCCGCGCGGAAGAGTTCGTGGACCGCGCGATTCTCGATGAAGTGGAATTCGAGTACCTCTACAACGAGGGCGACGATTTTCACTTCATGAACACGAAAACCTACGAGCAGATGCAGCTCTCCCGGGAAGAACTCGGCGAGACCGTCTACTACCTGGTTCCCAATACCGTGGTGAAAGTGGAATTTTATGAGGACAAGCCCATCGGCGTAGACCTGCCGGACACCATGGATCTCAAGGTCGTCCAGACCGAGCCCACGCTGCAAAAAGCCACGGCCAGCGCCGTGGGTAAGCCGGCCACCCTTGAAACCGGCCTGGTGGTCCAGGTGCCTCCCTTCGTCAACGAGGGAGACCGGATCAAAGTGGACACCTCCGAAGCCCGTTACGTGCAGCGCGTGGAATAGTTGTGAGAATTGTGGTCCTAGTTTCGCTTGGTTGAGGTAGAATTCAGTTCCCGCCTCCGCAGCTGGACGCGACGCAAGTCGAATCTAGATAGAGGCATCAGGCGCCCCGGCTACGGTCGGGGCGCTTTTACTTTTTCCCTGCGGATCCCGCCGCGGATTTTTCACCAACTTTTTCGGGTGTCTTCTCACCGAAAACGCGCGCGAAGATCGCATCCACGTAGCGAAGCTGCCGCTGCAAATCAAAGGTATGCGCAAGTGCCTTGGCGTCCAGGTACTTGGTGACGCGCGCGTCGGCGGCGACACGCTCGCGGAAGCTGCTGTCCGACTCCCACGCTGCCATGGCGTTCTCTTGCACAGCCTTGTACGCGTCGTCCCGCGGCATGCCCTTTTCGACCAAGTCTTGCAGCAACTGCCCCGAGTACACCAGGCCGTGCGTGGAGTCGAGGTTGCGCAGCATGCGCTCCGGAAAGACCCGCATGTCGCGGACGATGGCGGTCATCTTGGCGAGCATGTAGTCCACCAAGATCGTCGAGTCGGGAAGAATGATGCGTTCCACCGAGCTGTGCGAGATATCTCGCTCATGCCAGAGGGCCACGTTCTCGTAGGCCGCCACCATGTTCGAACGCACCAGGCGGGCGAGGCCGCAGATCTGCTCGCACGTGACCGGGTTGCGTTTGTGGGGCATGGCCGAGCTGCCGCGCTGCTCTCCGCCGAACGGCTCTTCTGCTTCACGGACTTCGGTGCGCTGCAGATGGCGAATTTCTAAAGCGATTTTTTCTAACGTTGCGGCGACCAGCGCGAGCGAACTGAGATAGTGCGCGTGGCGATCGCGTTGAATCACTTGCGAGGCTACGGGCGCGACGTTGAGGCCCAGGCGTTGGCAGATGCGTTCTTCTATGTCTGGGCCAAGATGCGAAGCGTTGCCGACGGCGCCGGAGATTTTCCCGACGGCCATCTGCGCGGCGGCATCGCGGAAACGCTCTTGATTGCGCTCGTTTTCCGCAAACCAGTTGGCGATTTTCAGGCCGAAGGTGATGGGCTCGGCGTGAATGCCGTGGGTGCGTCCGATCACCGGCGTGCGGCGGAATTCTTGCGCGCGCTTGCCGAGCACGTCGCCGAATTTTACGAGCGCGGCTTCAATTAGCCTCGAAGCATCGCGGACGAGAAGAGCTTGCGCGGTATCCACGACGTCGTTGGAGGTCATGCCGTAGTGGAGCCAGCGCGCGGCGGCGGGATCGCTTATGGATTCCCCGACGGCCATGGTAAAGGCGATGACGTCGTGCTTTACGCGCGCTTCGAGTTCGTTGATCCGGGCAACATCGACTTTGGCGCGCGCGCTGATGGCTGCCGCGGCATCTTTGGGCACCTGGCCGGCTTCGGCGAGGGTTTGCGTGGCGGCTAGTTCGACGTCGAGCCATCGGGCGAACTTGTTCGCGTCGCTCCAGACGCGGCCCATTTCTTCGCGGGTGTAACGTGGAATCAATTTCGCTTCCTTGTACCCATTTTATCGGATTCGGCGGACCGAGCCCTTTGTAATGATACGGTATTTCCGGACGGCATGCGAATAACGGCCACGGGCACGGAGCGCCAGCCCGACCATCGAGTGCGGATCCGAACCTAACCGCGGGACGGAAAACCTGTCTAATGAAGCGGATGAGGCCGAGCGTCGAGACCACTGGGGACAGCGACGCCATCGCCGTCGAGCGGACGCTTGCGGGCGATCGCGAGGCTTTCCGCGTTCTCGTGGAGCGGCACAGCAGCAGCGTGTTCCGTCTAGCTTACCGCATGACGGGAAACCAGCACGACGCCGAGGAAGTCGTTCAGGAGGCATTTCTGCGCGCTTACCAAAAGCTGAGTCAGTTTGCCGCGCGGGCGAATTTCGGTACGTGGGTGTACCGTATC
Source organism: Candidatus Acidiferrum sp. (assembly GCA_041478205.1). Lineage (GTDB taxonomy): Bacteria > Acidobacteriota > Terriglobia > Acidiferrales > UBA7541 > Acidiferrum. The sequence continues at coordinate 28,572 of JBGOVR010000045.1, forward strand.
GCCGCCAACTACGCGATTGACCAGATGCGCCAACGGCGGAGCGAAGAAGCGAAGCGGGAACCGCCTCGCAGAGCTGGGGCCGACGGCGTGGAACTCGATCCGGCCAGCCTGGTCCAGGATGCGGGGCCCTCTCCGGAGCGGCTAGCGCAGAGCGGCGAGTTGGCGGAGCAGATGCGACGCGCCCTGAGCTTATTGACGCCCGCGGAACGCACCGCTTTCGTGATGCGCCATTGGGGTGGGTCGGGAATCGAAGAGATCGCCGAGGCGCTGAAGTCCAGTTCGAGTGCGGCGAAAAACACGGTCTTTCGATCGGTGCAGAAGCTACGGCAGGCGCTAGAGCCATTTGTCGAGCGGCGAGAGCATGCAAAGGCGATAGGAACGGAATTATGAAACACCCAAACGAGGAAGAGTTGATTGCGTATCACGATGGCGAAGTTTTCCAGCGGGAAGCCATCGCCGGGCACGTGGCGGACTGCGCGGAATGCCGGGCGGAACTAGAGCGCATCGATGCGATTCTTGCGGCGCTGAATACCATGCCGGTGCTCGATCCGGGAGAAGATTACGGACGGCGGGTTTGGCAACAGATTGCGGCGCGGCTACCCGAGAAGAGGGCGCGCTGGTGGGACTTCTTTCTGGTTGCGCCTAAAGCGGTGAATTGGCTGGAGCCACGGCGATGGGCTGCGGTGGGTGCCATAGCAGGGCTGGTGATTGTGGCGTTTTTGGCGGGGAGGCTGACGAAGCGCGGCGGTCCGGAGCCGCTGGCCATGGATGCGGGCCAGGTGCGCGAGCGGGTGCTGATCATGGCGGTGGGCGAACACTTGGGGCGTTCGGAGATGGTGTTGGTCGAATTGGCGAACGCGGAGCCGAGGAATGCGAGCCAAAAGCAGGTGAACATTTCGGCGGAACAGCGGCGCGCGGAAGATCTGCTGGAAGAAAACCGGCTGTACCGGCAGACCGCTCTCAAAGAAGGCGACGCCGCGCTTGCCAACGTGTTGGACGAACTGGAGCGCGTGCTGCTGGATGTGGCGCACAGTCCTCAAGAGGTTACGCCGGCGCAGCTGGAGGCGATCCGGCAACGGATTGAAGCGCGCGGGATTTTGTTCAAGGTTCGCGTGGTCGGCAGCGAACTGCAACGGCGCGGGGAATCGACGAAATCGTCTCCTGCGCAGAACGGTTCAGGAAAGAGAGAAAGGAATAAGGCATGACGATCGAAAACTCATCACGCGGGACGCGCAAGGGCTGGCTCGTAGTAGCGGTCTTGCTGGCAATGCCAGCTTTTGCGCCGCGTGCGGCGGCCACCCCCCAGGCACAAAGCAGCCAATCGGCTGCCGATACCGAGCGCGAGCAAGAACAGCTAGAAAGCGCTCAGGACAAGCGGGATCAGGAACAGGAGAAACGCGATCGCGAGCAAGAGGCACGTGAGCGCGAGCAGGAAAAAGCGGACCGGCTGGAAGAGCTATACGACGATGGACGCGAGGCGCTGGACGAAGACCGCTACGACAGGGCTGAAGAAAAATTCAGTGAGCTGGCGCAGATGAAAGGCTCGCAAACGGATGCGGCGCTGTATTGGAAAGCGTATGCGGAAAACCGCCTGGGCAAGCGGGATGCCGCGCTGGCCACGATTGCCGATTTGAAGCGGCGCTTCCCGCAAAGCCGATGGCAGAAAGATGCCGGGGCGCTCGAAATCGAGGTGCGGCAGCGCACAGGACAACCCTCACGCCCTGAATCGCAGAGTGATGACGAGCTGAAGATGCTGGCGATCCAGGGATTGATGAACAGCGATCCAGA
>JBGOVR010000001.1:0-80626 GCA_041478205.1 Candidatus Acidiferrum sp.
AGCGATTGCCGTCCACGTCTTCCAGGGTCGCGCCTTCCGCGCGCGCCGCGAAGATCGGCGTGGCATGATAGGGACCTCGAGGCACAGCGGCTTCGCGGCGCGCCATGAGCGCTCGCGAACGGGGTCCAGGAATTTCCGTGCGAAGTTGAATCGTAGCCATTTTCAGTACCACCCAATTGGAGTTTCGTCGAGGTTGACGAATACCTGCTTTGTTTCCAGGTACTCTTCCAGGCCCCACGGACCCAGTTCGCGGCCGAAGCCGGACTGCTTGTAACCGCCCCAGGGCGCTTCGACGTAAGTCGGCTGCATGTGATTGACCCAGACGATGCCGGCACGCAGAGCCTTCACGACGCGGAAAGCCTTGTAGATGTCGCGGGTCCACACCGCCGCCGCGAGGCCGTAAGGCGTGTCGTTGGCGATGCGTATCGCGTCGGCTTCGCCGTCGAACGGAATCACTGATGCGACCGGGCCGAAGATTTCCTCACGGGCGATACGCGCGTTGTTGTCGACATCGTAGAAGATCGTGGGCTCGAGATAATAGCCTTTGTTGAATTGTTTTGGCCGGCCGCCGCCAATGGCGACCTTGGCTTCTTTCTTGCCAATCTCGAGATAGGAACTGACGCGGTCGTACTGTTCCTTGCTGACCAGCGGACCCATTTTCGTTTCGCGATCGAGCGGCGGGCCCAGCTTGATGCGTTTGGCCTTTTCGGTCATGGACTCGACGAATTTGGAATAGATCTTTTTCTCAACGAGGATGCGGCTGCCCGCCGAGCAGACTTCGCCCTGATTGATGAAAACACCAAAGAGCGCGCCATCGACGGCGGCTTCCCAGTCGGCCTCGGCGAAGAAAATATTGGGCGACTTGCCGCCAAGCTCGAGGGTGACGCGCTTGAGCGTATCCGCCGCGCTCTTGACGATAATCTTGCCGACAGCGGCGCTGCCGGTGAAGGCCACCTTGTCCACACCCGGATGGGCGACCAGCGCAGCGCCGGCGGTTTCGCCAAAGCCGTTGATGATGTTTACGACGCCGGGCGGCAGCCCGACCTCTTCGAACCAATTGGCAAATTCCAGCGCGGTGAGCGGAGTCTGTTCGGCGGGCTTCAAGATGCAGGTGCAGCCCGCGGCGAGCGCGGGAGCGAGCTTCCACGCGGCCATCAAAAGCGGGAAGTTCCAAGGAATGATCTGCGCCGCGACTCCCATGGGCTCGCGCAGCGTGAAGCTGAGGGCATTGGCCGGCACAGGATTCACGTGGCCGAGGATTTTGGTGGCCAGACCGCCATAGTATTCAAAGCAGGTGGCAACGTCCGCGATATCGTATTCCGCTTCGACGATCGGCTTGCCGGTGTTGCGTGATTCGATGTGCGCGAGGTGCGCGGCATTCTGGCGAATCTTCTCGGCGAGCTTAAAGAGAATGCGGCCACGATCCTGTGCGGTGGTTTGCGGCCAGGGGCCGGAATCAAACGCAGCGCGCGCGGCCTTTACGGCGGCGTCGACATCAGCGCTGTTTGCCGCGGCAACGCGGGCGATGACTTCTTCCGTCGAAGGGTCGTAAACGGGGAATGTTTCGCCAGAGGTGCTGGCGACCCACTGGCCGTTAACGTAATTCTGATAGGCTCGAACTTCCGCTTTTACACTGCCTGACATGTGACAACCTCCGACTTCGATCACATACGCCACGGCGCACAGTGACACCCCTGGGAGTTTCAGCCCAGAGGCACTAACGCTGCCAATTTGCGCGCAGCCTTACGCCGGCCGTAGACAAAAAAGAAAAACGCCGCGAGACCTATGAACAGCAGCGTTCCTCCGAACATCCACACCTCGTAGGACAAGATCGAGGTAATTTGTTGCGCGGGGAAAAACGCCAAAGCGATGCCTAGCATCGTTGTTACCAGTCCGCTCGCGCCCGCGAAAATCAGGGTCGATCTGCCGTAGTGGCCTTTGACGAACGACTCGCCGAAGGCGATCTTCAGCAGCGCACCGAACATATAGAGAAATGGAACGAGTTGCAGCACCACGGCCAAAGACAACAACTTTTGAAATGTCTCCTGCACGCCGGCACCAGTAAAAGTGAAATTAATGACCACCAAAACCAGGGAGACCACTGCATGAACGATGAGGGCAGCATACGGAGTCGCATACTTCGGATGCACTTTGCCGAGCCACGCCGGCATGTAGGAATCGAGTCCTGCTACGAACGGAATTCGCGCGGAACCCGCGAGCCACGCCGAACCGATTCCAGCGATGGAGATACTGAGCAGAAACGCAAAGGGCGCAACGATCCAGGCAGCGCCGACCCTGGCCGCCATGTGGCTAACCGCCTGGACGATGCCTTGCAGCACGCTGATGTCTTGCTTGCTCACGGCGATGAGCAACGTCAGCGTCGCTCCAATGTAGAGCAATCCGGAAAGAACGCCACCCCAGGCGACCGCTCCGGGCAAGATGCGAGCGGGGTTCTCGATTTCGTCGCCCATAACAGAAGCAAGTTCCAAACCGACGAGGCCGAAGCAGATGACGCCAAAGGAATTCAGCACAAACCGGGGATTCGCGGGAATGTGAAAGTCCGAGCTCGTAACCGTCGTGCCAAAACGCAACCAAACGATAATCCCCAGGCCGATCAACACGGCGGCAGCAATCCCGGTGCCCACCGCGCCAACGTTGTTGATCCACTTCCCCACACCAAGCCCGATGACGTTAAGCACGACCAGCAGGGCCAGGAGAATGAGGGAAGCGCTGAGGGCGAAGGCCTTGTTGTCTGCCAGAGACTGGTGGCCTTCGCCGAGAACAAACACGGAGACCCCGACGAAGTACAGCATGATCGTCGGCACATACATCATGTTGTTCGTCCAGTAGCACCAGCCGGAGAGAAAGCCGTGGAAGTCGCCGAAGACTTCCTTGGCCCAGAGGTACACGCCGCCTTCACCTGGAAAACGGTGCGCCAGCTCGATCACCGCGATTCCTTGCGGCCAGAAGAAAAGTCCCAGAGAGATGATCCAGAGCCATACGGTGACACCGCCGTTGGCGGCAATGGACGGGACCACGTTCAAATTGAAGACGGCGACGACGAAAAGCAGAACGAGGTCCCACCGGCCGAGAACGCGGCGCAGACGGGGTGCCTCTTGTGTCCCGAGCGCGGCGGGAGAAGTGATGACCTCGTTCGACAACTTTGTCCTTCCCTGATGATTCCCGTTGCGGCGGACCTGCAATCACGGAGTCCGCCGCAACGGGATCATCGGTCAATGTCCCGCGGCACCAACAAAAGCCACGCCGCGCTCTTGCTGGGCTTTCGCGAGCGCCGGTGCCACGTCCTCGAATGCCGAGAGGTGCTTATCGATGTCCGCGTCGGTGTGCTGAACGGAAATGGTCCACTGTTCATCCCACCAGTAGGGTTGCGCGAGGACCCCGCGATTGACCATGGCGAACCAGTAGTGGCGCCAGAGGTCGATGTCGATGGCCGTCCAGTCGCGGTAGTTGCGGATTTCGTGGGGATAAAGCATCAGCGCGCCGTTGACGCCGGCGCTTGCGACGTAGGCTTGCAAGCCTACCTTGGCGACAGTCTTGCGATAGCCGTCGGTGAGCTTCTTGCTCAGCTTGCCGACATACGCATAATTTTCGCGCGTGAGCACTTCACGGAAGGTCGCAAGGCCAGCGGACATCGCGACCCGGTTCGTGTTGTACGTGCCCCCATGGAAAACTTTGTGCTGCGAGATCAGGTCCATCACCACGCGGCTCGCTCCAAACGCGGCCAGCGGCAAACCGCCGCCGATGGACTTCGCCAGGCAGATCACGTCCGGCTTTACGCCAAAGTATTCGCTGGCGCCGCCCCATGCGAGCTTCGCGCCCGTCTTTACCTCATCGAAAATGAGCAGCGCGCCATTTTTTGTGGCAATGTCGCGCAGACCCTGCAAGAAGCCGGGCTGCGGCATGCAGAGTCCCACGTTCATGAGAATCGGCTCGAGGATAATCGCGGCGATCTGCCCGGGGTTCTCGCGGAAGCGCCGCTCGACGCTGCCAAGATTGTTGAAGCTGGCGACAACCACGTTGGCTACAGCGGATTTCGGGATGCCACCGCCTCCCGGCACTGAATTCGGAGCATCTGGGTCGCCGTACTCCTCGGCTTTAGGCTTGACGCTGACGAGCGCGGTGTCGTGCAGGCCGTGGTAGGAACCCTCAAACTTCAAAATTTTGTCGCGGCCGGTGGCCGCCCGTGCGATGCGGCACGCATGCATGGTGGCTTCCGTGCCGCTGGAACCGAAACGCACCATTTCCACGGGATAGCGCTTGCAAATTTCCTCGGCGAGCTCCCATTCCTGTTCGTGGGGCATTCCGAAGGTTGTACCTTCATGGAGCTTCTGCTCTACGGCCTTCACTACAGCGGGATGGCAGTGCCCGGCCATGAGCGCGCCGAAACACAGGTTGTGGTCGATATATTCGTTGCCGTCAACATCGTGAATGCGGCTGCCCTTTCCGTCCTTCACGAAGATGGGATAGGGCTCGTAGTGGCGGTAGTTGCTTGCCACTCCCAGCGGTATGCGTTGCAATGCGCGCTTATGCGCTTCCGCGGATTTGGGCGTGCGCTTCTCGTATGTGGCGATTTCCTTTTGCAGTGCGTCGTGCATTTGAGTACTCCGTACTGGGTAACCCTTACGGTCACCCGTAGCAGGTCTGTTCCCTGCAGTCAGTATGCTGCTTCTCGAACCGGTTTTCTCAGGCGTGCAAAGGCGCGGCCCTTGCGAGCCGCGCCTCTTAGATCGTGTTTCTCTCCGCGCTAGAAGAAGAGCTTCATCCCGAACTGAACCAGCCGTGGATCCCGAGCGCGCTTGATGCGCCCGAAATCGGTTCCATCTGTAGTGTTGCCATCCGGCCCCGTGAATTGCGAATGGTTGAACACGTTGAAGAGTTCGCCGCGGAACTCCAGCCTCCAGCGCTCGTTAAGTTGCGTCACTTTCTGGAATCCAATCTCCCAGTTGTTGATTCCGGGGCCGCAGCACACGGTGCGCGGCGCGTTGCCAATCGTTCCCGGCGCAACGGTGGCCTCTGTGAAACTATTGTTGGGATCAAATCCGGCGTTGATCGGTTGGCAATCGACTCCGGTTCCCGACGACGGGCCCGTGCCAAACGCACACACCGTCTTCTTCGGATCAATCGATTTGAACGGCGCAACGACGTTGGGCTGGCCCGGAGTCTCGAAATCGAAGCTGGATTGCAGTTCGATGTCGTCCTGTTCGGTGATGCGAACCGGGAAGCCCGCTTGGAACGTGGTAATCCCCGAAACCGCCCAACCGTTAAGGGCCTTGCCGGCAAAGCCCTGGTATTTCGGCACCGGAAATTCCCAGTAGTAGCTGAAAACAAAACGGTGGCGTGCGTCGAACAGCGACAGGGCCCGATTCCGCTTTGGATTCACCGGATCGACCAGATTCTCGAATGTGGAGGCCAAGTCGATCGACTTGCCGTAAGTGTACGCGGCTTCAAATTGCAGACCGTGTGAGAATCTCTGCTCCAAGCTGGCCTGCAGGCCGTTGTAGGAAGAGTTCGCGAGCGTATTCTGCGTGAATATGCTCGAAAATACGGGCACGCCGTCCGGCGGGCAGCCCGCACCCGTCGTTGGGTCGCACAGGGGCGAAGAGAAAGGCCGAAGCCCTACGAGGGTGATTCCGTTGGGGCCGATGGTGGTGCCGGCGGGAATGACTTTTGTCGGGCCATAGGGCAAATGCAAATCGACTGGCAAAACGGTGCCACCAGGGATCGAGAAAGAGCTATCCGCGAAAAATGGGCCGCAAGTCCCACCCCCAAGGATCGAGTTCAGGTCAAGACAAGTCTGCGGATTGCCCGGATTGAGATCTTGGGTAGCTAAGAGGCGATGACCTTGCCTGCCGACGTAGGCGACCTGGAGAACCAAGTCTTTCGCAACTTCGCGCTGGATGGTCAGGTTGTATTGTTCCGCGTACTGCGTGCGCGGGGTCTTGGCCGCTTGTCCGAATAGAAGAATCGGGCGGAACAACGACCAGTCCACAGGCTGCCCGCGCGGCGGGTTCAGGATGCCGTTAAACGGGTTGGGGAACGTAGTGGCGCCATCCTGGCTCAGGAACGGCGTGTTGAACTGCGTGTTGAAGAGGAACGTGCTGCCACCGAACGGCGGCTCGGCGCTGAACTGTTCCAACACCAACTGTTCGACGGGGTTATAAAAAATGCCATAGCCCGAGCGAATGCTCGTTTTCCCGGGACCACCGAAGAGTTTGCCCCAAAAGCCGTCTTTCGCATTGGGGCTCCATGCCAAACCGATTCTCGGCGCAAAGGACTTGTAGTAGGTGTCCGACAGCCCGTTCGGAATACCTTTGTCTCCGGGAACCACGAGACCCACCGGAGTCACGCCGGTATTGTTGCAGTCGTTGACGCCCGGACTGAAAAGCGGGCTCAGCGCGGACAGTTGACACGGGAAAACCGTGGAAACCTGCCCCGGACGGAAAGTCTGTACTTTCTGTCCGGCGTCGGCCAGCGGCGTGTTCAATTCCCACCGCATGCCGTAATTCAAGGTGACGTTGGGTTTGATCTTCCAGCTATCCTGCGCGAACAGATACACGGACTTACTGCGAACCAGTTCATGCTGCGCGGAGCCCTGCCCGTATTCGTCCGGTACCCCCAGAAGATAGTTGGGGAATAGATTTTGATACCCGGGATCGTTGGGGCCTCCACCGAAGTAGAAATACTGGCCGCTGATGTCGAAAAAAAGCTCCTGATCGAATCTCTGGTAGCGCACGTCCCCGCCAAATTTGATGTCGTGTCTCCCGATCGTCTTGCTGAAGTTGTCCGACCATTGGTAGGTGTCGCCACTCTGAGGCAGTTCGCCCTCAAAGTTGTTCCCCAGAGTGAACCCTCCGGAAATGTTGACGAATGGCACGCCTTCGCGGCTGGCGCCGAGACCCGGGTGAATGCCAAGGTCCGGATTGTTGGGGTCTGCAAAACAGTTTGCGGTTGGTACCGTTGCGCAGGAATCGTGCACCGAGGCGGTGTGTTGTGGATGCAAAAAGGTTCCCTGGCCTTCGCGGAAGAACGTGAACCGCGCCTCATTTACAGCTGTGGTACCCAGGGTCCAAGTGTGGCTCACGTTGAGCTGCTGAACGCGCTCATCGGTGAGGTCGCCAAATCCGGGCAGGTCCGCGCCGCCGGACTGAAATCGCGCAAACGGCTTGGCCAGATAGTGCTGCGTAAAATAATAGTAGCCGCTCAGGCGCTGGTTTTTCGTCAGCTCGTGATCGATCTTGACAGTGAACTGGTTGGAGCGCTCGTGGCCTAGCGGCACAGATTGAAAGATGCTGCCGCCGCCGGAGGTCGCGTGCGGCACGTATTTATTGAGCAAATCCGTCGCCGTGGTATCCATGCAGGCCGTGGGAATCTGATTGCCCGGGAAGACGGTTGCATAGGCGGTGCCGTCCGCAATCGGCGCACCCAGCCCCAGAGCAGTCAAACACCCCGGGCGGCTGTTGAGGATCTTGGCATTCGCCAGCGTTCCGGAAAATGCCGGGCCCGCAGAGAAGTCGCCGGTGCGCTCCGCATCCGTCGGCACCGTAACGGTATCGGACGAAGTTCCCTTGCGGATGCGGTCGCCTTCGTACGAGGCGAAAAAGAACGTCCGGTCTTTCTTAATCGGCCCGCCGAAGGTGCCCCCGAACTGGTTCTGCAAATAATCCAACTTTTGCGAGTCGAAAAATCCCTTGGCATTCAATCCTTGGTTCCGGAAAAACTCATAGAGATTGCCATGAAAATTGTTGGTGCCGGATTTTGTGACGACGTTAACTACTGCTCCGGCGTTGCGCCCGTACTCCGCGTCGAAGGTATTGGTCAAAACACGAAATTCGGAGATGGCATCCGGAGAAGGCTGGATCGCCGGGAGTCCCGCGAACTGATCGTTGCCGTCGCCGCCATTCACGGTAAAGTTGTTGTCGCGCCCGCGGCCGCCGTTCACGCTGACCACGCCCGCGCGGTCGCTCCCATAGACGCTGTCCAGGCCGACTTGTGACTGCACCCCGGGCTGCAGTTGCAGCAATTGATAGGTATCGCGCTGCGCCAGCGGCAACTGGCTGATCGCGCGCTCGCCCACCACCGCGCCTAGTTGCGTCGAGGTCGTATCCACAAGTGGCGGGGCTCCGGTCACTTCGACGGTTTCCGTCGATCCTCCCACCTGCAATAACACGTCCACGGAGACCACGCCGTTCAATTCGACGGTCACGTCCTTGTGTAAGTATTTCTTGAAACCCGGCTGATCGATCTGTATTCGATAGGTTCCGACCGGCACTTCCAGAAAGATGTATTCTCCGGTCGCACTGGTCTGGGTGTCGCGGACGCTGCCGTTTCCCTCGCTGACGATAACCACTTTCGCGGCGACCACAGCGCCGCCGCTGGCGTCGATCACCGTGCCGCGGATGCGGCCACCGGTACTCTGCGCATTCGTAAACGGCGCAGCTAGAAGGATCGCAAGAGCGAATGCCGAAAGGCAAAGAATGTGCCAGGTGTCGAGCGAGAGCCTCTGCCAACGACCACGAGTAACGTTCATGACCTCACCCCTTATCGCAACAAACATTTTTGTTCCACTGATTCTTCGAGGTTGCTGCGCCCCTGAAACCTTACTATAATCCAGCAAACTTAGAGAAAGCCGGGACTCATGTCAAGCGGAAAGAATTTATCCGACAGAACGGTGAGACTCAAACAGGGGCGCATGCTGCGCATCAGTCAAGTGGCGCGTCGCATCGGCATTTCGTCCTCCGCACTGCGCGCTTGGGAAGCGCTCGGGCTCGTCGCTCCGCAGCGTACCGCAAGCCGCTACCGCCTTTACACGGAAGCCGATGTGCGGCTGCTGCAGCGCGCCCTTTTTCTGCGGCGTGCGCGGGGCCTGAATCCTGCGGCGATCGTGCACGTGCTGAAACGCCAGGGCATCGTCTCCGCGCCGGCGGAGGTGGCGTTGCTGCCCGGGCAACGATTTCGCCGGTTGCGCACACAGCGCGGCCTCTCCCTCGCGCAAGTTGCGCAAGCCACGGGCGTATCGATCGGTTTCCTCAGCGCGCTCGAGCGCGGCCAGATGCGCTCTTCGATCGCAACGCTGCGGCGCATTGCGCGCTACTACCGTACAAATATCCTTTCCCTTTTTGAGACGGCGGGAGAGAATCCTCGCCTCGTGCGCCCGGAACACAGAAAAATCTTGGAGACCACGCCTGGCGTACGGATGGAGCTGCTAGCGTGGGGCAACACCGCGATGGAGCCCCATCTCTTTCGCGTGAAACCCAATGGCGGGAGCGGTGAATCGTACGCTCACGAAGGCGAAGAGTTTCTGCACATTTTGCGCGGAGAATTTGAAATCTGGCTCAACAGCAAGGAGCACTACCGGCTTAAGACCGGCGACAGCCTGTATTTTGAAAGTTCAACGCCGCATCGGTGGAGGAATCCTGGCCGCACGGAGACGTGTTTGCTGTGGATCAACACGCCACCGACATTCTAGTGTCGGAGACGCATGAAGAATGGCGGATATTTTATTTTCTTTTTGAGGTGTTCATGAAAAACCGGCTCATCGCTCGGGAAATTCTTGGTGTCGTAACTCTTCTCGTCGCCACTGCGACGGCCTTTGGCCAATCCGCCAAGGAGCCTGTGGCGGACTTGATCGTCGTGCACGGCAAGGTCTATACGGTGAATGCCAAGCATCCATGGGCGCAAGCCGTGGCCGTGCGCGGCGGAAAAATCGTTGCAGTTGGAGACGACGCCGAGATCGATAAACTCCGGAGTCCCGGAACGAAGGTAATCGACGCCGGAGGGCGCCTGGTCCTGCCTGGATTCGTGGATTGCCACGTTCATTTCTTGGATGGCTCGCTGAGTCTCGGTCGCGTGAATCTTGAAGGCGCAAAGGACCCCGCCGAGATCCAGCAAAAATTGCGCGAATATGCCGCGAAGCATCCAGGCACCGATTGGATCCTGGGGCGCGGCTGGAACTACGCCATGTTTGGCGCCGCCGCGCTGCCGCACAAGAAATATCTCGACGAGATATTTCCGGACCGGCCCGTTTTTCTCGAAGGGTATGACGGCCACACGTACTGGGCGAACTCGAAGGCGCTTACGCTGGCTGGAATCACGAACGAAACGCCCGACCCGCCGAATGGCGCGATCGTTCGCGATCCGGCAACACGAGAAGCGACCGGCGCGCTGAAAGAATCGGCGGGAGACTTGGTCGCGAAGATCGTCCCGAAGCCTACCCGCGGCGAAAAACTCGCAGCTTTGCGCGCTGGGATGAAATGGGCGAATGAACACGGGCTCACGCGGGTCCACAGCGCCGGGGGCGACTTCGAAGAATTGGACCTCTACGACGAACTGCGGCGCCACGGAGATCAGACCGTCCGCTTCTACGTCGCCTATTTCCTGGATCCGCCGCTACTTCGCCAGCAGGATCTCGACGCGATCGAGGCGGCGCGCAAGAAATATCACGACGACTGGATCGATACCAACGCGGTGAAAATGATGGTCGATGGCGTCGTCGAGTCGCACACCGCAGCAATGCTCGATCCCTACAGCGATGACCCTTCGACCAAAGGGAAGCTGTTCTGGGATCCGCAGAAGTACGCGGCTGCGGTCGCCGAACTCGATAAGCGTGGCTTACAGCTTTTTACCCATGCCATCGGCGATTACGGCGTGCGAACGGCACTCGACGCCTACGAAAACGCCGAGAAGGTGAATCGCACCCAGGACCGGCGGCCGCGCATCGAGCACATCGAAACGATTACTGCCGCCGACATTCCGCGTTTTGGAAAGCTCGGCGTCATTGCCAGCATGCAGCCGTTGCATTCCTATCCGGATGCCGACACGCTGGACGTCTGGGCGCGCAACGCGGGTCCCGATCGGGCGTCGCGCGCGTGGGTATGGAAGAGCATCGCAACGGCGGGCGGACGACTGGCCTTCGGCAGCGATTGGCCCGTGGTGACGCTGAATCCATGGGAAGGCGTGCAGACCGCCGTAACGCGCCAGACGACCGAAGGCAAGCCTGAGGCGGGCTTCGTGCCGGAACAGCGGTTGACGGTCACGGAAACGATACAAGGCTACACTCTCGGAGCCGCCTATGCCGGAAGGCGCGAAAAGACCGAAGGTTCGATTGAATCAGGCAAACTCGCCGACCTGATTATTCTTTCCCAGAATTTGTTTGAGGTCGATCCACATCGGCTCGCCGAAACAAAAGTCTTTACCACCATCGCGGGCGGACGAGTGGTCTACCAGTCCGACGCCAGGTAATGCAGGGGAAAAAAATGAACCGACGCTCGCTGCTCTTGGGAACCCTGGCACTCGCTATGGCGTGTGGCGCCTGCCGGCAAAGAGAAGAGACGTTGAGCCTGCTGGTTTGGGAAGGCTATGCGGATCCGTCGTTCGTGCACACTTTTGAAGAAGCTCATCACTGCAAAGTCGTTGCGTCGTACATGGGCTCTAGCGATGAGCTGGTCGCGAAACTGCGCGGCGGGAGCGCCGCGAACTACGATGTGATCTCGCCATCGAGCGACGTCGCTACCTCGATCGTTCGCGCGAGACTCGCCGCGCCTCTCGATTTATCGAAGATTCCTTCTTATGACCAGCTTTCACTTAAGTTGCGCGATTCTCCGCTGGTGAAGGCCAACGGACAGACCTACGGTGTGCCGTTCGTTTGGGGGCCGAATCCGCTGCTCTACGATACAACGGCCTTCGCGCAGCCGCCGGATTCCTGGAGCGTCCTTTGGGAGCCCAAATACAAAGGAAAAATCTCGCTCTGGGATGAACTCTCGAGTGTGTATGTGGCCGCGCAGGTGCTGGGCTTCGACAAGCCCGATCCCAGCCAACTTTACAACCTGAGTGACGCACAGCTCGAAGCGGTGAAGAAGAAGCTCATCGAGCTCAAGCCGAATATCCGCAAGTATTGGTCCACCGGCGGCGAACTGACAAATCTTTTCCAAAACCACGAAATCATCGCGGCGATGGGCTGGCCGCTGATGACCAACCAACTCCGCAAGCTCAACTACCCCATCGGCGAGACCATCCCCAAAGAAAACACCACGGGATGGATCGATCACCTGATGATCACCGCGGCAAGCGCGCACAGGGAGCTCGCGCAAGCGTTTCTGGAATACATGGTCGAGGCGCAAACGCAGAAGCTCGTCACCGACGTGACCCACTACACCCCAGCGAATCCCGGAACTGCGCAACTTCTTACCCTGGAAGAGAAGAAGAGCCTCCATTTAGATGATCCCGACGAATATATGAAGCGAATTTATTTCTGGCAGGACGTGCCGCGTCGCCCGAAGTACACCGAAATCTGGAACGAGGTAAAGAACGCCCAGTGAGCTCTCCCAGCGCCATTTCAGTGCGGGATGCTGGTGTTGCTGGCGCTGTGCTCCTCGAAGTTCGAGCGGTGGCCAAGCGTTTTGGGCCGCGCGAAGTACTCAAGAAGATCTCGCTGGAGATTGCCCCGGGCGAATTCCTCACACTTCTTGGCGAGAGCGGCTCGGGCAAGACCACCTTGCTGCGGCTGATCGCCGGCTTCGAACAACCCACTTCCGGCGAAATCTGGATGAGCGGAGAGCGCCTCGACACCTCGCCGGCCTACAAGCGGCGGGTCAACACGGTATTCCAACATTACGCGCTTTTTCCACATTTGAGCGTTCGAGACAACGTGGCCTACGGTCTTCGCGTCAAGAATACGCCGAAGAATGAAATTAGCGGTCGCGTGGACGAGGCGCTGCGCATGGTCAAGATGAACGAGTTCGCTGAAACGCGGCCCTCGAAACTCAGCGGCGGCCAGCAACAGCGCGTCGCATTGGCTCGAGCGCTGGTGAACCGCCCGCAGTTGTTGCTTTTGGACGAGCCACTGTCGGCGCTGGATGCGAACTTGCGCAAAGAAATGCAAGGCGAACTAAAGGTGCTTCAGCGCGAAATTGGGATCGCGTTTCTCTTCGTCACGCACGATCAAGAAGAGGCCATGGCCCTCTCCGATCGCATCGCGCTGCTCCGCGACGGGACGCTCGAGCAAATCGCCGCGCCACGCGAGATCTACGCGCATCCCGCCACGGCGTACACGGCGCAATTCATCGGACAGACCAACTTGCTCCGAGGCGACGTGCGCAGCGGCGTCGCCAGCTCTGGTGCGTTGCGCTGGGCAACTTCTGGGACCGACGGCGCCGCTCTCTATTCGCTTCGGCCAGAAGCCATCCAGCTTGCGATCGACGGCGCAACGGCAGCCAATGCAGTGTGTTTCCGCGCTGTGGTCCGCCAGCAAATCTATGGTGGCTCGAGCGAATTACTGGAAATCGACTGCGGCGGCAGCCAGGTGTTACGCGCACGAATTCCGGCGCGAGGACCGCTCAGCGGCGAGTACGAATTTACGTTTTCCGCCGGAGATGCCATTCGCCTCAGGGAATAGCGGGCCGCTGGCTGACATTAATTATGTACTCTCGCGCGTACAAGGCGATCGTTTCAGTCCCACCGCTGCTCTGGGTAGGTCTCTTCTTGCTGCTTCCCTACGCGCTTATGTTCGCGCACAGTTTCTGGACGGTCCGCGACGGATTCCTCGTCCACGAATGGAGTCTCCAGAACTACCACAAGCTGCTCACGAATTCTCTCTACGTGGGAGTGCTTCTCCGCACGATGCGTATCGCGGCGTCCGTGACGCTGTGTTCTCTGTTGCTCGGTTACCCACTCGCGTACTACTTGTCGTTCCATGCCGGCCCGCGTAAGGAACTTCTCTACCAACTCGTGATCGTGCCGCTCTGGGTGAGTTACCTCGTGCGCGGCTATGCGTGGAAAACAATCCTCGGCAGCGATGGCGTGTTAAATGGCTTCCTGCAATACCTGCATCTCACGCACGCGCCAGTCGGTTTCCTGCTATACAGCCCATTCGCAGTGGTGCTGATGCTCACGCACATCTACACTCCGTTCGTCTTCCTGCCGATCTACGCAGCTCTCGAGCACATCCCGCGGCCTCTCGTGGAAGCCTCGCAAGACCTCGGCGCCGGACAGCGCGCGACGTTTCTAAGAGTGATCCTTCCGCTCTCGATGCCGGGATTGCTCGCCGGTGCTACCTTCGCTTTCGTTCTCTCGCTCGGCGATTTCCTCGCGCCGCTGCTCGTCGGCGGTCCTTCCGGCACCATGATCGCCAACATCGTGCAAAGCCTCTTCGGCGCGGCATACGAGTGGCCCCTCGGCGCCGCCGTCTCCGTCTGCATTCTGCTGATCACGGTCTCGCTGCTCTTCCTGACCGAGCGCCTCGAGAAACGGTGGTCTTTCAAATGAGTGGCGCCCGTTCAAATCAACGCGCCCCATTGCTCACGGTTTATGCCGCGCTCGTTTTTGCGTTTGTGTACCTGCCGATCGTCGTGCTCATCGCCTATTCCTTCAATCGCGATGGCGTCGGCGGCTTTCCTCCGCGGCATCTTACGCTCGATTGGTACCGCCAGTTGTTTGCGGACGGCGCCATCTGGGACGCCGTCGTAAACAGCCTCCTCGTTGCCACAGGCAGCGTCGCGCTTTCTCTGACGCTCGGTCTGCTGGCCGCACTCGCCCTGGACCGCGCGAATTTCCCAGGTAACGCCCTCTTCCGACGCCTCGTCCTATTGCCGTTGATTCTCCCGGGCATCATCACCGGGCTCTCCCTGCTCATGTTTGCCGTATTCGCGGGAATGCCCCTCAGCCTGCTCACCGTATTTCTCGGCCACGGCACGGCCCTCATCTCCGTGGCCACGACCGAACTCTTCGCCGGCCTCCAGAAAATGGATCGCACCCAAGAAGAGGCTTCCCTCGACCTCGGTGCCACGCCATTTCAAACCTTCTGGCGCGTCACTCTCCCGAATCTCAAGCTTTCGCTCGTCGCCGCGGGTCTGCTTATTTTTACGCTTTCGATGGATGAAATCGCGGTCACGTTTTTCCTGATCGGCCGCGACAATACGCTGCCGCTGGAAATCTGGGGACGCCTCCGCCGCGGTATCACCCCGGAAATCAACGCCATCTCGACGCTGATCTTCGCCGTTTCCGTCGGGCTGATTGTCATCTGGTATCGCGTGCGCACCCGGAGCGTCGCCGGCGAGGCGCAAGACCTTCTCGAGCGACCTTAGGAGAGAGCCATGCCCCAGTCACGCCGTGATTTCATCAAGTTCGTCGTCACCGGCTCCGTCGCCGCCGGCTGTCCGATCGACGCAACCCTCGTCGCGTCGCCCCACCCTGCTGGCGGCGCTGTCGTTCACGGCGAACGCTTCGAAGTCTGCCACAGCATTCGCGATGGCAAGGTCTTTGACCGCCCCGACGCCACCGCAAAAGCCGGCGTCGTCATCGTCGGCGGCGGTGTCGCTGGCCTTTCGGCGGCCTACTTTCTTCGCGACGCGGACTTCCTGCTCCTCGAAAAAGAAGACCATTTCGGCGGCAATGCCTATCAAGAAGAATTCGATGGCCAACCCTACGCCACGGGTTCCGCGTTCGCCTGGTCCGGCGACGAAGGCGACCAGCTTTCTCGGGAGCTCGGCATGAAGCTCCTACCCGTCAATAGCCCCGACCCCACCATCGTCAACGGCACTTGGGTTCCGGACACTTGGCATTCCGGCATCGATCAACTCCCTTATCCCAAAGAAGTCCGCGACAGCCTCCGCCGATTCCGCGACGACATGCTCAAGATCAACACCCAAGAGCGCATGGCGGAGCTCGACGCCGAGCCTTTCAGCAAGTACACCGGCCCTTACGCCCGCGAAGTTGCTCAATGGTGGGATGCTTACGGACCTTCCAACTGGGGCGCAACCACCGCCGACACTTCCGCGTTTATGGGCATCTCCGAGATGCAAGGAATCGCGCGCGCCAAGGAAGACCCCCGCGTCATCCTCCCCGGCGGCCTCGGTTGTATCACCCACAAATTGGTTGAAGTTCTGCAGCCCAAGTACAAAGACCGCATGATCGGTAATTCCACCGTCGTTGCCGTTGTTCCGGATAAGGACTCCGTGCGCGTCACCTACCTTCGCGACGGCGCGCTCACCACCGTCTCCGCTAAAGCCGCCGTCATCTGCGTTCCCAAAATGATTGCCTCGCGCACGGTCATGGGTTTGCCCTCGCCACAGAAGGTCGCCATGCACCGGATTCGATACATCCCCTATCCCGTCATCAACGTGATCTTCGACAAGCCGGTCTACAATCGCGCCTACGATACCTGGGCCCCCGGCAACACCTTCACCGATTTCGTCGTCGCCGATTGGACCGTTCGCAATCTTCCCGGCTACAAACAGAAGAACAACATTCTGTCGTTCTATACCCCGCTGCCCGCGGAACAGCGCGCCACGCTCCTCGACGAAGACCACTGCAAGGCTCTCGCCGCCCGCGTTCTCGCCGACTTCCAAAAGCTCCTGCCCGAATTCAACGTCAACCCCATTGAGGTTCGCCTCTACCGCCGCGGCCATCCGATGTTCATGGCCACGCCAGGACGCTACACAAAGGACCGTATTGATGCATCGCAGCCCATGGACCGCATCTATTTTGGCCACTCCGACTCCGGCGGACCGGAATCCCTCACCAGCGAAGCCATCCGTCTATCTCGCGTTGGCGGGGAGTGGACCCGGCTGGTCCTCGCTGGCAAGCCTGGTGCGAAAGAACTGGCACAAAAAGCCCTGGCCGCCACTGCGGACTAACGAGGTGCATCTTTACCATGACCTCTGCGAGCCGCGGTCTTCCAGACTGCGGGCTTGACATGACGCAACACCCAAAATCCAAACGATGACCTCATACTCAATTCGTCAAGCCACCTAAAGGAGAAAGATGATTCCAGCAACCAATCGAACCTTGTTCCTTGTGTCGATCCTCTTCTTTTTCCTTTCGCCACCTGCCGCACACGCTCAGGAAAATCCCCCAACCACGGTAATCCTCAACGCCCAAATCGCCGATGGCACCGGCAAGCCCCTCCGCAAAGCCAACGTTCGCATCGCCGGCGACCGCATCGCCGAAATCGGAGTGCTCCAGCCCAAAACTGGCGAGCGCATCATCGACGCGCAAGGCCTCGTCCTCGCCCCCGGCTTCATCGACATCCACAACCATTCCACCGAGGGCATCGAGGCCGACCCCCTCGCCGAATCGCAAATCGCCCAGGGCATTACCACGGTAGTTCTCGGCGCTGATGGTGATTCGCCATGGCCCATCGGTGCGTGGCTCGACGCCCGGCGCAAGAGTCCGCCATCGCTGAACCTTGCCTTGATCGCAGGCCACGCCACCATTCGTGAGCTCGTCATGGGCAAAGACTTCAAGCGTCCCGCCACCGAAGCCGAGGTAGCAAAGATGGCTCAACTCGTGGACCAAGCCATGCGCGAAGGTGCCATCGGCCTCTCCAGCGGCCTCGAATACGAAGTTGGCAGCTACAGCACAACCGACGAGGTCGTTGCCATGTCCCGCGCAGCCGCCAAGCTCAACGGCTTCTACATGACCCACATCCGCGACGAAGCCGACAAAAGCTTCGAAGCCCTTGATGAAGAAATCGCCATCGGAGAGCGAGCCCACGTCCCTGTCGAGCACTCGCACATCAAACTCGGTACCGTAAGCGTCTGGAACAAAGCTCCGGAATATATCCGCGTGATTGACGCGGCTCGAAAGCGCGGCGTCGATTTTCTCGCCGACTGCTATCCCTACGACGCCTGGCACTCCAACCTCAAAGTTCTGGTCCCAGACAAGCAGTACGAAAATCCGCAAAGTGTCGCAAAAGCTCTCGCCGATGTCGGCGGCGCAAGCCATGTAACCATCGTCGAATTCACTCCCAATCCCGGCTACGAAGGCCACACGATCGAAGATCTTGCTCACGCAAACAAGCTAACTCCTGTCGAAATGTACATTCGCATCGTGCGTGAAGGCGACGCCGCAAATACCGAAGCCAACGTGATCGGCCAATCGATGGTCGAGGACGACATCAAGGCGTTCTATCAGCAACCGTGGGTGATGGTCGCAAGCGACGGCGGAATCAACTCCCGGCACCCGCGTGGCGCCGGTACCTTTCCACGCGTGCTCGGCCTGTACGTTCGCGAGAAACATTGGCTGACGCTGCCCGAAGCCGTCCGCAAAATGACCTCGCTCCCCGCCCAGCGCCTGGCCTGGAAGGATCGCGGCGTGATCGGCAAAGGCGCCTTCGCGGACCTGGTTCTGTTCAACCCCGACACTGTCATCGACCGCTCGACATTCGCCAAGCCATTTGAACTGCCGGCTGGTATCGAGAAAGTCTTCGTGAGTGGCACCCTCGTGTGGGACGCCAGCAAGGCGACCGGCGCGCGACCGGGACGCGTGCTGCCGGAAAGAGAGACAGGTGTCGTCACAAAGTAGAAGCGTGAGAATTTAGGAATCGCCGGAAGTAGCGAATCCATCACCATTCCGCACGGCCCCCGAAGCAATGGTGCGAGGTGGTGCCCTTCAGGTTTTCGCGGGGTGGGTAGTCTCGGCCGAATTCTTGATTCGCTTCTGCGCGGCCGAGCCTGCGAGAACCATCGCGATACCCACAAGGGCAAAAACTTGCCCAATCCTCAACTGGTCTTCCGGCTTGTTTACTTGCAACTCTTCGTCAGCGCCGGCCAGCGAAATCTCATGTGGATTGGCGGGGTTGTAATGGATCGTTTGTATCGATCTTCGCGGGTGACGCCGCACCCATCCTTCAATCTGTTCGAGCGTAACCGCCTGGGGCCCCAGCAGGATTTGGCGCTTCGACTGAAATACCCGCGATCCGGCGGACTTGCTTTCCTCGTATGTAGTCCCGTTTGCTTCATAGCGGAACACGCAGCGTGCCTGCGACTTTGTCCCATAGTCGCGGCCGGAGTAGCCGTAGACCCGCCGGACAGAGCAATCCACCACCTGCGCTTCCACCGCAGGCCATCTGGTCGCTTCCACGCGTTGTTGATAGGCGCGCGATCCGCCTACACCCAAAAACACAAGCGAGCCCAGCATGGCCAAGGCTCCTCCGAGAATCACCAGGCCGTAACGTTGCGGCCTGCCTGGATCGACCGGCAGAGAAATCATGCCGCCATTATGAATCTACCCCCTCCCGCGAAACGGGCATTTCGATCAGCTAAGTAAGCAAACCACCAATAAACCTAACGCCACAAACGTGTGACGATCCCAAATCAACTCTCGGCCGGCGCATGCCGGTTTTCGCCTGGAATAGGGTGCTGGGCAAATGGCGCATAACTGGCAGACGATGCGCTAGGTAAATTGTGACAATTTGTCTATAATTAGGGTTTGCCTTTGGTGTGCTGGCCCCGCCTGAGTGGGTCTGCAGGGAATACTGAGATGAATCCGGTTATTGCAAAACTACATGAAGCGCAACTGCGCAAAGACCTTCCTGAGTTTCGGCCTGGCGACACCGTGCGTGTGAACGTGCGGCTGAAGGAAGGCGAGGGCGAGAAGGAAAAAGAGCGCTTGCAGGCGTTCGAAGGCGTGGTGATTTCGAAGAAAGGGCGCGCTTCCGGCGTTACTTTCACGGTCCGGCGCGTCAGCTTTGGCGTGGGCATCGAACGCATTTTCCCGCTGCACTCGCCGACGATCAGCTCCATTGAAGTTGTCGGCAAGGGCAAGGTGCGCCGCGCTCGGTTGTACTACCTGCGCGAATTGCGCGGGAAGGCTGCGCGCATCAAGCGTGCGGGCCGCGAAGAAGCTACGGTGGCCGTAGCCGCCGGCACGAGCTCAGAGAGCAAGTAAGCTCCGCGCCTATATTCGTTCGAGAAGATCGCAATTTTGAGAGCAGCCCCGGAAATCCGGGGCTGTTTTGTTTATCGCCTGGGCTACTCGCTTCAACTTCAGATGTTGGTCCATCTAATCGACCCAGCGGCTGCGCGTATGCTGCCACGCCCCGAGAATTCCAGTCAACTACCGGATTTAGACGGGTGAAAAAGGGGAAGAGAAGCACGGCGAAAATGTTTTTCGCACCGCACCGTCTAGAAGAGAAGCCGACCTGTTGACAAACAACAGGAACGAGTATACTCTCCTGTTGTTTGTCCAAAGGAGCGGATCGATGGCGCCACCGCGCGGGGAAGTGCTGCAAGGCACGCTGGACTTGATCGTGTTGAAAACGCTGGACGCCATGGGGCCGCTGCACGGCTACGGGATCGCGCAGCGGATCCAGCAGGTGTCCGAAGATCTGCTCAAGCTGAATCAGGGCACGCTGTATCCGGCGCTACTGCGGCTGGAGCAGCGCGCGTGGATCAGCTCGAAGTGGGGCGTTTCGGACAACAACCGCAAGGCCAAGTATTACTCGCTCACGCGCGCGGGCCGCAAGCAACTCGCCAGCGAAGCGGAAAGCTGGGAGCGCATGGCCGCGGTCATGGCGCGCCTGCTCGCTGGCGCAGCAGGAGCATGAGATGGGCCGCCTGCGTATTTTTGCTTCGCGTCTGCTTGGTTTTTTCCACAAACGACACCTCGACGAAAATCTTGACGGAGAATTGCGCGCCCACCTGCAGTTGCTCGCGGAAGAAAACCTTCGACGGGGTATGACGCCGCAGGAGGCGCGTTACGCGGCTCGCCGCGAATTCGGCGGTGTGGAGCAAACCAAGGAACTCTATCGCGAACAGCGCGGGCTGCCGTTTCTCGACACCCTACTGCAAGATCTACGGTTCGCCCTGCGCACGCTGGCGAAGCGGCCCGGATTTGCGACCGTCGCGATCCTCACGCTGGCCCTGGGCATCGGAGCCACGACGGCGGTGTTCAGCGTCGTAGATCGCCTGTTGTTCCGCAGTCTCCCGTATCCACACGACGAACGTCTTGTTTCCTTTGGCCTGCTTGCCCCGATTGAACGAAATGAGTTCATGTTGGGAGCGAGCTACGTCGATTTCAGAAAGGAACCCGGTCCTTTCGAGGCGGTAGCCTCGATGGCTCCCGGCAGCGCCGATTGTGACGTCACCGAGGAAAATCCTATCCGCTTGAATTGCGGGGTCGTCGAACAGACTTTCCTTCCTACTCTGGGCGTCCAGCCAATCCTCGGGCGCAACTTCATGCCGGAGGAAGACCGGCCGAATGCGCCGCGCGTCGCACTCTTGTCTTACTCGCTTTGGAAAAGCCGTTTCGGGGGCGACCCGGGTATCCTCCGCAAGACGCTCTCTTTGGATGGCAGCGCCACACGAATAATCGGGGTTCTACCTTCCAGCTTTGAGATGCCCACATTGAGCCCCGCGGATATTCTCGTTCCGCAAGCTCTTGATGAAGAGCAGCAGCACAAGTCCGCGCCGGGAGCAGTGCTACGAACCTTCGCTCGCCTAAAGCCTGGAAGCAACGTTTCCCAGGCGATTGCGGGCCTGCAACCCTGGTTTGAGCAAGCGATACAAGGCGCGCCTCCGGAGTTCCGTAAGGAAATTCATTTGTCGGTTCGCATGCTCCGTGACAGTCAAGTGCAGGATGTGCGTCTAGCCTCGTGGATCTTGCTGGGTTCCGTCTTCGCGGTACTCCTGGTCGCGTGCACGAATGTGGCGAACCTATTGCTCGTGCGCGCTACCGGCCGCGAGCGAGAACTCGCCGTGCGAGCGGCGCTGGGAGCGAGCCGCGCGCGACTCGTTCGCCAGGCGCTCACCGAAAGCTTGCTGCTTGGCTTGCTGGGAGGCGCGACGGGTTGTTGGGTGGCAGCCTTGCTTCTCCGCTTGTTTGTATCCATCGCGCCCGAAGGCATTCCCCGCCTGCTTCAGGCCAATCTTGATCTGCGTGTGGTGGTGTTCACGTTCGGAGTCGCGGTGGCTTCCGCCATCATTTTCGGCGTAGCCCCGGCGCTCAACCGGCCCGCACCGGAGGTGCTCAGCGGAAAGCAGACAAATTCACCGGCACGAAGCTTGCTGCGGCAGATCCTGGTATCGGCGCAAATCGCTATTTCTCTGGTTCTTCTTGCGGGCGCAGGTCTGCTGCTCCGCAGCTTGTGGAATTTGGAAAACGTTCCTACCGGAATAGATGCGGAAAAGGTTCTCACGGAAACGATAGCGCTGGGCAACTACCGCTACCCTAATGCCGCGGAGCAAATCGCCTTTTTCACAGAACTGGAGGGGCGATTGAAGCGTCTGCCCGGCGTCAGTGCGGTGGGCGTGAGCGACTCGCTGCCTCCCGCCGGACAAATGCGGTCGACCATCTTCGCGGCCATCGAAGTGGCGGGCCGTCCGCTCCTTGCCGAAGGCACCGGAGGCATGGTGGGGTGGCGAGCGGTGACGCCCGACTATTTTTCCGCTCTATCCATTCCGATTGTCCAAGGCCGCGGATTCCAGCAGGAAGACCGTCTTCCTTCCGAGAATCCGATCGTTCTGAGCGAAACGCTGGCTCGGGCACTCCTCCCAAATGAGAATCCCATCGGCAAGCAGTTGAGGTTGTTCCGCATGCAAGGCCCGTGGCGCACGGTCGTGGGTGTCGCGGCAGACGTGAAAAACAATGGTCTCGCAGCAGGTTCCGATCCGGAGTTCTACCTTCCCTGGAAGAATGACCCCGTAGTGTCTTTTAGTAGTGCGAACGTGATTTTGCGAACCCGCATGAACTCCAAAGCCGTTAGCGCGTGGATGCGTGGAGAGACGGCCGGCTTGGATCCGACACTCCCAGTGAAGATCGAAACCATGAGCCAGCGCGTAGGCCGGCTGGCGGATGGTCCGCGTTTCAACGCCGTGCTGTTGTCACTGTTCGCCGGGATGGGCGTCTTGCTAGCGGCCATCGGAATTTACGGAGTCGTTGGCTTCCTGGTGGCGCAGCAAACGCGGGAGATCGGCGTGCGCATGGCGTTGGGTGCGACTCCGCAGAACATCTTGAAAATGGTGCTTTCGAACGTCGCGCGCTGGACGATTGGCGGTGCTGCGCTGGGTCTTCTGGGTGCGTGGTTCTGCGCGCGCTTGCTGGAGTCGCTATTGTTCGAAGTCCGCGCGCACGACCCGTTTCTTCTTGGGTTGGCTCTGTGCGTACTGCTCGCGGTGGCATTTCTTGCCGCTTGGATACCGGCGCGCCGCGCGATGCGCGTCGATCCCATGGTCGCCCTGCGCTACGAGTAAAGGAGAGGAAGGATGACGATTCTGCGCACTTTCATCTACCGCCTCCGTGGAATGTTCGGAACGGCGCGCTCAGAGAAGGAATTGAACTCCGAGATGTGCGCGCACCTCGATGCCCTTACGGAAAAAAACGTCCGTCGTGGGATGACTCCCGGTGACCCGCTCACCTATTTCGGAACGGTGTTCGTGCTTATCGTGGTTTCTTTGCTGGCGTGCTTCATCCCGGCCAGGCGCACGATGCGCGTCGATCCTCTGGTGGCTTTGAGGTACAAATGAACGTTCTTTCCGACAGACAGGGAAGCGCGGGGAGGATTCTTCTTTCCTTGGCTCTCCTGTGATGTGGGGGCCATGCTAGAATCGCGGACGAATGAGCCGCCTTTGTTCCTCGCGTTTCGAGCGTGCGGCGCGGAAACTTGGCTGGACGCGCATCGCTGGGCTGGATGAAGCTGGCCGCGGCGCGCTTTTTGGTCCGGTTGCCGCCGCTGCCGTGATTCTCAATCCCAAGCGGCGCATCGTGGGGCTGGACGATTCAAAGCAGCTCGCCCCCGAACGCCGCACGCAGCTTGCCGAACGCATTCGCGAGCACGCTTTGGCCTGGGCCGTTGCGGAAATAGATGCACAGCGCATTGACGCCTGGAACATTTACCAGGCCAGCCGCCAGGCCATGACCGCGGCGCTGCAACTGCTAGCCATTTCGCCGGACTACTTGCTGATCGACGCCATGCAGCTGGACGTGCTCATCGAGCAGAAATCGCTGATCAAGGGCGATTGCAAAAGCGTTTCGATTGCCGCGGCGTCCATTCTCGCGAAGACTCACCGGGATGCGCGGATGGAAGAATGGGACGCGGTTTATCCCCAGTATGGCCTGGCTCGTCACAAAGGGTACGCCACGGCCGATCATCTGGAAGCTTTGCGGCAGCATGGGCCTACGCCGCTACATCGGCATTCCTTCGCGCCGGTCCGCGATGCGGGGTGCTGGTCGGCTGGGGCCATTCAGATAGCGCTCTTGCCGGACACGATTTTGCCTTGAAATCGACGCCGCGACACCCCACGGACGCGGATGTTGAGCGTGCGCGAAGCGACTCAGTCATCCCACCCTTGCTTCGCCTCGTCTTCGCCGGAAGTTTCCTGATTCCAACGGGGATAACTGGCTGCTCACACGGAGTTCTGGGTTCGTTGACTTGTGTTTTGCCCGCCTGCTAGCGTAGGCAAGCACGACTTGAGCCTGCCTTCGCGCTTTGGGCGCGGGAGAGACATCCTCCAGCAGGCGTGGGTGGCGCATTGTCTGAGTTCGCGAATGGCCTATAACAAAAGCAAATTCGTCGAAGCCGCACAGAAGCTTCTCAACCAGGGCAAGGTCGCCCAGGCCATCGCCGAATACCAGCAGATTCTGAAGCACGAGCCGCGCGACCAGGTCACCTTGATGACCATCGGCGAGCTGTATATCCGCCAAGGCGAAACTTTTCAGGCCATCGACTATTTCGAGCGCCTGGCCCAGCTCTTTGTGGGCGACGGTTTCCTTACCAAAGCGATTGCGGTTTACAAGCGTATTGCCAAGCTCGCCCCGGAAGAAATACGCCCACTCGAGAAGCTCGCCGACCTTTACGTACAGCAAGGCGTGATGAGCGAAGCGCGGCCGCTGTTCCTGCAGCTCGCCGAAATCCACCTGAAGAACAACCGCCAGCCCGAGGCGATCGCTCTTCTCAAAAAGCTTTTGATGGCCGAGCCGGACAATCTGCGTATTCAGGTTCGTCTGGCTGATCTTTATCAAGCGATGGGGCAAACCCGCGAGGCGGTGGAGGCTTATGTTTCCGCCGCGCAGCGCGCGCTCGCCCGGGGCGACCAGGCGGAATGCGAGAAACTCGCGGATAAGACGCTCAAGCTGGAACCGAATAACCTGGCCGCGATCATCGTGAAAGCGCGAGTCTATTCCTCGCAAGGCAATCTCACCCAGGCGGCGCAGGTTCTCGAAAAGGTTCCCGATTTGGAGAAGGGCGGCGAACAAGCCGAACTGCTGCTCGACCTTTATCTCAAAAACGTCAAGTGGGATCAGGCCGCGCAATTGGCCCTGCGCGTCTTTGAAGTGGACCAGAAAAATTTCGGCCTCGCCGAAAAGGTCGTTGAAGCGCTGCTGGAGTCCGGGCAAGGCGAGCGCGCCATGACCATCCTCGAGAGCACCCGCATTCCCATGATCGACGCCGGAGAGCACGAGGTCGTGGGGCGGCTGCTGAACGGACTGGCGGAACGCCTGCCGGGCCGCATCGAGCCCCTCGAATGGCTCGTCGAGATCTACGGCCGCACCAGCGATTCCTTCCGCTTGCCAGACGCGCTCGCGCATTTAGGTGACGCGCTGGTCGCCGCCAATCAACTGGAACGTGCCAAGGAAGTTTTTCAACAACTCGTCGACCGCGAGCCCGAAAGCGAGCCGGCCAAGCGCAAACTCAACGATGTCCTGCGCAAGATGGGGCTGCTCGCACCGGAAGAGGGCGCCGCCATTGTTTTTGAAGACGAACTGCCGACGGAAATTGTAATGCCTCCCGCCCCCAAAGTGCGGCCGGACCTCGAACCTCCTCCGCCGGAGGTCAATGCGAAACCCGTAAGTTCAACGATATTGGCGGAAGCCCCGCTCGACGAGGACACTCAGAAATTCATCGCCCAATCGCTCACCGACGTCGATCTGTTTGCCAGCTACGGCCTGACGCAAAAGGCGATTGGCCTGCTCGAAGCCATACTGCGCCGTGCTCCACGGCACACGCCTACGCTCGAAAAGCTTCTGGACTTCGTTTTGGGTGCCGGCGACGACCGTCGCACGGCTGAGCTAGCCGCACAGCTGGAGCAAATTCACACGGAGCGCGGCGATGAGCGGGGCGCCGAACGCTTTGGCGAGTTGCGACGCCGCTTCCAGCGCGCGGCAGGCTTGACCGATGAGGAGTTGGCCGTGCCAGCTGCTCAGGCGCGCTCTGCCACTCCCGAAATTTCGTTGCCGGAAGTTGCCGCCGAACCTGAACTGGGCGAGTTCTCCATTGAGGGAGCGACTCCTGAAGCAGACGCCTCTCCGGCGCCTGCCCTCGCAGCGGAGGAGGTCCACGAGGTCGATCTTTCCCAAGAATGGGCGTCGGTGAGCCAAGAAGCTAGCCCTGCCGAGGCTTCGGCACCGCCAGCGCACGCTGCTCCGGAATTCCAAGTTCACGCCGAGGCCCCGGTCGAAGAGCACGGGTCCACGAAAGAGTCTGTCATTGCGGAACAGCCCGCGACTGCGTCGGAGGAAGCGCCGAAGTTCGCGGAATTCGATATTCCCACCGAGGCGCCGGCGGCCGAAGAGGAGAATCGGTTCGCCGAGATTTCGGCGGACGTGCCTGCGGCGTCCGAATCGGCAGACGAAATCCACGAAGAAGTGCTGGAGCTTCCGTCGACATTCGAGGAGCCTACACCGGCGGCTGCCGAAGAAGTCCCGGCTCCCGCCGCGGCGGTTCCGGAGTTGCCAACCGCCAAATCCAAACCTCCAGCGACCGGAATCCCCGAGGCAGCACCAAAAACGCTGGAACCCGAATTCGAGCTCGATCAAGACTACGAACTCGTGCTCGATCCAGAGCCGCTTGTACCGGCTTACGACCAGAAGCCGCCCGAGACTCCCGTTGTGGCTCTTGAGCCTGAGCCGGAACCGGTTGCCCGGAATGCCTCGGCCCCGCCGGCGAGCGGGTTTGCTTCCGATCAGTTTCTGTCGGACCTTGCCAACGAGATCGACCAGCTTGGAATTGGTGGGCTGACGCCTGCATTCTCTGAGCCGGCGAAAGCAGAAGCGTCTTCAGCCGGTAGGAACGCGGCCAGAGCGCAAGAAAAAACCGGCCCTTCGCTCGACTCGGGCCCGCTCAAGGAAGTTTTCGACGAGTTTCGCGCGGAGCTCGGCGAAATGGGCGCCGAAGAGGAAGACTTGGAAACACACTACAATCTGGGCGTGGCCTTCCGCGAAATGGGGCTTCTCGAAGAGGCTATCAGCGAGTTCCAGAAAGTCGCCAAGGCCAGCGAACGCGGCCGCGACTTCCGCTATGCGATGCAGTGCTGCACGCTCCTCGGCATCGCCTTCATGGATAAAGGTCAACCCTCCATTGCCGCGATCTGGTATGAACGAGCGCTACACACTCCGGACATCGACGCGGAGAGTATACTCGCGCTGCAGTATGATTTAGGGGTAGCTCAGGAGTCGGCGGGCGAGTCGGAGGCGGCACTGAAGAGTTTTTCCCAAGTCTACGCGGTCAATATTGACTATCGCGACGTGGGCGAGCGCATCGCCGCTCTTCAGAAACCGGCCCGTTGACCTCCCGCCTTTACCGAATCTTGGGGCTTTCTCTCACCGATGAATCGCATCCTTAGCGCATTGCTGGTCGTCATCTGCTGCATTATGGGCGCGATCCTTTTCTACCTGCCCTGGACGAATATTTGGGAGCAGAATTATTTTCTTAGCCATTTTCCGTCCCTGATGCGAATTCTGCTGAATCCTTCGGTTCGCGGCGCGGTCAGCGGCCTCGGCATTCTAGATATTTTTCTCGCCGTGACCATGATCGGGCCCGAAACGCGCCCATCGACGCCCACCCGTGTCCGCCCTCAGTAATTCGCTCGCGTCGCGAAGCTCCCCGATACTCTGCTACGTAACCGACCGTCGCAGCCTTGCTCCCGCGACTTCGCAAGATCTCCTCGCCTCCCTTGTCCGCAAGATGGCAGCACTCGCGTCAGCGGGTATTGATTGGGTGCAGATACGCGAGAAGGATCTTTCCACCAAGGAATTGGTGGCGCTCACGCGGAAAGCTTCGCAACGAACAGTAACGCGCGCCGAGGGCGCGTCCGGCGCGACGCGTGTTCTGATTAACGACCGTCTCGACGTCGCACTCGCGGAACGCGCCGGGGGCGTTCATCTCGGCGGGAACGGTTTGCCGGTTGCGGAAGCGAAGTGCCTCGTCGAGGCGCACGCATCAGGCCAAGATTTTCTGATTGGCGTTTCCTGCCATTCCCTCGAAGCCGCGAAGTCCGCCGCGGGTGATGGCGCCAATTACCTCTTCTTCGGTCCGGTCTTCGCCACGCCTTCAAAAGCCGCCTTCGGCCCGCCGCAAGGTCTCGGCCCACTCGCGAGAGTCTGCCGCTCCGTATCGATTCCCGTGCTTGCCATCGGCGGTGTGACACTCGAAAACGCCGCCGCCTGCGTCGCCGCCGGTGCTTCCGGTATCGCCGCCATCCGGTTGTTCCAAGACGCTCCAGACCTAGCGGGTGTAATCACTGCTTTGCGGCAACTGGCTCGCTGACTTCTACGGCCCTCCGCCCCCGCGGACGATATGCGGATCCAAATCGATAGTGCCGGTGCTGGTGACGATGTGAATTTGGTATTTGTAGACCTTGGCTCGAAAGTTCGGCGGAAGAGCACCGACTTCGCGATCCGGCGTTGCGGCTTGCCCCTCGCTGTGGAGTTGCGCCTCGAATGCCTGCTTGAACGGCCACTCGTTATTTAGAAAGCGCACCTCGATGCTCTTGATCCCGCTCCCTTTCGCCGCTTCCCAACGAACGTTTTCTCCCGAGCAAACGAAAACAACTTCATCTTCCACACTTATGCCGTTGGTGGCATTTACTTCGATCCGCGTCGTCCCCGAGTAGTTGGGCTGGTATTTCTGGCACGCCACGTTGCGCAGATTGTTCGTTTTCACGGGGTTCCGGACCTGCCGCTCCGCGCATCCGGAAAACATCAGAACGAAACCCAGAACACCTGCTACGAAACCCAATTTCCGCGGCCGTTCTTGCGAACTCATCGCTTTTTCCTTTCTCACTTGGCTTTCGGCTCGTAGATCAGCGCCTTGAACCGTGGGTCATTTTGAAGCGCATCGAAATTCGGCGTGTCGCGCACAGTGGCGGGCGACCAACCCGCCGCCACCGCGCGTTGCAGCGAGCTTACGGCTTTCTCCTTTTCACCCAGTTGCGCAAAGACGAGTCCCGCATCGTACAGCACTTCGGGATCTCGCGGCGCCAGACGCAGCGCCTCTTCTATCCTTTGGTGCGCGGGCCGCGCTTCTCCGAGCATGGCGTGGTATTCGGCCAGATAGCTCAGCGTGTAGGCATTTCGCGGATTGATCTTACGCTGTTCTTCTCCGAGAACCAGCGCCTTGCGGTACGCCGCGCCCGCGCGGTCCCGCAATGCCGGCGCCCAGAAATACGCATCCGCCAAGTTTCCCCACATTTCATAGTCTTGCGGAGCGAGAGCGGTGGCCTCCTCGAAGGCTTGCGCCGCGGCGCCATACTCCTTCAACTGAAAGTAGGCGGTAGCCAGATTGGAGGTGGCGTAAGCCGTCTTCCTGATCTTCAGCGACTGCTCGAGCGGCTCGATCGCTTCCTTGTACTTTCCTTGTTGAGCCCGGGAACCTCCCAGGTTCAGGTAGCCCACGAAGCTGTCCGGCGCCAGCGAGATCACTTGCGTATACATTTGAGCCGCTTCTTCCGGCTTCCCACGCCGCTGATAGAAGATTCCCAGCCGGTTGTAGCCCGCCCAGTAATTCGGCCGCAGCGCAATCGCCGCTTTGTAGGCCTTCTCCGCTTCGTCCAGCCGGTCTAGGTGTTCGTACGCGCTCGCCAGTCCAATCTGGGCGGCGTCCATCGTCGGCTCGGCTTGCGCGGCCTTCTGGTATTCCGCGACTGCCTGTTCGTATTTGCCGGTGCCCAGGTACACGAAACCCAGACATGCGCGCGCCTCCACGAGTCCGGAATCTTTCTCAGCGGCGCTCTGGCACGCGCGCGCTGCCTGGTCCGGCAGGTCCTTGTCGTGTGTCGATTCGAATTTTCGCCAATACGCTTCGCCGAGGCCCGCATACGCCGCCGCAAATCTGGGATCTTTGTCGAGTGCGCGGCGAAACACCGTGATGGCATTGTCGATGTTTTCTTCCTTGTCGTAATTCTGCAGGTAGCCGCGCCCTTGCAGATAAAAGTCGTACGCCGCGGGTTCCGTCGTCCCGTGGGCGGAGAAGGCCTTCTTCTCCTGTGGCTGCAGCTCCAACTCGAGAGCCTGCGCCACGCTTTCGGACACCTGGTCCTGCAGCGCGAAAGGATCGGCCGTGGCTGCGGTGATCGTTCCGCCCCGGAGCTCCTGGTGCGAGCGTGCGTCCACGAGCGAGTAGTTCACGCGTTCCTGCCCCGCGGCGTGCTGGATGTTGATGAGCAATCCGAGATTCACGCCGAATTCCGCGCGCGCCATATCGACTGTGGTTACTTTCTTCGATCGGACTTCGCTTGCGGGAATCACGGCCAGCGGATGCGTTTTTGTCAGCTCGGTCAGACGCGACGTCAGTGTCTCTACTAGACCGTCGTCAAAAGCTGTTTCTTCCGGCTGCACGCCTCCGCTCGGCGGCAGAACCGCAAGCTGCACGCGTTCCGGCACAGCCATCGCGGCGCCTGCTGACACCTTGTTACGTTTCCCGCTCCGCCATGCCGTGCCGATTCCCACGCCGGCTAGCACGGCGATCACCAGCACGATTGGGATCCACAGGGTGATGTTCCGCCGGCCTCCGGTTCGTGGCGCTGGGCTCGCCACGATCGACTGCGATGGCTCCAGCGCCTCGAGTGCCGCGCGGAGTTCACTGGCCCGCTGATAGCGCCGCGCCGGGTCTTTTTCCAGGCACCGCTTGACGACACTCGCGAATCCCGCAGGAACATGCTCTGGCAGCGGAGGCGCGGGCTCTTGCAGGATCGCGGTGCACAGGCGGTAAAGATTTTCGCCGCGGAATGGCCGCGCCCCCGAAGCCATCTCGTGCAGCATCACGCCCAGCGACCAGATGTCGCTACACGCTCCGGCCTCCTTGCCTTCCAGCTGCTCCGGCGCCATGTAGGGCAGCGTGCCCGTTAGACCTAGACTCGTCTCGGTAGCCCCGTTATCCAGCGTCTTGCGCTGCATCTGATCGGGGTCGGTTCGCTTGGCCAGCCCAAAATCCAGAATCTTCGCGTCACCTTGCGGCGTCACCACGATATTCACCGGCTTTAGGTCCCGGTGAATGATTCCGCGCTCGTGCGCGTGCTCCAGTGCCCGCGCGATTTGCCGCCCGTACCGCAGCACCGTCTCCACGGGCATTCCGTTCTCTCGTAGGGATTCCGCCAGCGGCCGCCCTTCGACGTACTCCATGGCGATGAAGAGCTCGCCATCCTCCTCGCCCACTTCGTAGATCGTGCAAATATTGGGATGGTTCAGAGACGACGCCGTCCGCGCCTCATTCCGGAAGCGCTCCACACGTTTCGGGTCGTGCACGATTTGCGGCGATAGAAATTTCAGCGCCACGGTGCGGCCCAGTGCCGTATCCTCCGCGAGGTACACCACACCCATCCCACCGGAACCCAGCGGGTTCAGCAGACGGTAATGAGACACCACGGAACTCGGCAAAGCACACCGCCAGGGACTGCGCAGGACTCGCTAGGAGAGACTCCCCAGTGGCTGAGCCCTCCAGCCACTGATGCGCGAAATCTTAGGCTGCGTGCATGTTCTAAGTCAATGAAGAGCGGCGCCAGGTAGTGCCTCAGTGTGGATTTCTCGCTACCGGCACAGACCACCGGGTCGACGCGCTACGCAATGGAGAACTGATCGATGACCCATAGCCATGTCCCGTCGCCTTGTCGGCGGGCGATCTCAGCGGTCACGCTGCCATCAGGAAGGCGAGTTGAAGTGAGTGCCAAGTCTCCACTGATAGTGGCCGGGCGTTGATCTCCGAAATCAAATTTTCGGCCCATTGCCACCAGTCCGGCGTAGAACGCTCGGATTGCTTCCCTGCCTAGCGTCAACCGCCCGCCACCGCAGTCAAGGACGGCATGGGGCTCATAAAGGGCTGCCATTCCGTCGACGTCTCCCGCCCTCTCTCGGGAAACCAGCAGCCGCTCCAAATCCTGAGGATCACGCGCTGGCTCACGGCTTACTTCATCGGCCATAACGACACTCCTCTGACGGCAATCCAATCAAACGGAGACACTACTCGGCGCCAGGGGCAGCGCGGATGGGTGATGATGCGATCAACTGCGGTGGTTCATCAGCCGGCGCAGCAGCCGGATCTGCCCCGCATGGTAAATGTCATGGAAGGCCACGCCATAGAGCTGCCGCAGCAGCTTCGCGCTGCGCGGGGTCGGAAGCACCCTTGCGATCGTGTCGCGCAAGGCCCGGTGCTCGCGCTCAAGCAGCTCTTTGTCCGCGCGCCATGCTGCTTCGCTCAACTTCCCCTTCTCTGGACGCGCAAAGAAATTGCTGCCTTTCAGTGCAAACGAGCCGCGCTTTCCGCCTTCGATCCGCCGTCTTACCGCGTACTTCCAATACGCGGCGTGCAAGGTTTCTTCCCAGATGTTGTGCCGCTGTGGTCCGGGACGCCAAGCGGCTTGCTTCGCCGTCACTCCACGTATGGATTGTTTGAGGTTGGG
The DNA here is from genome assembly GCA_041478205.1 of Candidatus Acidiferrum sp. GTDB lineage: Bacteria > Acidobacteriota > Terriglobia > Acidiferrales > UBA7541 > Acidiferrum. The sequence goes on from JBGOVR010000001.1 coordinate 32,403, forward strand.
CCCATGCCAGGTGCGTTTTTCGTAGGCTTCGTCCAATAGTGTGAGTATCCATTGCGGCGGTTTCACGATTCCCCCGAATCCGAAAGACAAAGGTTAGAACTCCGGGAGAATGGCGCGTCTTGACGTGCGTGTCAACGGGGCAGGCTCGCGCCTCAATGGCCGGGATCTACAGGGCCGTAGCGCCCTGCGGCCGCGACGTTCTCTTACGTTGGTAGAGCCGTTGGTCCGCTACCTCGAGAAGCTCTTGAGCCGTCCGCCCATCATCTGGGTACACACTGGAACCAATGCTGACCGTCAACGGTAGCTCCTTCTTTTCATCTCGCAAGGCGCTCTCCACGCGTCCGGCGATCAGCCGGGCCATTCCGGAGTCCGCATCGATCAACAAGACCGCGAACTCATCCCCGCCGTACCGCGCCGCCAGATCTGTTGAACGGCACTGCTCCTTGATCACCTCGGCCAGCCGCTTGAGCGACCGGTTCCCCGCCAGATGTCCCAGCCTGTCGTTGATGCGCTTCAACTCGTCGAGGTCCAGCAAGAGCACGGCAAAGGACCGATTGCTGCGCTCGCCACGGCGCACTTCCCGCTCCAGCGTATCCAGCAATTCCCGGTAATTCGCCAGCCCTGTCAGGGCGTCGTGGGTGGCCTGATAGCGCATTCGCTCTTCGCTCTTTTTGCGTTCGGTAATGTCCAGACCTGCCCCGATGCACCCGATGATTTCGCCTGTCGCCGATCGTAATGGCTCCAGATGAACCTCGAGAACTCGGTTTTTCTGTTTGTATTCGAACCGGGAAGAGCTTCCTCGTAGCGCCTCGTAGTGCTGCGCTATCGGCGCCGTATGAGGGTCCTGGCATTTCAAATACTCAAAAACCGAACGGCCGACGAGTTCCCCGGGCCGAATTCTCGCCGCCTGTAGTCCAGCGCCCCAGTTCGACGTGATCCGCAGGTTCCGATCCGTCGTCCAAAGAGCCAGGGGCATCTGCTCTGCCAGGAAGCGCAGCTGCGCTTCGGGCGCCTCGCTCCCGGGATTCCAGGATAACGCCCGCGCCCGCTCCAAAATGCCAGTGATCGCTCCGTGTTCGTTTCGAATGGGTACGTGACTCAGAGTGACGCGAACGATCGATCCGTCTTTGTGCAGGCGTTCCCGGTTCTCACAGTGCGGGAACTCTCCGTTTATCGCCGCCCGCAGAAGTCCGTCATACGTCGGCACTTCGTAGACAGGTAGAAGCCGCACCAGCGGCTGTCCCGTCATCTCTGCCTCGGCGTAACCGTACAAGCGCTCCGCTCCGCGGCTCCACGTTTCGATGGCGCCGTCGAGGGCGAAGCTGAGTAACCCATCCTCCGTCGAGGACAAAACGGCGGCGAGTAAGTGCTCGGGCCGCATTGTTTGCGGCATCTGTACCTAGCGATCTTTTCAGAACGGGGAAGGCGTTCGCGTTGCAGAGCGGTTGTTTCCCGCCGGCAAGAGGGTCGAGCCGGGACGGGCAAGTTAGCGAGGGGTGCGATTTCGCACCCGCTATCCACCAGTCTAGCAACGGACCTGCGGAAGGGAACGGTAAGAATCGTAAAGGTGTGAGCAGGTCGTTATCCTGGCGAAGCCAGGCAAAATCAGGGCGGAATTTTAGTTGCAAATCACTTGCATATGATATGCGACTAAGTTAGTCTTATTTCCGCTGTTGCAACCTACTTGCAAGGAGAACTCGGTGTTTCCTCGCTTTCGCCGCACTTTTCTAGCGTTTTTCGCCTTGGCCCTCTCGCCCGCTCTTTTTCCCCCTCCGGTCCGTTGCCAGGAGAGTCCTTACATCGTTGCCTATGACCACTACCTGGAAGAGCCCGGCAACCTGGACATCGAATACTTCTCCACCTTTGGCACCCAGCGCGGTGGCAACGACTTCCACGCCTTCTGGGTCGAAGTGGAGTACGGCGCTACCGCCTGGTGGACCACCGAGCTCTACCTGGATGGTCAGACCACCTTCCACGACAGCACCCTCTTCACCGGCTTTCGCTGGGAGAATCGCTTCCGCCCGCTCAAGCACGAGCACTTCATCAATCCGATCCTCTACGTCGAGTACGAAAACAAGAGCGGTGCCGACAAGATCCTGAAGGAAGTGGAAGGCCTGGATGTGGAATCGGACTTCTTGGTGCCCAATGGCGAAGCCCGCAAGGAGCACGTCCACGAAATCGAGTTCAAGCTCATCCTCTCCAGCACCGTGAAAGGCTGGAACTTCACGGAAAATACCATCGCCTCGAAGAATCTCTCGAATAATCCCTGGGAGTTTGGTTACGCGCTTGGCGCCAGCCGGCCTCTCGCGCTGAAAGCTTCGGCTCAGCATTGCAGTTTCTGCCGGCAAAACATCAGCGCCGGGGTGGAAATGTATGGAGGCCTCGGCGACCGCTACAACTTCGGGCTGAGGAACACGTCGCACTATATCGCGCCGGTCGCGGCATGGAATCTCCCTTCCGGCTGGACGCTGCGCCTCTCGCCGGGCTTTGGGCTAAACGACAACAGTCACAAGTTCCTGCTGCGCTGGGGCGTTTCCCGTGAATTCTCCGGATTCGGCGAGATGCTCGGCCACCTCTTCGGGAGCCGCCGATGAAACCCTACATCGCCGCTCTCAGCACGAGCGTTGCATTGCTTGGGATGTCGCTCAGCCTCGCTCAGCAGGACACTGCAGGAGCGCCAAAACAGCCGAAGAAAGACTCGTCCGTCTACGCCGAGCTAGCCAAGGCACCAGGCAAAGCCCGCGCAAAGCGCAATCCCTTGGAGAACGATCCCGACGCTACTGCCGCGGGAAGAAATCTTTTCCAGCAGCACTGCGCCGAATGCCACGGCGACACCGCCGAAGGTGGAAAGAAGGGCCCGAGTCTGCGCGCCGAAGAAGTACAGAACTCCTCGGCCGGCGTTATCTTCTGGGTTTTGACAAACGGTGTAGTCCGCCGCGGCATGCCCGTCTGGTCCAAGCTACCCGAACCGCAGCGCTGGCAGCTCGTCGCCTACCTCAGGTCCCTCGGCGTCAAACCGGCTCCAATGTAGCTCAATGTATCAGGCACTAGGCGGGCGTAGATGCTTTACCGCGCCCTGCAAGGCGGTATACTCTCCGCCAACATGCCCCTCGCTCCTGGGACACTTCTCGGCCCCTATGAAATCGGTACACCCCTCGGCGCTGGCGGGATGGGCGAAGTCTACCGCGCCCGCGACACCCGTTTGGATCGTACCGTTGCGGTCAAGATTCTTCCGCAACAGCTTTCGAGTGATCCCATTTGCAAGCAACGCTTTGAACGAGAAGCCAAAACCATCTCCAGCCTCAATCATCCTCACATTTGCGTGCTGTACGATGTCGGCCACCAGAACGGAATCGACTACCTTGTTATGGAGTGCGTTGAAGGGGAATCGCTTGCCGAGCGGTTGCAGAAAGGGCCACTCCCGCTTGACCAAGTCCTGAAGTACGGCGCGCAAATCTCTCTCGCCCTGGACCAAGCGCATCGCAGCGGAGTTGTCCACCGCGATCTCAAGCCTGGCAACATCATGCTCACGCCCACGGGCGCAAAGCTCCTCGATTTTGGCCTCGCCAAACTCTTCGCTCCTCTCGCGACTGCGGTAACCCTCACGGCTACGAAACAGCCATCATCGGTGACCGAGCAAGGCACCATCGTTGGAACATTTCAGTACATGTCGCCAGAGCAGATCGAAGGCAAAGAGCTGGATGGCCGAAGCGACATCTTTTCGCTCGGTGCAGTGCTTTACGAAATGCTCACCGGCCAACGCGCCTTCCAAGGCAAGAGTCAGTTGAGCATTGCCTCCGCCATCCTCGAAAAAGATCCCGCTCCCATCAGCAGCATCAAGCCGGCGACTCCTCCCGTGCTAGATCACGCGACCCGCCGCTGTCTCGCCAAAGATCCGGAAGAACGCTGGCAAACTGCCCGGGACCTGGCTCTCGAATTGACCTGGATGGCGGAGTCAGGAGGACAGATTGGAGTCCTCGCACCTGTGAGCCAACCGAAGACAGGCCTACAGTGGCTCGCTTGGAGCGCCACGACTCTGCTGATTGTTGTCTTAGCGCTGAGCGCGTTCTCGTATTGGGGCCAGAGACCCCCCGTTGCCGCACCAGTGCGATTCGAGATCTCATTGCCTCAAGGCACTCTCAACTTCACGCTCTCGCCCAATGGCCGCCAGCTTGCTATCCAGGCGCCCGGTCCGGACGGGCGTAAGCTAATCTGGGTTCGCGCTTTGGATTCTCTTGAAACCCGCCCGCTGCCTGGCACCGAAGATGTTCTTGGGCCCCCGGTCTTTTGGTCCCCGGATAGCCGGTTCATCGCATTTCAGGTAGGTAACAAGCTGAAAAAAATCAACATCTCTGGGGGCCCTCCGCAAGCGATCTGCGACATCTCGGTCTCGGTTCTTGGCGGCGCTTGGAGCCGCGAGGACATAATTATTTTCGGCACCGTCGGGAATGGCATCATGTGGGTTTCAGCGGCGGGAGGTGTCCCCACCTTGCTTACGACTACGGGTGGGCGCAATGAGGTTCACGCTTTTCCATCTTTCCTGTCGGATGGGCGACATTTTGCGTATCTGAGAGCACCCGAAAATCCCGGCATTTACATTGGTTCACTCGATACTAAACCCGAACAACAAAGCGCCAAGCGAATTCTCGCCACATCGCTCATGGCGGTCTATGCGCCTTCGTCTGACGCGGGTACGGGACGACTGCTTTTTATGCGCGATGGTACCCTGCTGACCCAGCTTTTCGATGAGCGGCGGCTGGAGCCGCGGGGCGAGCCAGTTCTGCTTGCCGAGCATGTTGGGAGCTTCCTCCTTTCCGCAACTTTTTCCGCGTCGGCAAGCGGGGTCTTAACCTTTCGCGCGGGGAAAACAGCAACTCCGCTGTCCGCACTCCGCTGGTATAGCCGCCAGGGCAAAGACTTGGGCTACGCCAGGGAGCCCGGAACCTACGCGTACACCGACCTTGCGATTTCGCCGGAAGGGACGCGCGTCGCCGCGACGCGCGTCGACCCGAACGTGGGTCCAGGCCAAGGCATTTGGCTACTTGACTTGGCTCGGGGTGTGAGCGCCCGCTTCACATTCGATGTCGCTCCGGATATTGCGCCGGTCTGGTCCCCCGACGGGACCAGAATTGCCTTTAGTGCCTCCCGCTCTGGCGGAAGTGGGATTTATCAGAAAGCTGCGAACGGCGCCGGGAAAGAACAGCCGTTGGTTGCTACAACAAACGACTCCAAGTTTCCAAACGACTGGTCGCGCGACGGGCGTTTCCTGCTGTACACGCAGCAAGATGCAAGGACGAATGCCGATTTATGGGTCTTGCCATTGGCGGCTAACGGGACACCTTCTGGGACTCCTGCGCCATTCGCGAATACGGAGTTCAGCGAGGGTGCGGGGCAGTTTTCTCCCGACACCCGCTGGATCGCCTATGCTTCGGACGAGTCTGGCAGATCCGAAATCTATGTTCAACCGTTCCCGGCACCCCCGGGAGGCGGTAGCAAGACCTCGGTCTCTCGCGACGGTGGGAACCAGCCCCGCTGGCGGCGGGATGGCAAGGAATTATTCTATCTATCCTTCGACGGGAAACTGATGGCTGTGGATGTTACCGAGGGGCCAATATTCAAGGTGGGAACTCCTAAACCCCTGTTCCAGGCGCCTGTAACTAGCATTCAGAGTCGAACGGACGTTAGTGGTTTGGGTTGGGATGTAACCTCGGATGGCCAACGGTTTCTGTTCGACGCAGTTAAGACATCACCCGAGTCCCTCACAACAGTGCTGAACTGGACTGCTGAACTCAAGTAGAAATGGGCCTCGCAGCGGTTACGGCTTGGCCGTCAGTGTTCAATTCATTATTTCAGGTCAAGCAGGGCAAATTTCCAGGAACCATCGTTCTGCCGCTTTAGCACCTGGAGTTCTTTGGCGTGCCAACTGACGGGCGGCGAATCTAGAGACAATTTATACTCGCCTTCACGTTCGAACCACTCACATGCCAAGCCGTCCTCGATTTGAATATTTTTGTATTTGGGCACGTAGCTCAACACCTTGAAACCCAGGTACTGGGCGTGGACTTTCTGATTTTCAGCCTGGATGGCCTGCTTGCCGACCGCAGGAACGCCCCCCGAACTGAGGCGCACCCCGTCCTCCGTCCAGATGTCTAAGAGTCCTTTCGGATCCTGGGACAGCGTAACTTCGATGTCTTCCCGGTGAAGCTTTTCAATAGCCACTAAGTCCGCCGCGTGCATGTCCGTTCTGGGAGGCGTGGGTATAACGGCCCTTCGGGCGAAGTGGCCGATAGCAAGGCCTGTAAGAAACGCTACAGTTACCAGCACAGAAGTACGTCTCATATAAGCCTCCTGGGTAGCCGGATTTGTCACCACTAAAGAACGATTGTCAACGGCCCGCTGTTTCTCCAAACTTCGGGGATCAGGTCAAGTCGAATTATCGGAAAATGGCACCGCTGGCCCAAATAATTCAGAAGGTGACCTTGACACGCTGATTGCTATGCTGGTAAACTCTCTACGTTTCATAGTGTCTCTCGCTTCCTGCGAGAATCCCTAAAAATCCAATTTCTTCTGATCCGGAGATTCCTGTGTCTGCCGATCTCGTCAAGATCGTCTCTTTGGCCCTCTTGCCGGCGGTTGTCGCACTTTGCCCTGCCCCATCTTCACCCGCGACGGGCGGCGACGGCGGTCCAGATAGATGTTTATAAACTAGCCAACACAGATCAAGTCTAAGTCCCTTTAGAATCAGCACTTGCAAAAGTGTATCAAAACAAAGGACTTTAACTACCTTTAGAATGAACACTTGTTAAAACAGGGGGGAGGGGGCCCTGAGAGCCTCGGTGGCAACGATCCGATTTCGTCCAGGCATGGCTTCAGTTCACCCAGAGGAACGAAGGGCCATACCGTTTAGTGCTTGCGCTTCCATCCGGCTTCACAGCTGCGGAGGGCTTCGAGTTGCCACTCAGGCTCTGCGCCCCGGCTAGAACAGCGCGCTCGTCTACGGTGTTGCCTTCGCCGCATCGTTAACGATCATCGCTAGGCGCACGCCCGCTTGTGCCAGGCGCTCTTCCACAACCGGCACCGCGTCATCCTGGTAGACCGTGTCGAGGACAATATGCTTATGCAGCATGCGCTGTCCGATGTTGTTGTCGTCGGCGCAACTGTTCACGGGAACGTCGGGCTCCACAGCGATCTTTTTCGGCAGATCACCATAAACCGTATCCACGGCATGCTGGTGGCCTTCCGACGCCCAGTTTTCGAGCTGCATCCCACCCTGTAGCCAGCCTGCAAATGAGCCTGCAAATGTTGCATCCAACGTGTCGGCAAACTCCTGGGCATCGGCTCCTGCCATCTGGCGTTCCAGAATTTCCGTGTCCCAGATGTGATGCAGATTAGGTGTATAGCTATTGTTCCTGTCCTTCGGATTTCGTCCGAAATACTTTACGGGAACGCAATTTCCACCTCGATCGTCGTTCGTGGTCGCATGCAGGGGCTGATGCAAATCGCCCACGAAGTGAATGATGAAGCGTAGCGCAGCAGCGCGCTTCGCTCCAGAAGCGCTCTTGTCTTTGAGGATCGCAAGTTGGTCCGTGATGGCCTGCGTCACGCAGCCCCCAGCGCCGCAAAACTGCTTCACTTGACCTGGTGCCGCGCCCAACGGGATATCAATGAAATGCCAAGGACCCGTACTGGGATCCTGGGAACGCTCATCATCGGCCCAGGTAGCTGAGTCAACAAAGGGCGGCAATCCGGTGTCCCCGCAAAATCTCTTGAGGTGCGGATCGATAGGATTTGCGCTGAGCAGCGCATCCACCATGTGTTGCGCTTCCGGTGTCAAATGTTTTTGTGCCAAAAATGCCACCGTCTCGTGCCCCCTGCAGCCCCAGGCATGCGCCGCGGGAGCACCAACGAACCACATGAGCCCGTATATGATAAACAGATACTTTGGAAGTCGCTTCACGGGAGCCCTCCTGTTGCGGTGCAGTGTACGCCACGTGCACAACACTAAACAAGGGTCCTAATTTGCTTTTAGCGATTGGTTAATTGCTGGAACGTTGGTCTTTTACGCGCTCAGCCAACGCCCGATGGGCCGCCACGATTCCGTGTGATCGCAAATTACCCGTAGCGTCGCGGTAATCGGAATCGCCAGCACCAACCCCATGCCGCCCCACACCCAACCCCAGAAGAGCAGCGAAATCGTGATGGCCACGGCGTTCAGCCGCACACGGCGTCCCACCAACTGCGGCGCCACCAGGTTTAACGCCAGCACGTGAATCGTGGTAAGCACTCCCGCAATCAAGACAAACGAGCCAATGGTCTTGAACTTCGCCAACGCGATCAAAAATGCCGGCAGCCAAGCCAACACTGCACCAATGTACGGCACCATGTTCAGCAACCCCGAGGCCATGCCCGTCAGGATGGGATAGTCGAGGTCCATAAAGAAAAAGAATACGCTGCTGGCTGCCACCACCATCATCGTGACGATGGTCATTCCCGCCAGATAGTCGCGCAAAACTTCCCGCATGTCGTCCAGCGTTTCTTTCACCTGCGTCCGCCGCGCCACCGGAAACAACTGCAGCGTTCCGTGCCACACTTCGCGTTTCCCCGCGAGCATGAAGAACACCAGGAAGGGCACGAATGTGATTTCCAGGAATAACGCATACAGAGAACCCGCCCCGCGCAGGATTAGCGTATGTAGCAGGCCTGGTTCCAGTTGCCGGATTTCCCCGGGTTGACCGCCTCCGGACTCCGGCGAAATTTGCGAGACCCGCCCCTCAATGCCGCTGATTTTAGCTTCCACCGCGCCCGCAGCGTTCTTGAGCACGCTCCCGTACTTTGGCCAATTCTCCGCAAAGTCCGCGGTTCGCGTGCCCAGGGCGTAGCCCACCGCCACCAGCACGGCGATCAGGATCAGCACCATCACCATCGAGCCCAGTGTCCGCGGCAGGTGCATTCTTTCGAGAAATTCCACCGCTGGATCCAGAAAATACGCCAACAAAATGGACAGCAACAGCGTGATCACCACGCCTTGGGCGTAATAGCAAAACAGCAAGATGATTGCTGCCGCGATGACCCGCAGGCTGAAGGTCGATCCGGTGATCCGAACGATGGCTGGCGGTGTTTCCGTTGCCGGCACAGGCTACTCCGTGCCCAAACACGGTAGCACACTGAGGCCAGCGCCATCTGCCAGCGCGCGTTCGTGTTTCCTTGACCGCTATCGTTGGTTATCGCCGTAGTGAGCTCTAATTTCCTTACTCACGAGCTGCGTTTACTGGACGGAACGCCATGTAGCGCGGACACCAAGACACGATTTGACGCTATGCTAGACTGCTTTGAGGTCGTCTACCCGGCGGTCGGCTGCTTTCGCGGTCACAACCGCAACCGATCGCCCTTCATTCATGCCCAAAGAACTGTTCGGCACAGACGGAATTCGCGGCGTCCCCGGAACACCTCCGCTGGACGACGCCACGCTTTACGCGCTGGGCCGCGCCCTCGGCGCCTATCTCAACCGCGCGCATCCCGCGGCTCACGTGCTCATCGGCATGGATACGCGCGAATCCGGCCCGCATATCGCCGCGCTTCTTGCTGCGGGCTTGGGCACCGCTGGCGCGTCCGCCGCCTTTGCCGGTGTGATCACCACGCCGGGCGTAGCGTGTCTCGTCCGGCAAAATGATTTTCAAGCCGGAGTCGTGATCTCGGCATCGCACAATCCCTACCACGATAACGGCGTCAAGCTCTTCTCTCATGCCGGAATGAAATTTCCAGACTCCGTTGAGGAAGTGCTGGAAGCAGACATCGTCAAGTATCAGCCGGAGCCTCCGCCGAAAAATCCAATTACCCTGACGGCCAATGACGACCTGGACGCCGAGTACCTCACTTTCCTGCGGAGCCGCGTCATTCCAGGTGCGAAGCTGGCTGGCCTCCGCGTGGTCCTAGACTGCGCCAACGGCGCTGCCTACAAGCTAGGCCCGGAGCTTTTTCGCTCGCTCGGCGCCGAAGTTGTCGCCATGGGTGTCGCGCCCGATGGGCGCAACATCAACGCCGGCTGTGGCTCGCTGCATCTCGAGGGATTGCAACAGCGCGTGGTAGCAGAGCGTGCCGCTCTCGGAGTCGCGTTCGATGGCGACGCGGACCGCGCCCTCTTCGTCTGCGAAACCGGAATGCTCGTCAACGGCGACGGCGTGCTGCTCGCCGCCGCTCGTTATCTGAACTCTCAGGGAAAACTCAAAGGCGGCCGCGTGGTGGCCACCTCCATGTCCAATCTTGGCCTGGAGCGCGCGCTGGCCCGCAACGGCATCACGCTCGCCCGCGCCGCGGTCGGCGATCGCTACGTCCTCGAAGAAATGCTGCGCAGCGGCAACATTCTGGGTGGCGAGCAGTCCGGCCACGTTATTTTTCTCGACGATTCTCCCGCGGGCGACGGACTGCTCACCGCCGTAAAAATCGCCTCGCTCGTCTCCCTGCACGGCCGCCTCGAATCGCTCGTCGACGGCCTGAAGGACTACCCGCAAGCCATCGTCAACGTAAAGGTGCGCTCCAAGCCCCCGCTCGAATCGCTCCCCGAAGTTTCCCGCGCCCTCGCCGAAGCCCAATCCGCTCTCGGTGACAACGGCCGCATCGTCCTCCGCTATTCCGGCACCGAGCCGCTGGCCCGCGTCATGGTCGAAGCCGAGCACGACGCCGACGTCCAGCGCTTCAGCCAATCCGTCGCCAACGCCCTCCGCTCCTCCATCGGCGCGTAAACGCACATTTCGCCAAGTCCTCTCCCAGAAACACGGGAACCTTTTCGCCGCTACGGCCTCTATGTACTCAGAAGTATGAGGTTGCTCACGCACAAAGATCCGCGCAGGAGGTAACCCATGAATATCTCTGCTACGCCCAGATTCGGAATCCTTTCGAAAATTCTCATTAGCGTTTCCGCCCTCATCGGGCTCTACGTGTTCGGTTTGTTCGTGGCGCGTATGGCAGCGAACTCCCTATACCGCGGCATCGAGCAATCGAGGGCCACTGGCCTGGCCGCTATCGCGTTTCCCGGTTACCGCTCGGCCAACGAGCTCCTGAAATCCTTCGGGAACATCGTCCGCGCTGCGAGCCTGAGCGTTGAGGCACCACACTTTGAGGCCGCTCACTCGCGTCTGCTGGAAATCACCACGCAGGCCGGCGGCTTCCTGGATCAGTTGAAGATTTATCATCAACCCGGTTTGCCTCCCTCGCTGGAAGCAACCATACGCGTCCCAGCGAATTCATTGGATTTTGCCGTCGCGTCGCTCCACGGCCTAGGGACAATTAAACAGGAGACCCAAGCCAGTGAGAATACTCACGCCGAAAAAGATTCGCTGACCGGCCAACTCGAATCCAAACAGGCCGAACTGAAGCGCCTCACCGACATCGTGCAACACCGCACCGGCTCGCTCAACGATACCGTCCAGGCGGAGGAGAAAATCTCACAACACCGGAATGAGGTCGGTGATATCGAGAGGCAGCTCAAGAAACTCGAATCACGGGTGGAATATGCTTTGGTCGAACTGCAGCTTACCGAACGATACGAAGCGCGTCTCGATTGGCGCGCCGCCGACTGCCTTTCCGATCTTCGAAGTTCCTCCATCGAAGGTGTGGACGCCATCCTCCTGTCGTTCGGGACCGTACTCGGCTTCCTGTTGCACTACGGCCTCCTGATTCTCCTGTGGGCGTTTCTGCTCTATTGGCCGGGGCGGACGATGTTGCGCCGCCATCGGAGTGGCACAGTACTGGCAGCTTCGACCGCTGCCTGAAAAGCGAGCTTCCTTCGGCTCTAGTGGCTGCAACCGGGAACTTTTTGCCCTCTCGCGACATTACACTTAGTGAAAGACTCAGGCGGGAGACCATGCAAGACGCACTGCCGGCGCTCGTTCTAAACTCGGAGGCTCTTCCTCGTAATGCCATGAACGAGACGCCCACCAACCCAGCGAACGCCACCACCGACGAGAAGCTCATGCTCGCCTTTTCACAAGGCTCCTCGGAGGCCTTTACCGAGCTCTTTCGCCGCTACCGGCAACCCCTCTACGGCTTCTTCCGCCGCCGCGTCACCGATCCGGCCCATGCCGAAGAGCTGGCCCAGGAGACCTTCCTCGCCCTACTTCGCTCCGCACGCCGCTACGAACCACGCGCTTTGTTCCGCACCTACCTCTACGCGATCGGCCTGAAGATTCTCCGCGCCGATCGCCGCAAAATCACCTTCCGAGCCGCATTCTTCGGCCAGCCGGACACGATCCCCGATCCCGCCAAGCAGGACGCCACCGAGTCGGGTCTCTGGGTCCGCCGCGCCATCGCAAATCTCGACGCCATCGATCGCGAAATTCTCCTCCTTCGTGAATTCGAGCAACTAAGCTACGCCGAAATCGCCCAGCTCTTGCGGCTCCCAGTCAACACCGTCCGCTCGCGCCTCTTCCGCGCCCGCGTGGCCCTCCGCCAATTATTGGAAGCTCCCGCACTGCAGCCTGCCTCGCAAAACGTTTCCGCGCTAGGAGAACGCACATGAACACCTGCACGCACATCGTGGCTCCTGAAGAAATCATGGCCTACATGGACGGCGAACTCTCCGCCGACCGCGCCGAATCTGTCGGCGCGCACGTGCAAGAGTGTGCTGACTGCCAAAATCTGACTACTTCTCTGCGCGATGCTTCCCAGCTACTCGGGACTTGGACCGTCGCCAGCGCAGCCCCAAGTCCGCAGCTCGATCAACGTCTTTCCGAAACTGCCCGGAAATTATCCTCGGGCAAGGATCCGGCCAGTCGCTTCCCTTTTCTGGTATTTGCCGGACGCCATCGGATTCTATTCGCCGCTTCTGGTGCGGCTGCCCTTTTCCTTTTCTGGTTTGTGACGGCCCCCCTGCGCAATAACATCCCGGTGGATTTCGCTAAGTTTGCTAAGCCCGCGGCCTCAATCGACAAGTCGAAATCTGTGAAAACCCTGGGTATGAACGGGGCCTTGGCCGGTGGAGTCGACACTATCGACTCTGGCCGCACAACAACCAGCGGCGTCCAACTATCGCAGGAGGAGGAAACCTCGAGCGACCCCGCGAACTCAACTCGGATGCCCGCGCAACCCATGATCGCGCGCGCCGTTTCGCTGTCGATCGTCGTGAAAGATTTCGGCGCCTCGCGCGTTTCGCTCGATGCCATCCTTGCGCGCTACCACGGCTATTCCGCCAGCCTGACCGCCAGCACGGCGCAAAATGCCGCCCGATCGTTGCAAGCTTCTCTTCGCATTCCCGCCGCGAAACTCGCCGCCGCGGTCGCGGACCTAAAATCCCTCGGCCACGTCGAAAACGAAACGCAGAACGGCGAAGAAGTAACGCAGCAGCACGCGGACCTGATCGCCCGCCTCAAGAACTCTCGCGAGACCGAACAGCGCCTCCAGGCGATCCTTGTGCAGCGCACCGGCAAGATCAGCGACGTCCTTGCGGTCGAGCAGGAAATCGCACGGGTGCGGGGGGAGATCGAGCAAATGGAAGCCGAACAGAAGGCGCTCGAGCACCGCGTCGACTTTGCCACGATCGACCTGAACCTCGCCGAGGAGTACAAGGCCCAGATCGATTCGCCTTCCCCGTCCATCTCGACGCGACTCCACAATGCGCTGGTGGCCGGTTATCGCGGTGCCCTCGAAACCATGGTGGGTATCGTTCTTTTCTTCGCGGAGTACACCCCCTCGCTGTTGCTTTGGCTCGCTTTGCTCTTTCCCGCAGCGTGGTTCCTTCGGCGTCGCTGGCTACGCGCCCAAGTTTTCGGTTCCTCGCTCAATGCTTGAGCGTGCCGGGAAGGAACACCGCAAATAGTTAACGTTAACGGTCCATCGTCGCTGGCCCGCGTCCTGGCCTACGATCTCCAAAAGACTGGATGTATACGGAGATTCCCCTGTGGGATTCTGTAGTGTTGAGGGTCAAGTAAGGCGGCTCCGAATCTCTCGGACAGGCCTAACTCCTGTGCTTTCAAACGCCTGCTCATCTTTCGAGGAAGCACGAGCTCCTGGCAGCCCGCTTGCTCTCTTTTCTGCCAACAATACAAAGATTGGCTTCCCGGGGTGGCCGAAACCCAACCTCGACTGGGTTTTCGGTTTCGGGGGTCAGTTCAGAAAAAGGGGGCTTGCACCAGCCCCCTTTTTCATTTTCTTGGTGGTTAGCAGAAGAAATTCCCGCGAGTGGGTTCCAGCACTTCTTTCGATAAGCGCGCAGCACGCTGCGCGTGTCTCCTCTGATCGCCCCTCACGCTCGATACTGCCATTCCTAGCCATCCACCGGCCCTTGAGGTCGCTGGCGCTCCGGCAATGGTGTGTTCCAAAAAAATGAGCGGCCGGTGGGGGGACCGGCCGCTCGGGCGTGGGGAATGAGGGTACTGTGGTCTGAAGTCAGTTCTTTTCTTCGTCCCGGGCAAGGCAAGGGAGGACGGGTCGTTCCACTGCGCTCGCGAGCAGCAGGACGACGCACAGGAGCAAACCACCTACAACCATGTTAATCGCTCCAAGATCAGAACTTACTTCCGATCACTTTGCGATTCTGCGGTCAGCCCCCTTTTTCGTCGATAGCCCACCCGGTTCATTTCTGGCAGTACTCTTCGCTGCCCGCCGCATGGCCTGCCCGGTACCGTCGTACTGGCCCGCCTACGGAGGTGATTTTCGGTCAGCATCCGCTACTGGCGTTCGCGCTGCAATGGGAGTCCAGAAGCTTGCAGGAAGTCTATCGAGCCGTGGTGTGCGCCTTAACAGGTGGGTTGATGAGCGCACCGGCTTCTGTTGATTCTGAGCCATCGTCAACTCTACTCGCCTGCTAAAGTTACGAACCTTTTGCAAGGTAGCACGCCCGTTGTTACTCGAGCTTGCCGGCGGGGTTGGCCTCCAGCGTCTCCCAATTCCATTAGAATCATCACAACTTTCGCAGTAAAGATTTGCCGCCTTTCGTCCGATAAGTTCTTTGGCCGTCCCAGCGGCCAACTATCTATGGGCGGCGTGCGTCGAAGTGGTCGAATCGCGAGGGAAATCCGCATTCTGTTGCTCGGCACCGACACCTCGGGGCACATTTTCTCCGAGGAGACGAGCACGGTGGTGCTGAGCCGCCACGGAGCGGGCATCGTTTCGAGACACAAGCTGGCCGCCGACGAAATCCTGACGCTTCGCCTCCTCGGCACCAGCGCCGAGGCCGGAGTGCACCTGGTCGGCCAGTTGGGACAAGAAACCCGCGGCTATACATACGGAGTCGAGTTCCTGGACCCGAACCTCGACTTCTGGGAACTGAAGTTTCCTCCTCCCACGGATTGGCACAGCGACCCCGATTGCGCACTCGAGTGCAGCCACTGCCATGACCGCCAGGTCGTTCATCAAAGCGAGATTGAAGCGGACGTCTACGCTCTGAATCAGAGCATTTTGAGGTTCTGCCCACGGTGCGGAACCTCTACAGTCTGGCACCAGGCGGCCATCGAAGACGTCACTCGAGCCGATGCGTCCCTGCCGTCCGCGCCCCCGCCGTCGGTGACCCCAGCGCTCGCAAATCAGGTAGTTCCAACGCCGGCGAGCTCACATTTGGCTAGCTCACATCTAACCAGTTCCTATTCTCCCGAGCCCGCTGTGGCACTGGCCGAAAAAGAGGCCCCAGTCGCAGTGGCAATCCACGAGGCGGCGCAGCCCGTCGTGATTCCACAGGTACCGATTCCAGCCTCGTTGGGCCGTGCCTCGAATCGGCGCGGCGGCATTCGCACGCGAGTGAGCTTTACAGCACGGGTCCGGCACGCCGACGTCGGCGACGAAGTCACTGAGTGCGACAACATCTCGAAAGCGGGCTTCTCCTTCCGAAGCCGCAAGTCCTACCCCGTGGGCTCCGCGATCGAAGTAGCGGTTCCCTACTCTCCCGGATGGGACGCCATCTTCGTTTCCGCCTGCATCAAGCACGTCGAGGAGCTTCCCGGCGGAAAGCTCTTCCGCTACGGCGCGGCGTACACCAAGCCTCCGAAAAGCCCGCGCGACTCTTGACTCGCATCCCCTGAAAAAACTGCCGGGCTTTGAAGCCCGGGGCTACATATCGACGGGCGGACCCTGTTTGGTCTAGCATAGCGTGCCGGCCGGAGGCATCTCGAAATGGAAGAACAGCTGAGTCTAGAATTTTTGCGCGTCGTCGAGAACGGGGCGATTGCGGCGGCACGCACGATGGGATTTGGCGACCGTCACAAAGCAGACGAGGTGGCGGTAGAAGCGATGCGAAAAACAATGGATGCCGTGGAGATGGACGGCACCATCGTGATCGGCGAGGGCGAGCGCGACGAAGCGCCGATGCTGTACATCGGTGAAAAAGTGGGGCTGGCGACGCATGCGCCGAAGGCGCTGTTCCCCGAGGTGGACATCGCCGTCGATCCGCTGGAGGGCACGAATCTGTGCGCGATGGGAGCCCCGGGCGCCATCGCGGTGCTGGCGGCCAGCGAAAAGGGAGGGCTGTTGCATGCTCCCGACATCTATATGGAAAAGATCGTGGTGGGGCCGTCGTGCAAGGGCGCGGTGGAGCTGGATGCCCCGGTTGCGGACAATCTGAAATCAATCGCCAAGCGATTGGACCGCGACGTGGAAGATCTGGTGGTCATCGTTCTGGACCGTCCGCGGCACGAAAAGCTGATGGAAGAAATCCGCAAGGCCGGCGCGCGAATCCGATTGATTGGAGACGGCGATTTGTCGGCGGGCATTTCCGCGGCGGTGGTGGGAACCAGCGTGCATGCGGTGATGGGGATCGGAGGCGCTCCTGAAGGGGTGTTGACGGCGGCGGCGCTGCGCTGCTTGAACGGGCAGATTCTGGCACGGCTGGTAGTGAGCAAGCCGCAAGACGCCGAGCGGCTAGCGAAAATGGGCGTGAAAGATCCCAAGCGAATCTACGACACGGAAGACCTGGCGCCGGGAAAGAAAATGATCTTCGCATGCACCGGCGTGACGGACGGAAACTTGCTTAAGGGCGTGCGCTTCTTCGGCGAGGGCGTGCGCACGAGCTCGATGATCCTGACGCTGGACGACCGGCAGGTGCGGTTTATCGATTCAGTGCACCTGGAAAAGCGGCCCGACATGAAGGTCCGTTTCTACTAGAACGGATTTGTCGCGCCGACATTCCCTTGCGTCTTGGCCTGATTTTGCGGATTCGGGCAGGCGCGTACGATTTGATACGTTAACTGTTGCTACGTGAAATGCGTCGCATGTAGGGAAAATCCCATCAGGTTTTTTGGTAGTTGAACGCGTGGCCCGCTCGGGCAAGTGTCCGCAATCTGTTCTCCAGACCAGTAGTCTCTTCCACACAAGGCGACCTACTCTCGGCTCACCCAGTCCCACCGCAACCAAGCAGTCATCGACGCGTTAGCTCAGAACAGTGATTGCAACTGAACGGAACTGCTTCGCGAGTTATGCGCAGAGATGGCCATGGGGGAGAAGCCGTGAAACGAATCTGGATCGCGCAAACCGGAATTCTGGCGCTCCTTCTATCAGGCTGCACGGGATTGGTGAAGAGCGGCGGCACGACGCCTCCACCGCCGGGGCAACTGACCGTGACTCCGGCGTCCGCGACGATCCGCGGCGGAGACACGCAACCGTTCACCGCGCAGACGAGCGATGGCTCGACACCCGCGCTGGCGTGGTCCGTCAGCGGCGTTGCAGGCGGCAATGCATCGATGGGAATGATTAGCGCCAGCGGCGTTTACACGGCGCCACAATTTCCTCCCGCGCCGAATACGGTCACGATCGGCGTGACGGAGACCACCGACGCTTCGAAAACGGCGGGCAGTGCGGTGATGCTGGAGAATCCTACTCCGCAACTCGCTTCCCTTACGCCCACTTCGATTCCCGTGGGAGCCTTTACGCTGACGGCCACGGGCTCAAACTTTGCGCCCGGCGCGACGATTCTTTTCGGAATGACGACGCTGACGACGACTCGCGTTTCGTCCACGCAACTCATGGCCACCGGCACAGCGACCACCAGCCAGGTCGGAAGCATCGGGGTCACGGTACAGAACCCAAATCCGGGACCCATTACTTCGGCAAAACTCAACGCACAGATTGTCGGCAATTCGGCGATCGCCGTGGCCGTGGCGCCGCCGAGCGCAACGGTTCGCGCGGGCGGCACGCAGAGCTTCACGGCGACGGTTATGGGAAGCACAAACACGAGCGTGACGTGGTCGGTGAACGGCGTCGCCGGCGGAAGCGCAACGACCGGCACGATCAATGCCGGCGGAGTGTACACCGCGCCAGTGAATCTGCCGAATCCGAACACGATTACAGTGACGGCGAGCAGCGCGGCCGATGCCACCAAGCAAGGGAACAGCGGAGTAACGCTGGAAAATCCGATCCCGGTGCTGAGCGCGGTCACTCCCAACACCCTGGGCACCGGCGCGTTCATGCTGACGCTGACCGGCAGCGGCTTCCTGAAGACCTCGGTGGTGAATTTTGGCGGGCAGGCGATCACGACGATGTACGTATCACCGACGGAGCTCGATGCGACAGGGACCGTGGCGCCGGCGCAAACGGGTAGCGTTCCGGTGGTGGTGCAGAACCCCAATCCGGGAGGCGCAACGTCGGCAACGCTGATGGCGCAGATTCTCACCGGTGGAACCCCGGTGACGGCAGTAGCAGCGGCACGAATATTGGAGCAATCCACGTTTGGACCGACGCCGGAACTCATCAATCAAGTGCAACAACTGGGCTTCGATCCATTCCTGCAGAACCAATTCACGGCTCCGGTTTCCACGTATTCCGATCCGCTGGCCACGGACTCGGGCGTCGGCAAGGTGCAAACTCAGTTTTTTGTGAACGCGGTGAATGGCGGAGATCAGTTGCGGCAACGCCTGGGATTCGCACTGAATGAGATGTGGGTAGTTTCGCAGAACAAAGTGAGTGACCCGACCGGCTATACGAACTACGTGCGGGCATTGGAGAACGACGCACTTGGCAACTACTTCGACGTGATGAAGGACGTCACGCTGACCCCGGCGATGGGGCACTTCCTGGACATGGTGAACAATGACAAGCCTGGGACAGGCCAACACGCCAACGAAAATTATGCACGCGAGCTGATGCAGCTCTTTACGCTAGGCCTGAGCCAGCTCAATCCGGACGGGACGCCGCAGCTCGACAGCTCCGGCACTCCAATTCCCAGTTACACGCAGGACGACGTGATGGCGCTGGGACGCTCGCTTACCGGCTGGACGTACCCGACTACGCCGGGGCAAACGCTGCAGAAACACAACGCGTCGTATTACGGCGGGCCGATGGCGCCGTTCGAATCGAACCACGATGGCGGCGCGAAAACGCTGCTGGGTCAGCCGGTCGCGACGGGGCTATCCGCCGAGCAGGAACTGGATGCGGTTCTTACGATTATCTTCAATCATCCGAACCTGCCGCCATTCGTCTGCAAACAACTGATCGAAAAACTGGTGACCAGCAATCCGAGCCCCGCGTATGTGGCACGGGTTGCGGCGGCTTTCGCGAGCGGACAATTCCAAACCTACGGCTCGGGCAAGCGCGGGGACTTGCAAGCCACAGCGGCGGCGATCCTGTTGGATGCAGAAGCGCGCCGCGGCGATTTGCCGACCACGGCCGATGCAGGCGACGGCAAGCTGCGCGAGCCGGTGGTGATGATGATAGGCGTCGCGCGGGCTTTCCATGCGGCAACGGATGGCAGCGGCTTCACGAACTCGGGCGGCAACATGTCGCAGAGCCTCTTTAACTCGGGGAGCGTGTTCAATTTCTTCCCGCCGGCAAACCTCATCGCGGGAACGACGTTGAACGGGCCGGAATTCGCTATTTTCAATACGAACACGAGCCTGACTCGCGTGAACTTTATCAATTCCATCGTCTTCGGGCAGATCAGCGGAGGCACGACGCTGAACTTCACCCCGGTGATCACGGCCGGCACGCCGGACCAGATGGCGGATTGGCTAAACAACTTGTTCCTGCACGGAACGATGTCCAGTGCGATGAGGCAGAGCATCGTGACGGCGGTCAACGCGGTCAGCAGCACGGACACAAAGAATCAGGCGAGGGCAGCGATCTATCTGGTGACTTCGTCGTCGCAGTATCAGGTCCAGCGCTAAGGGCGGGGGGAGAAAGACCATGACGCATCATACGCGGAGAGACTTTGTGCGGCTGGCGTGCTGCTCGGCAGCCACGGCATCGCTCGTCAGTGGACTGAGCAAGTTCGGGCTGGTGAGCGCGCTGGCGCAGGGCACCACGGATTACAAGGCGCTGGTGTGCATTTTTATGTTCGGCGGAAACGACTCCAACAACATGATCGTGCCGGTGGGCTCGCAGTACGCGAACTACCAAGCGATCCGCGCCAATCTGGCGCTGCCGCAGGCGTCGCTGCTGCCGTTGCAGGTTGGCGGCCAAGCGAATTTCGGGCTGCACCCGAATCTGTCGGAGCTGCAGGATCTCTTCAACAACAAGAAATCGATGGCGGTGCTGGCGAACGTGGGAACGCTGGTGCAGCCAACCACGCGCCAGAACTATCAGAGTCACATGAGCCTGCCGCAAAATCTTTTCTCGCACTCCGACCAGCAGAATCAATGGCAGACGACACAGTTAGGCGGACTGCCGAACGCCGGATGGGCGGGAAAAGTTGCCGACAAGATCCAGGCGTCCTTCAACACCAGCGCGCAGTTCCCACCGATTCTCTCGGTTGCGGGCAACACGATCTTTTGCACGGGGGATACAACGCGGCCGTTCACGATGAATCCGGGGAGTACGCCGGGACTTAACGGCATCGACAGCTCCGCGGCGGCTCAGGCGAGGTTTCTGGCGGTGCAACAGTTGTTGACGCTGGATACGGGAATTTCCCTGGTGCAGGCTTCGAGTGCGGTGACCGGGCAGGCGATTCAAGAAGGCGTTTTGCTATCGACCGCGCTGAAGAATATTCCGGCCATTCAGACGGTGTTTCCGGCGAATAACGGGCTGGCGTCGCAGTTGAAACAGGTCGCGCAGGTGATCGCGGCGAGGAGCGCGCTGGGAATCAGCCGGCAGATTTTCTTCTGCTCGATCGGCGGGTTCGATACGCATAGCGATCAGATCAATTCGCAGGTGGGGCTGTATACGCAGTTGAGCCCGGCGATGGCGGCTTTCTATCAAGCGACGCAGGAACTGGGTGTGGCCAATGAGGTGACGACGTTCACGTTGTCGGAGTTCAGCCGCACGTTCCAGCCGGGCTCGAACGGCGGAACGGACCATGCGTGGGGCGGTCACCAATTGATGCTGGGCGGCGCGGTGAAGGGCAACACAATGTACGGAACGTTTCCGACGCTGGCGCTTGGCGGACCCGACGATACCGGTAGCAACGGACGGTGGATTCCCTCGACATCCGTGGATCAGTACGCAGCGACGCTGGCGTCCTGGTTCGGAGTGGCGAATACGGATCTGCCCGCAATTTTCCCGAACCTGGCGAACTTCCAGACGGCGAACTTGGGCTTCTTGGGTTAGCCACAACCTGGAACGGGCAAAGGCGGATGGCGTTTCATCCGCAGATCCTGAGTTAGCGGCACGGTGGTCAACACCTCCACAATCTTTTGTGAGGCGGCGCCGTCACCGTAGGGATTGGTCATGCCCTGCAAAGAGCGGCGGAATTCTTCGCTCTTCGCGATGCGCACCGCTTCGACGATGGAGTTAGAGTCAGGCGCCGAGTCCAGAATGTTCCGGGCGCGTTCCCGGCCTTGTTGCCGCAAACCTACATTGATCGTGGGAATTGCGAACGAAGGCGTCTCCATGATTCCGCTGCTTGAATTGCCGAGGACCACATCCACCTGGCGAAGCAGGCTCCAATAGGTGAGGGCATCGAGGTTCACGAAAACGTGCGAGTCCGCGCGCGAAGCTGCAAAGGAACGCGTGCGCTGGATCAGATCGAGGCTGCCGGCATCGGCATTGGGATAGCAGAACAGCAGCTGCTCCGGCAAGGTGGCTAGCGCCGCGAACAATGCATCCGCCTCCAGAGTGGTATCGCGAGCGATGGTAACCGGATGGTAGGTCACCAAAACTGCCGGATTCTTCAGTTTTATCTTCAGGCGCGATTCCAGTTGCTCTCGAGGGAACAGAGTTTGCCGGCGCAAATGATCCAGCGAGGGAGCTCCCGCGCGGTGCACGCGCCACGGCTCTTCTCCCATGGAGATGATCCGCTGGCGCGCGCCGTGGGTGGAAGTAAAGTGAATGTGGCTCATCATCGTCAAGGCATTCCTGACGGCGTCATCGATGGCTCCTTCGCTGATCTCGCCGCCTTCGATGTGGGCGATGGGAATGCGCAGCGCCAGCGCGACCGATGCAGGAGCCAGCATTTCGTAGCGGTCCGCGATTAAGAGAAGCAAGTCCGGCCGCATGTGCCCTAGAAGATCGGCGAGGCTCAAAGTAGCGACGCCGATCGTCTTAGCCATCCCTACATCGCTATCGGAACTCAACAAGCATTCCACGCGGGCGTCGATGCTGAATCCATCTTTCTCAATCTCCCGAGCGGTGCGTCCAAACTCCGGCGAAAGATGCGATCCCAGGACGATGAGTCTGAGGTCTACCTGCGGATGGGTGGACAAATCTTTGAGCGGCCAGTACAGATGGCTGTAGTCGGCACGCGACGTGGTGATGACGGCAATTTTGCGTTTCAAGGGGCTCTCAAACCGGTGCGGGATTCAAACGGCTCAACAACATCTCGCTGGGCCGGTATTCCGGAACGAGGCGGCCGAGTGTGTCGAGCAGGACCGCAAGGTTTCGCAGGCGCACGCCCTCCGCAATTGCCTGCAGCGCGGAATCCAAAACATCGGGTGACATCGGCGTGGAATTCACTCGCCAAAGCCTGGAATCGCTGGTCAGCTCGGTACGCTCGCGGGCCGAAACCAATTCTTCACTCAGCTTGTCGCCAGGACGCAAGGCAGTGAAAACAATTTTCGGTTGCGCCCCACCATCGCGAGCCGCTTCCTTAATAAGACGCTTTGCCAAATCGACGATCTTAACGGGCTCCCCGAGTTCGGGAACAAGAATGCTGGCGTCTTCACCGAGGGCCGCGGCCGCGAGAATCAGTGCGACGGTCTCGCTCAGCGAGAGGAAGTAGCGGCACGACTCGGGGTGCGTCACCGTCACCGGTCCACCCCGCTCAATTTGCTGCTTGAAAAGCGGGACCACGCTGCCGTGAGAACCCAGCACGTTTCCCAAGCGAAGAGCGCTCATACGAGTCCTCGGGCTGCTGAAGCGGAGCAGAACGAGTTCCGCGACACGCTTTGCGGCGCCCATGACGCTGTGCGGGTTCACCGCTTTGTCCGTCGAGATCATGATCAGGCGCTCGACGCCATTTTGCAGCGCAGCCTTCGCCAAGGCCCAAGTGCCGAGTGCGTTGTTGCGAATGACGGCGATGGGGTTGGTCTCCATGAGAGGCACATGCTTGAAAGCCGCTGCGTGGTAGATCGTATCCGGGCGGTATTTTTCCAGGACCTCGTTCAGCAGGGCATCGTCGGAGATGTCCCCAAGGATCGGAACGTGGAGCGCGCGGCAATCGCTGGCGGACAATTCCGCATGAACTTCGTACAGGTTTTGCTCGGAATGATCGAGCAGGATGACAAGCTTAGGCCCGGAATGGAGGATGGTCTTTGCGAGCGCCGAGCCGATACAGCCTCCCGCGCCGGTGAGTAAGACCGTCTCGCCTGCGTTCGTGGTGTTCAGCGGAACTGCGTCCTTCTGGGGTCTCGGATGCCGCAGCATTCGCCAACCTAGCGCTGGTTGCCGACGAGCGCCAGGAAAACTCGATCGTCCACGGCAACGGACCGGCTAAACAGAGTCGGTGCGTTCGCTCCGGCAAGTGCGACGCGATTGGCGCTGGCGCTGAGCGCCGGACCCGCGGGCTTAGCGTCTGTAGTAGAAGTGTCGCCGGGTTGCAGCGAAATACGCGTGGTCTTGGGAACGCAGTCCGCGGCGCCGAGACATGTGTCGCGCACGAAAACCTGGCGATACCCGCTATTTGTTCCCGTGGCGCTTGGCTTGGTTTGGGCGGCAGCCTGACTCGTGGCGTGACTCGGCGTCACGGACAAGAACGCCACGAAGCGCCCAGAGGCGCTCACCGAGGGCAGGATGCTTTCCGTGCCGACGAGTGCACCGTTGGGGTCCGTGGAGACCAGTTGCGTCGAAGGCGTGCAAGATGCCGAGGCCGAGCCAAAGCAAGTGTCGCGCAGGTAGACCTGGCGGCCAGCGGCTGCGCCAGTGAAGAGATTTGTCGCCGCGGAGCTGAACGCGACGTAGCGTCCGTCGGAACTCATCGAGGGAGACCCGCTATCGTCGTTTCCGGCGGCGCCCTCGGCCGAGGCGGAAAGAAGACTGGTGCGCGCCTGGCAGCTCGAGGCCGTACCCTCACACGTATCGCGAACGAAAACTTGCTCGTGGCCGGATTGTGTCGCGGTATACGCGACGTAGCGCCCGTCAACGCTTACGGCAGGCGTCTCTTCGGCGATCGTCTGCGATGTCTTTGTCATGCCGGTTCCCGCGGGCGTGATCGAAAAAGACAGGCCGTTGGCGCTGGTTCCACCACCCCCGCCCGTTGACGAAGAAGGCGGATTGAAGACGGTCACCGTGGCCGCGACCGCTTGACTTGTCGAATTGACGAGAAGGCTCGTGCCCACCGTGGCCGTAATCTGCGTTGAGCTGATGCTGACGATGGGAAGGGTGTTTTGTGTCGGTCCCAAATTCCAATGGACCTGGGATCCGCCGGACGGATCAGAAGTGGGGAGGAAACTACTGCCGTTGATTGTAAGAGCAAAGGAGGCGCTTCCGGCCGCGGCGCTGCTCGGAGACATCGAAGTAATCGCCGGCAGGGGACTAGCAGCGGGGTTGACGATGAACGCGATGGAGTTGGAAAGCCCATTTTGTCCCGCCCCATACGCCGGGCTGAGGGTGTTGACGAACGCGGTGCCGGGTTTGGCGACCAGCGCCGCCGTGACCGTACCGGTTATCCCGGTTACGTTCCCGGCACTATCCGTCTGGACTTTTGTGTCGATCGTTTTCCCATTCCACTGCACCACGGTTTTAGCAACGAACCCCTGACCGGTGACGATCAGGGTAAAATCCGCGCTCCCCGCAGAGATGGTCGACGGCGAGAGCGAACTAATACCAGCGCCGGTGGGATTCTGAAAGGTGTTGCCGTAGTCGTTGCAACCTGCCACGGCGAAAATCGCCGCAACCGCGACACCCAATATTAACCGCTCCACGGTCACACCTATCACCGCCCCAAACCCCTTCATTGATACTCCCTCATCTTCACTTGTGACCGCCAGGCGGCCGGTGCTGCCAAGTTGGCCGTCTGGCGGCCGACTTGCCCGGGCGAATGGCGGGGGACCCGCGACGCCAAGGTGCTGTTGGAATGAGATGCTCAATCCGTGCTGCGCGTTGACCGTCCCGCAGGAACCGTCCGGGACCCAAGAAGCGCACCTCTCGGCACACACCTCGCACGCCGTGACCCTGAATAACAGGCGCCGCGCAACCCTACATGCTTACCATTCCTGCCGGGATAACGTCAATCAACATTCCAGGCCGCAGGCGGGAGGACCGAGCCCACGGAACGCCCACCGGGTCGTTAGTGAGCCCTGACCACGGCATCTGCGCCGATGGCGGCGAGTGAGGTGCGTATCAGGGCTTGGATGTGCTCGCGGCACTCTGGGTCGCGAACGGGAAGAGCGGCGGCGGCTCGATAGCATTCGGCAGCTTGTTCTTTGCGGCCGAGCTTGGAGTAAAGGTCGCCGCGGATAAGCTGAAACAGTGGATTGGAAGAATATTTTTCCGCGAGGGGGCCAGCCACCTGAAGAGCGCGCTCGTACTGACGATCGTAGCTATGAAGATTGATGGCCAGATAGAAGCGCGCCTCCGCGGGAGTGAGCTTCCCTTCAGCGATGGCGTGTTCGAGCTGTCGAATGCCTTCCTGCTTGCTGCCGCCGGGGATGCCCATGAAGAAACGCAGAACGCGGGCGGCGGCGGAAAGCGTGTCGGCATAATAGTTATAGAGACCAAGGCCGAAGTCCGCATCGGCGAGGTCGGGATCAAGAGCGACGGCACGGAGGAGATGCTCGCGGGCGCGGACGCCGGCGCGGGCGGCATTGCGATTCTCTCCGCGCAAACCGTACAGCCGCGCCGTAAGGGCATCCGCCATGCCCGCATAAAACTCCATTTCAGCCGAATCGTGACGCGCGATCTGGGCTTCCGCAAGCGAGGAGGCTTTCGCACCAAGATCGAGATAGTGCTGGTCGGCGGCTAGCTTGGCGCGATGGCGCGCGTAGGTCATCCCATATTTGAATTCCGCCGACGTGCACCAGATCTTCCACCACAGCGCTTCGGCTTCGAGGGCATAGCCCAAGGGATGCTCGGGCTGCTCCTGCTCAAGGCGGCGCGCGTCTTCCATGGCTGCGTCCGGATCGCCGGAATAAATCTTATCGATTGCGGCGTAGGCCGCCGGGGGCACGGCTAGTTTCGCGCAGCGGATCGCCGCGCCGGAAATCAGTACGAAACAGATAAGAAATGAAACGGCGCGAAAAACGGAACGCAGCATGACCGCTACCACCAGGTGTTCGTCGATTTGCGCCAGATCAGACTCGGCGCCGGACGAGTTTAAGCTGTTCCAGCAAGGTTACAAAACGAAACGGTTTTTGCAGGAATGTAGAATTCGAAGGTAGCTGAGCTTCCGGAAAACCCTCCGCATAACCAGACATATACACTACCTGAACTTCGGGATGGACCTTGGCGACGCGGCGGGCCAGCTCCGGACCACGCAGGCCCGGCATGACGATATCCGTCAGCAGCACGTCGATCTTTCCCGAATGCTGCTGCGCCATCTCCAGAGCTTCCGTCGAAGATTCTGCCTCCAAGACTTTGTATCCGGTGGTGCGCAGAATTTCGACGATGGCATGCCGCAGAGCCGCTTCGTCGTCGGCGACGAGGATAGTCGCACCGGTACCGGATTCGTTTGAGAACTCGGACGGCGCAGCGCTCGGCGCGGCAGAGACCGGGGGCTCGGTGACCGGAAAGTACAGCTCGAAACGCGAGCCCCGCCCAGGCGCGGAGTCCACGCGGATGTGCCCACGGCTTTGCTTGACGACACCGTAGACCGTCGCCAAGCCCAGGCCAGTTCCCTTTCCGCTGGGTTTGGTGGTGAAAAAGGGCTCGAAGATCTGCACGCGCGTCTTTTCGTCCATGCCCGTGCCGGTATCGGCGACTTCCAGAACGATCCAGGCGTTGGAAGACGCCGTGGAATCACCAGCGTCGTCCGGAGAGTGGTTGGCGTTACGGGTGGAGATGGTGAGGCGACCGCCGTCCGGCATGGCGTCGCGCGCATTGATCGCGAGATTGGCGACAACCTGCCCGAGCTGGGAAGGGTCGGAAAGAATCCAGGAGTGTTTCGCCTGGTGCTGAAACGTCAGCTGGATGTCAGATCCGAGCAGGCGAGGAAGCATGAACTCGGATTCCGTTAGTGCTTCGTGAAGATTCATGGGGCGGAATTCCAGGACCTGTTTGCGGCTGAAGGCCAGAAGCTGTTTGGTGATGGCGGCGGCTTTTTCGGTGGTGCGCTGGATCTGGTCTAGGTAGATGCGCGCGGCGGATTCCTTTGGAAGCGAGTGGTCCAGCAGCTCCGAACACCCACCGAGGACCATGAGCATATTGTTAAAGTCATGCGCAACGCCGCCGGCCAGGCGCCCGAGCACTTCCATTTTCTGGGCTTGGCGCACCTGCGCTTCGAGCTTTTCTTGTTGCTCTTCGAGCGCGCTGCGTTTCAGACTCTGACGGTAGCTGTCGTAGAGGACGCCGGTGGCCTGCGACATTGTTTCTAGGTAGCGCAGCTCGTTTCCGGTGTAGCCCCCGGGACGGTTGGCAATGCCGATGAGGCCGACCGTTTCTTTGCCCTTAAAGATCGGCACACCCAGAAAGGAATACATCGGCGGATGGCCGGCGGGGAGGCCACCGGAGCGCGGGTCGGTCTCCGGAGAATTTGCGACAACGGTTTCGCCTTTGGTGATCACTTCGCCGAGCAGGTTGTGAAAGTGGGCGACTTCGAAGTAGCCCTGGGTCGCATGCTGGTGAATCTTTTCCTCATACATCGCCCGGTTAAGGTGCATGTCCCAGACCATGCCATCGTGCGCCAGTACCCTAAGAACGTTTCCCTCAAGGGCCACGCCCAAAAGCCCGTATTGGCTCTGCGTCTGGCTAAGGGCGAACGCCAGAAGGTGCTGGCTTGCCGCGCTCCAATCGCCGGTATCCAGAAAGGTGTTGAGCGCCTGCGTGACGGTCGACAAGACCGCGGTCTTTTCCCGTAGTTCGAGCTCGATGCGCTTCCGCTCGCTGATATCTTCGATTACGCCCATTATCCCGCAGAGAGCGCCATCTTCGTCGAACACTGGAGCGGTTGAAACACTGGCGGGAAAGCGTTCCCCACTGCGCCTGACACGACTGCTTTCCAAACCGGCGGTAACTTCACCGGCGGCTGCTTTCTCGCGAAGTTCAGCGCGCTCCTGGTATTTGTCAGCGGGTACGAAGGCAGGTTTTTTCCCCAGCACTTCCTCGGCGCGCCAGCCGAACACACGTTCCGCGGCGGGATTCCAGGCGGTTACGTTGTCCTCGAGATCGGTGCTCATTACCGGCATCGGAGCAGCTTGAATGAGCGCGCGGAAGCGTTCATTTCCGCGGCGCGCGGCGGACTCCCGGGCGGAGCGCACAAAAGCGACGATGCCGTCGGCGGCGATGAGCAGCACCACCGCCGTGCCTAAGGAGGCCGCCGCGGTGACGATCTTGGCCGCGGCAGAAAGCCAATAGACGGGCTTCCACACCGTCACGATCTCGAGAAAATGCGTGATACCACAGCTCACGATAAATAGCCCGAAAGCCCAGAAGAAACCGGAATGCGGGAGCTCACGTCCCGCTCGGCGTACCAGCCACGCGAGAGTCGCGGAGATCGCCACGTAGGACAGGCCAATGAGCAGGTCGGCAATGACGTTAATCCAGAGCAGCCGCGTGTTGCCGGCGAAGCAGTACCAATGCGGAAGAAAGTTGCTCGAGAGCAGCGGCCGCGACGAGATCCAGGTCGCGGCAGCGCTGGCAAAAAGCGCGGCCAGCAGGAGCTTGGTGGCACGCGCCGACAACTTCGGTGGTGACTCCGGAATGACTGGAGCGCTTCCAGACATCTATGGCGCTGCCTTTCTTCCTACGCGTGTTCCGTGGACAACCACGCACAATGTCAATTTTTCTTCGGGAGGGGGGTGAACTACGGCGTCTCGCGAGAACGACGCTTCGACAGAGTTCACGACGCTGCCCGGCCCGCGCCGGATCGAGAGGAAAAGCTGCCTGCGGGGCGCTGATGGGCAGAGTGTATGTCGATTCTTGCGCTCGCGGAGGCTCGACAACAAATTCTGTGCCGCAAAGTGCACCTTAGCTCCTGGAGTGCGGCGGCTCTCATGGCTGCGGATCCCTCGACATGCCTGAGGAACTTGCCCGCGTGGGCATTAGGTAGCTCGGCGCGCATTTGCTATTCTCGGCGGCGCGATGACATCGCACGAAAACGCTGACCGCCCCGGGGGCATGCCAAACGAAGAACGCGGCGGCCTCGAACGCGGCCTCGGCCTGAAAGAAGCCGTGGCGCTGAATATGATCGAAATGGTCGGCGTCGGCCCGTTTGTCGTGATTCCGCTGGTGATCAAGGCCATGGGCGGACCGCAATGCCTGCTGGCATGGGCGGCGGGCGCGGTGCTGGCGCTTCTGGATGGCTTCGTGTGGTCGGAACTCGGAGCCGCGATGCCCCTCGCCGGCGGGAGCTACGTGTTTCTTCGCGAGGCTTACGGCCCAGGCCGCATGGGCAGGATGATGTCGTTCCTGTTCGTATGGCAGACGCTAATTCAGGCGCCGCTGAGCCTCGCTTCCGGGGCTATCGGTTTTTCGCAATACGCTTCGTATCTCTATCCACTCGGCAAATACGGAGAAAAAGCGCTGTCCGGGCTGCTGGTGATCGTTCTGGTAATGCTGCTGTACCGGCGCATCGGCTCGATCGGAAGAATCTCCTTATTTCTCTGGGCTGGAGTCGTCGGCACGATTCTCTGGCTCATTTGGGGCGGCGCGACCCACTTCCAGCCGCGCCTGGTTTTTACCTATGCTCCCGGCGCCTGGGATTTTTCTTGGCTGTTCTTCGCTACGCTGGGCTCCGCCACGGTGAACACCATTTACACCTATTGGGGCTACTACAACATCTGCCATCTGGGAGGCGAAATTCGCGATCCCGCGCGCAATATCCCTCGCGGAATCTTCATCTCCATCATCGGGATCGCCCTGCTGTATCTCGCCATGCAAACGAGCATTCTCGGCGTGCTGCCATGGCAGCAGGCCCAGGATTCGCCCTTCATCGTGAGCGCGTTCATCGAAAAATTGTACGGCGCGGGAGCAGCGCGCTTCGCCACGGTAATGGTGCTGTGGATCGCCTTCGCATCCGTCTTCTCGTCACTCCTAGGATATTCGCGGGTGCCCTATTCGGCGGCCCTCGACGGGAATTTTTTCCGCATGTTTGCCCGCGTTCATCCGAAAAAGAAATTCCCGCATGTCTCTCTTTTGTTCCTCGGAGCGATGACCTTTCTCTTCGCCTTACTCTTCAAGCTGAGAACGGTGATTGCCGCGGTCTTAGCTATGCGTTTGATCATTCAATTCATCGGCCAGGCGGTGGGCGTGATGTTGTTGCGGCGCCGCTGGCCTGCGGAACGCCTGCCGTTTAAGATGTGGTTCTATCCTTTGCCCGCTCTGCTTACCATCGCGGGCTGGATTTGGCTTTTCTTTCGAACGGGAAAAGCGGTCTGGTGGGGGTTATCTGTGATTATCCTGGGTCTCGTGGTTTTCCTGGTGCAATCGCGCTTCCGGCGAGAATGGCCTTTCGGTGCGCCAAGTTCCGAGGCGGCGCAATGAAGGCAACGAAAACGACTAGCTTGGTTGCCCGGTTTGGGCCCATCGTCTTGCTGGCCGCGTTGTTGGTCGCCCTGTTGCCGCGATCCTGCGCGCAATTCCCTCCCTCTCCAGGAACAGGCCCAGGCCTCGCGGAGACGATCGAAGCGATCGACAGCGCTCGCGTCACCACCCGTATCCTCTACATCACGGCGCATCCCGACGACGAATCCGCCGCGGCGCTGACCTACCTTGCGCGCGGCCTGCACGCGGACGTGGCGCTGCTCTCTCTGACCCGCGGTGAAGGCGGACAAAACGACCTCGGCCCCGAACAAGCGCCTCAGCTTGGCTTAATTCGCACGCAGGAGCTTCTCGCCGCCACACGCGGTTACGGCGTGAAACTTTTTTTTACGCGCGCCCCCGACTTTGGCTTCTCGAAAACGCCCGAAGAAACGCAAGAAATCTGGGGCGACCTGGTTCTCGAAGACATGGTCCGCGTGATCCGCACC
Organism: Candidatus Acidiferrum sp.; assembly: GCA_041478205.1. Lineage (GTDB taxonomy): Bacteria > Acidobacteriota > Terriglobia > Acidiferrales > UBA7541 > Acidiferrum. Next base: position 63,806 of record JBGOVR010000001.1, read on the forward strand.
TTTCGCCCCAACATCGTGATCAACAATTTTGGCGGCGTGCACAACGGCCACGGCCATCATCAAACCGCCGGCCTGTGGGCACCAAAAGCCGTCCAACTGGCCGCCGATCCCAAGGCTTTCCACGATCATCTGGAAAGAAAACTTCCACCCTGGAACGGGGAGGGCCAGGGCTCCGTCCAGATTCTCGATCTCAACCGAAGCGGCGACGGCAAGGGATACGCGCTCCCGCTGGACGACGTGTCCCCGCTCTGGGGCAAGAGCTACCGCCAAATCGGCCTAGATGCCTTTGCGAACCATCGCACGCAAGGCATTTCCGGCTTTCTCGGTTCGCCGTTCTTGCGCCGGCCGATCACACTGTTGCCCGAAGGCGACGCCAAGTTCGATGCCAAAAACCTTGCCGCGCCGCTTCGCTCTTTGTTCCCAGGCTGCCGGGCCTTTGAAGATGCCGATGACCAACTCTCCGCCGCGCGAACCGCGGCTATGAATCTGGATTGGTCCGCCGCGATCAACTCTCTTGCGCTGGCGGCTGCCAATGCCGCGCACTGGATGGACAAGTGTCCGTGGCACCTCACCGGAATGCTTGCGCAAAACTATATGGTTGCCGATATGAACCGCCCGGTGGCGCGAATTGAGAAGGCACTCGCGCTGGCCGCGGGCTTGCAAGTAACCGCGGAAGCAGACCGAAGTGAATTGGTCGCCGGTGAAAGTTTCGGTGTGCAAACGCAAGCCCACTGCAGACTCGATTCGTGCACCATGGGCGATCTGAAGCTCGTTTTCGGCGGTAATTTCAAGGAAACGAAGCGGGAAGGCGACCTCGGTCAGGGTCTTCGGTTGACCGTGGCTGTTTCACCGCCTCCACCTCCTGCGGCGCCAGAGTTGGATCTGTTGCAGCCGGAACCCTCGCCTCTGGTTGTCGCGCAACAGGAAGTGACCATCGGCGGCTACCAGCTTCAGTTCACTCTTCCCGTCACGCACATTCAGGCTACCTCGACCCGCGTGGACCGTGTGCCCCTGCGCATGGTGCCGGCTTACACGCTGGCGGTCGAACCGAAGCAGGTGATTGAAGTGCTAGCCAAGCCGGGCAAACCGTTTGACGTGTTGCTGCGCGTCCACTCGTACGCGACGCAGCCCGGGAAAGTGCGCGTTGAGCTCACGGTGCCGCAAGGATGGAGCAGCAATCCGCCGGCGATGCTGGAATTTTCCGGGGTGGGCGATCGATATGCGCGGTTGACGGTCACTCTGCCGCAAAAGCTGGCCGCGGGAAACTACAAGATTGCGGCGTCCGCGCAGCGGGGCGTCACCAAGGACGGCGACAAATTCACCGAATCGCTCGAGCCGCTCCCAACACTGCCAACCCAGCTTTGGAGCGAGCCGGCGCAGTGTGTTGTCCACGCTTTCGCCATAAATGTGCCGGAAAATCTGCGCGTCGGTTATATCACCGCAGAGAGCGAGCCCATTCCCGAAGCACTCGAGCGCCTGGGCATGCGCGTCGAAATGCTCGATGCTGCCGCGCTCGCCTTCAGCGACCTGTCGCGATTCCGCGCCATCATCGTCGGCGTGCGCGCCTACGAATTGCGTTCCGACCTGCCGGGCGCCAACCAGCGCCTGCTCGATTACGTCTCCAACGGCGGCACGCTCGTCGTCCAATACGAGCGCGATTTCGCCTGGGACCGCGCGCAATACGCACCCTACCCTGCAAAAATCACGCCGCCGCCAAACAGTCCATTGCCGCGCATCACCGATGAAAACTCACCGGTGAAGTTTCTCAAGCCGGACGACCCGCTGCTGAATCAGCCAAACAAGATCACGCAAGATGATTTCAACGGTTGGGTGCAGGAACGCGGCCTCTATTTCTGGACGCAGTTCGATTCCAAGTACACACCTCTGCTGGCGATGAACGACCCCGGCGAAATCGATCAGAACGGCGCGTTGGTGTACGCGCACTACGGCAAAGGAACCTACATCTACACGGGCCTCGCCTTCTTCCGGCAATTGCCGGAAGGCGTCCCGGGCGCTTACCGGCTGTTTGTGAATCTTCTCGCCGCTGCGCCCGCGGCGCGCTGATCTCGTCTCGCAAGTTGCAGTTGCCAAAGCGGAGCCATTGCCGCTTCCGCAATCCTTCGCACTCAGCAGTCTCGCCGCAATATCGGCGTGCTATTCTTTCCGCCAGCAAATCTCACCCGGCTAAAAGGAGAAGCACATGAATCAAACGGTGCGGCCCAAGAGCCAGAGCGGGCGCTCATATCGCGTCGTTCCAAGCCTGCTGCTCTGCACTGCAATTCTCCTCGGATTAGCGGGACCCGCCGCGGCGCAGCAGAAGGACAAGAAAAAGAAGAACGATGCGCCGAAGTCGGACGGCCAGCCAACCATTCCGATGGGCGACGAACAGCAAATCGACTACATGATTTCATCGATGCTGGGCGCGTGGCAGGTAGGCGACGTCGACAAGCTGCATCAGTCCTACGCGGATGACGTCACGCTGGTGAGCGGAGTCTGGGCCCCGCCGGTGGTGGGTTGGGCAAACTACGCTCCCTCGTTTCAGCAGCAGCGCGCACGTATGCAACAAGTGCGCATGGACCGGACCAACACCTTCGTCAAAGTGGACGGCACCGTGGCATGGGCGTGTTATCAGTGGGATTTCGAGGCCACCGTCGATGGGCAGCCGTCGGCTTCAAGAGGGCAAACCACGTTGGTAATGGAAAAGCGCAACAATCACTGGCTGATCGTGCACAACCACACATCCGTTGTGCAGATCCAGCCGGGCGTTCCCACAAGCCCCGGGAACAGTCTCCCAGCAACCCAGCCGTCCCCGAGCAAGCCTGCGTCCCGCTGACGCCCGGCTCGCTCTACGTGACCAAACGCGACCGGCTAGAAACTCTTCAGGCCTTCATAAAGCCACATGCCGACAATCAGCAGCAGGAGTGCTCCCGCCGCGATGCCGCTCGTGGCAATCGGCCGTGTCAGCGAACTGATCTTAGCGATCAATTCGCGCTGCTCTCTGGCCATGTGCTCTTCCGCCGCATCGAGGAAGATCTGGTCGTCCTCATGGCTTGCGAGGACGCTCCGCCACATCAACAGACCGATAAATATGACGGTGATGATCCCCCAGACGATCGCTAGGTAGAGAATGGGCCCCGTAAGCGTCGCTCCCATGGCAACCTCCCGTTGGAACCGAACCGAGGTGCTCGTCCCCCAGGACAACAGAGGGCAAACACGGGGTAAACCGGTATTCTGTCGGGAGTATAGCACTATGAATCTGAATTTCCACTGTTCCGCATCGGAGAACCGGGTGTAGGAACGCCCGGTGTCCGGTCTACGAAAGGCAAAGTTTTTATGGGCAAGGCGTTACGCGTAGCAGTCATAACCGGGGCGGCCCAAGGTATTGGGAAGCGCATAGCAGAGGTTTTGGCCGAGCGAGGTTACAGTTTGGCGCTCAGCGATCTGCGCGCACCGCTAGATACTCTGCGAGCAGTGCGCGAGCGCGGTGCGGAGGCCATCGAAGTCCTTGGCGACATCTCCGAGGAGACCGTCGTCGCGAAGTTCGCAACCCAAGTGCGAACCCGCTGGGGCCGCGCAGATGTGCTCGTGAATAACGCCGGGATCAGTTTCATCGCGCCAGCCGAAACGCTCTCGGGCGCGGAGTATCGCCGCGTCTTGGAAGTCAATCTGGTTGCGCCCTTTCTGCTGGCAAAGGCCTTCGGCACCATGATGCTGGCGCAGCGCAGCGGGAGCATCATCAATGTGGCGTCTGTCGCCGGACTGGTGGGTGTTGCGGACCGCGCGGCCTACAACGCCTCGAAACACGGGCTGATCGGTCTGACCCGGACGTTGGCGGCGGAGTGGGGAGGCCGCGGCGTGCGCGTGAATGCCGTCTGTCCAGGCTGGGTGAAGACCGAGATGGACGTGGCCGACCAGGCGGGGGGGAGGTTATACCGACGCGGACATCATCGGCCGGGTGCCTATGGCGCGATTCGCTTCACCCGACGATATCGCCAGGGCGATCACCTTTCTGGCCGATCCGCTGGAGAGCGGCTTCGTCAACGGACACGCACTTGCTGTCGACGGAGGCTGGACCGCCGATGGAAGCTGGGAATCGCTGCGGCTTCGCCATCGCTAATACACCAAAGATTTAGTCCATTTCAGCCGGGAGGCCACTCTGCAACGCGTTGACAAAGCAGAGAGCGGCGGGCAAAATGAAAAAGCCTCGTTGTTCTGTGCGATCCCGGCTCGATCTCGATCGCAGTCAACGCAACGCACTTGTGCCCGAATGGCGGAATTGGCAGACGCGCCAGGTTCAGGACCTGGTTCTCGCAAGGGAGTGGAGGTTCGAGTCCTCTTTCGGGCACCATTAATTATCAAAAGGATTACGCTGTTTTTAGGTTGCGCTGTGCTGACATCTTTTCTGCTTGTTGTTAGTTCCGGTGCCGGTTGGTTTCTCTGGTAAAGCGTTCCACAGCCTCACGCAAATGCCTCTCCCCCCAAATGAGAATTTCCTGTACTTCCGTACCGCTGGCGTCGTAGCGCGCCGCGTGTCAGACTTCCCCCATGTTGGATGAGGGCGTTTGGGCTGAAGTCAAAGTGGGCGGCGAGCACCTGCGCTTGTTCTCCGAGCATAACGCGCAGGGCGTACAGGCGTCGGTATATAACGTCAACGCCAAAAACTGGGTTGCCCCCTCCGAGCCAGTCGATGACATCGAGCAGGGCAAAGAAAAAGCAGCAGCGCATGCGCAGGCGCACCTCAAGCGCACGGCCAACCTGGAACTACCCTCCTTGGTGTGGAAGAGATCCCGTTCCGCGTAGGCCAAGACGTTTGAGCTACCTACGCCACGCGGCGCTACTCAATTCTCAGGGCGTTCATGGGCGAAATAGATGCCGCGCGGTTCGCGGGAATTATGGCCGCGAAAAATGAGCAGATCGCAAGCGCCCCCACAGCCATGCTCAGCGCGAGCGGGTCCCATGAGGAAACGCCGTACAGTTGGGCTGAGATCAGCCGCCCGGCGCCAACCGCCAGAGGCACTCCCAGGATAAGTCCAAGCAACACTCGCTTGAATGCCCCGCCCAGTACGAGTTGAATCACCTTCAGGCGGTCGGCGCCAAGTGCCATGCGAATGCCGATTTCGTTGGTTCGCTGCGCAACGGTATAGGCGGTGACGCCGTACAGTCCGATAGCAGCCAGCACTAGAGCCACAATCCCGAACAGGCCAGCCAGGCTGGCTACGGCGCGCTCCTGATCGAACGAAAGTTCAACTTGCTGCTGCATCGTCCGGATACTGTTGATCGTTAGGTTGGGATCCAGCTCCGCCAGCATCCTGGTGAGCAGCGGCTCCAGCGCGCCGGGGGACATCTTGGTTACCAGCATGATTCCGCCGATAAAGTGCGAGCGCAGCTCAATTTTCTTCATCAACTCGTCGTGGTAGGCGACAGTTTGCGCCAGCGGCACGTAGAACATCGGACGCGCCGGCTTGTCCAAGCCCCAGCCCGCAAACTTGGCATCGCGCACGACGCCGACAATGCTGAACGTGCTGGCATATTCGGGCATGTCCAGGCCGAAGTGCTGCTGCAAGGGGTCCTCGTCGCTCTTGAAAAAGCGCTTCACGAAGGCCTCGTTCACGATCGCCACCAGCGCTGTGGTTTCGTTGTCCGCTGCGCTAAAGTCACGCCCCCGCAAAATGGGCATACCGAAGTTCTGAAGATAGTTGGCGCTCACGCGGTCCCACGACGCGCCCGCTTCCTCGTTTAGCTTGGCAGGAGGATGGCCGGCGACCATGATGAGTTCGCTCCAGTTGTCGGTGAGCGGGTTATACATTGCCAGCCCGGACCCCTGCACTCCGGGCAGGCGATTGAGTTGTTCTTCCAGTTGGCGGTAGAGCGCCGCTAACTTGGGCTGCGTGTAGGTGGCCGGCGGATTGTTCAGATCCACCTCCACGCGCCCTTGCACCTGATATCCGAAATCTTGATGCTCGAGCTTGTTTAGGCTTCGCGCCAACATCATCGCTCCCGCCACCAGGACAACCGAAAGCGTGGCCTGCACGACCAGCAGCGCTTTACGGGCGAAAGAAGAACGATCCCTGGTGCCGCGGCCCGACCCACGCAATGCTTCCGCCGGATCGGTGCGGGTCGCAAGCCACGCGGGAGCCGCCCCGAAAATGATTCCCGTCACCAGCGCCAACCCGAAGGCGAACGCCAGTACGACCAGTGATGGCGCGGTGCTGATCGGAAGGAAATTTGAGCTGTGGAACGCCAGCGCAAGCAGCAGCCGCGCGGCTGCCGTTGCCACCACAAGTCCGGCGATGCCGCCGCCAATCGCCAGCAGGACGCTTTCCGTCAGCGCTTGCCCAACGATCTGCCGCGGCGTCGCCCCCACAGCCAGTCGTACGGCGGTTTGTCCACGACGCGCTACCCCACGAGCCAGCAGCAGGTTCGCCACGTTGGCACATGCGATCAGCAGCACCAAGCCGCACACCGACAGCAAAATCTGGAGGCTCCGCCCGTACTCCTCTTTCATCACCGCCACACCCGCTCCCGCGGGTACCACATCGACCATCTGCTTGGGAAGCATCCGGATCACGTCCGCCATCCAGTTGGCGGGATATCCGGAATCGTTCTGCATCCATTGCCGTAGCACTCCGGTGAGGCGCGGAGCCATTCCGTCAATGGAAGCTCCCGGCCGCAATCGCCCGATCATGCGCAGCCACGCAGAAATAGACTGATGCAGCAGACTACCTTCACCATCGATCATGGGCTCCTGTTGCAGCGGGACCCAGATATCGGGAGGGTCGCTTTGCAGCGTCTCGCCGAAGAATCCAGCGAGCGCGACGCCGATCACAGTAAAGGGATGGCCCTCCAGAACGAACGTTGCACCCACTACCGAAGGATCGCCGGCATAGGTTGTCTGCCAGACGCGGTGGCTGAGCACTACAACCGGCGAAGCAGCCGCGTTGTCGTCATCTGGCGTAAACACCCGTCCGCCGAAAGCACGAACTCCCAGCGTCGAGAAATAATTGCCGGTGACGTACTCCGAACGCAGAGGTCTGGCAGCCGATTCGACGCCCTGACGCCGCACGCTCAACATGCCACGCCCGGCTTGGAAAGCGGCCACCTCCTCGAATTCCGGTGTTTCTGCCTTCAGCCGCTCGTACAAAGGGAAGGAAAACATTCCCCATTTGTCCTGAGGACCCCCTTCTACGCAGCAATCATCGCCTTCGCCGACCCGGTAGAGCCTGCCGGGATCAGAAACCGGCAACGAGCGGAGCATCACCGCGTGGATCAACGTAAATATTGCCGTGGTCCCGCCGATTCCCAAGGCCAGCGTTAGTATCGCCGCAGCGGTAAAAACCGGCGACAACCGGAACTGTCGCAGGGCGTACCGAAAATTGCCGGGCAGGCTTTGCATGGAACACCTCTAAATACCGTACGCAACTCAGGCGCTTCGGGTTCCCCAATCCAGCAAACTAGCGAACGCCGCCCGCAGTCCGGCACAAATTCCGCTTGGTGGCGTTCTTCTATTGACGTTTTAGGGAGTCGTTTGGTTTGGCGCCGAGTTGCAACGGCGAGGACAATCCGAGGCGCGGGCCCATGCCTGGTAAACGCACAAACCGTACAAGTGCCTTTCAGATGTCCGATTATCCGAACTTATCTGGAGTTAACCGCCCGTGGCCGGGGTAGCTATTCACTGGTGAGGAGGATTCGCCCGCAGCGTCTACGGTCTATTGAGGAATGGGCTCTCGATTTACGGGTGGTCCCGTTGGCATTGGCACTTCAGGGATGCGGTCGGTATTGTGTGCAGCCGAAATCAACCACTGGCCTGCCTGCTTTTGCAGGACCTGAGTGAAAATCATTTTTCTAGGCGGCGCAGGAACTCCGTCTGGTTTCTTACCCCCAACCATTGACCACAAAACGTGCGCTACAGCAATCTGAGGGGTCAGGAACCTAATGTGAACCTCATCCATGGTTACGGTGCTTTCTCGAAATAAGAAGACGTGAGAGTTGGTGTGTTTCCTCTCGATTTCAGCGCGCCCAAGCCACCACCAGCCGACGACATTCACAAAATCGGCATCCTCGGTAAACAGATTAGCCCAGGCTTTCATGTCGTGGCGGTTCCAGGCTTCCTGTAGGCCGTTTTCCACGTTGCGAATCTGAACTTCATCTTGACTTTGGCCCGCGCCGAACACAGGCCCAACCAAGGTAATTGCGAATGCCAAAATTCCAAATCTCAAAAATTGTTTCTTCATCTCGCGCCTCATTGGACACGGACGGTATACCGAGCTGGTGCCAAGAACAAGCCTCTTCAACTCACATGTCCGGTAATCCGACTTATCGTCCACTGGAACACCGGGCTAAGTATCATGCGATGGCTGGATGTTACTTAGTGGAAGTCAAAACCACTTGCAATCGGCCTATTGCTGCTACCACTGCACCAATTCGACTCGGCGGTTCTTCGCTCGACCATCTTCCGCTTCATTGGAGGCTATCGGCGAATAGAGACCGCAGCCAAAGGCGTCGAGACGGTTTGCAGTTATCCCGTACTTACTGGTGAGTTCTCGTACGACGCTGGCAGCGCGGCGGCGGCTCAAGTCCAGGTTGTAGTCTGGCTTTCCCTGGTTATCCGTGTGTCCCACCACATGCAAGCGCAGAGAAGGCTCACCGTTCAACAGCTTGGCAATTTCGGCCAGCGTGGGCTGCGATTCTGACTTAACCACGTCTTTGTCTGTGTCGAAGGAGAGGCCGTACAGCGCCACTTTCCCTGAATCGTGAATCGCGTGTTTCATGTCGTCGGAATTCACGAACGTCATTTTCTTTTCCATTACGTCCGCGGAAACGACCACCAGTTGTGCGAGCGCCCGGCCCTTGGCAACCCTTCCCTGCAAGCGTTCCGGAATGACGCCGTCCTGGTACGCCGTCACAAAAACCACGTAGTAGCTCGGGTTGGCATCTCGACTCTTTCCCACCAGGAGGCGTTCGTCCGCTTCGTCATAGCCAAGGATCTGAGAGAGGTCGCTCTCGGTGGCAACCTTGTCGAAGGTGGGACCAAACCAGCCATGACTCCCGGCGCTTTTCTCGTACTGTATCTCTATACCCAGGCGCTGAAACTCCTGCTTGTAATTGCGGAACATCTCGGCCGGCGACCGGCCTGCTGGAGCCAGGTAGGTGTAATAACTGACCTGACCCTCGACTTGCTTACTCTTTTCGTATGCAGGAGGATCCGAGTTCGTGGGCGACCCTAGGGGTAACAAGTACTCGTCAAACTTGGGCACACGATAGCCGATCAGCTCGCTTCCTTCGTAACGCTTCATCCCCACAGGATCTTTGGAGTTTGGCAAGTCCTGACCTGCGCTTGTGAGCACCGCAACAAAAAACAAGACGCACGCGGCAAGTATTGATTTGAGAGTCCGGCTTGACACGCCTCTGAGTTCATTTCTTCCAGAACCGAGACGCCTATGCTTTGGCAATTCAGTGCGGGTAGCCATCTCTGACGCACTCCTTTGGAGATAGTGAGTTTTAGGAATTTTATACGCTCTGCGGTCCGGGCGTTGGGAGGCCAGTCATTTTTATCCAAGCAGGAGGTGCTGTCAACGCGAAAAGCGCCTCAGTTACGCGGAATGTTGTGTACATTCCTGAGAGTCCTCCAGAGATTTTCCTGGGGATCACTGCTGGGAATGCCAGGGACCACCAGCCAATGGACCCAAGTCCTGGTAAACGCATTAACCGGACATGTGCGGCTATCATGAGAAACACTCGCGACAAACGGATATAATCCATCTGTATGATCCCTCCTTCCTACAAACCGCGAAGGAAGTTCATGGAGCTGGCTGTCTCGGAAGCCAAACGCGCCGGCGACCGAGGCGACTATCCCATTGGCGCGGTCATCACCCGCCTTATTGGCAGACGTGAAGTGGTCATTGCCAGCGCCGGTAACCGCGTAAAAACTTCGGGATCGAGCATCAAACACGTAGAGTTGGAAACGCTCAAATACGTATCCAGCGGCTATGGCCGCTACCTGCCCGACTTCGTCCTCTACTCCACGCACGAGCCCTGTGCCATGTGCGCCGGTGCCTGCGTGTGGTCTAGAATTGGCGCGGTCGTCTACGGCGTTTCCCAAGAAGACATTGCTGCGTATGGCCGCCAGCGCGGTACGGAAGACTACAAGTGGCGAGCTTGTCTCATCTCCTGCCGGCTCGTCTTCGAGAAGGGCAATCACCCCATCCCCGTCACCGGCGGTTTTCTCCGGCAAGAATGCCAGAAACTGTTCAGCTACAGGGCTGCGCCTCGGTAGCGGATGCGAACTGGATTTTCCACCACTCCGATGGGCTTGATCATCGTGGAGTGGCGAGACCGCAAGCGCCACCCTGAAGAGCGGTGACCCATTCGCGGAGAAGAGCGACGCCTTCGGTGTGAACGACAGCCCGGCCGATTTGCGGCATCATGATTTTCGGCGCGGTGGATTCCAGGCGATAGACGAGGATGGAGTCGTCGGGATGCCCGGGGACGAGATCGTAGCGGCGGTCGCCCATGTTGCCGGCGGAGTTCGGATGTTTGCAGACGCCAAACCCCGCGGGGTCGAAGTGGCCGAGGCGGAAGTCCACGCCGGTGTAGCCTGCGGTGCCGCCGGGCTGGTGGCAGTGGGCGCAGTTGTTGTCCAGGTAGGCGCGAGCGCGCTCGTCGAGTGATCCGCTGGAAGGCTCGCTCCACTTTGCCGCATGCGGCGCTGCGGCAGGCACCGGCGCTCCGCGGAGATAGCCGACGGCAGTCCAGCGAGCAAGTTGATTCGCCGCGCCGTCACTGTAAGAAAAATCCTTGTTCAAATTGCGCGCCTTCGGGCCGATGGGCTGAAGAGACTTGTTGTTGTCATGGCACTCGCGGCATTCGTTGGTGTTAGGAATTTGGTAAGTGAAGTCGCGGGCGCGTCCGGCCGCGTCCGTGTAGCGGATCGGAACGGGATCGGGAACGAGCTGGAGCGTGGCTTCGGTCTGGCTGGCGTTCCAGATGTAGGGTAGCGGCACCCACCGAGACCTGGTGCGGATGAGCAGGCGGGTTTCGATCAGGCGTTCTTCGCCGGGCTGGCCGTCCGCGGGAAAAGCAAAGCTCTTCGCGAAAATCGTGCCTACGGGGAATTCGAAAGGAACATCTTCCCGATACTCCGCGGAATTGCCGGGTGGCATCCAAACGAAGCGATACTTGTCGGCGTAATCGGAGAACAGAGGAGTGTTGAGATCGTAGGGAAGGACGCGAGCATTAGGGGTGAGGCGGCCGCGAGCTACAGTGAATAGATGCCAGGCGGAAAGCTTATGCGGAAAGGGCGCTTCCAAATAAAGGTGGACATCGCGATGAAAACTGAAGTCGCAGCCGGAAAAAACCATGGCCAGGCACGCCAGCCCGAGAAGCGCAAAACCTGCGAAGCGAGGCGCGATGCGATGACGCGCGAGCATTACGGCGCTGAGGTGCCGTTCGCGGGCGAGGCCGCCGCCAAGCTGGGAATGGAAACCGCGGAGAGCGCCGGGAGCGCGCAAGTGTAATTCTTCACATCGCGGACGGGATGCTTCATGCCGCCCGCAGCGTCGAAATTTAGGAAGGAGGCTGCGCCGTTGTTGCCCAGGCAGATGTCGCCGGGGTTGGCGCCTTTCTTGGGCCATGCGGGATCGACCCTGCCGTCATAAAGAATATCCGGGAGCGAGCCGCCGAGGGCATCGGCCATGGCCTTCATCACCGCGATGCGGCTATCGGCAGACTTGCCGCCGCCGGAAATATCGTTGCCGTGAAGATAGACCTGCTGCAGGAATGGGTAGTAGCGCTTGTCACCCGGCGCGAAGACTTGCTGCGTGATGGGAGAGGACGCGGTTTCCCGAAGGCTGTCGCCAACGCCGGTGTCGTAGTGAATCAGAAAAACATTGACGGTGTTGTTGTTCTGAATTTTGTTGCCGAAAACTTCGACGTCCTTGATGGCCATGACGTAAATGCCGGTGCCGCTCGGTAGATCGTGAATGGGGCCGAGGCTCACGGGAGCAAAATTGGGCGTGTTGTTGTCGACGATCTGGTTGTGGAAGACGCGGACGTGCTTGCCGCCCTGGCGCGGAAGATTGGGAAGGTTGAAGACGCCCATCCCGCCGGTGTTGTGCGTGGCGATGTTGTCGTAGGCGTCCACGTTCTCGGAGTTTTCGATTTCGTAGCCGTCCACGTTGTACTCCGAGCGGTTCCTGCGAATCACCACGTTTTCGGATTGCCCCACGTAGATCCCGGCATCCGCAGCGCCTCGCGCCACAGAATCCTCCACAAGCAGGTTCTTGCACTCCACGGGATAGATGGCGTAAGGACCGTTGGCGGGGTTGGCGCCGCGCGTCCATTCGGCGCGAACGCGGCGAACGATGATGTTTGTGCCGCCCTGAATTGTGAGCGCGTCGCCGGCGCTATCTTCGACGGCGATATCCTCGATGGTGAAGTCGTTGGCTTTCACGAGCAGGCCTTGCGCGCCTTCCTTTTGCCCGGCAAACGAGAGAATCGTCTTGTCCATGCCCTTGCCGCGAAGCGTAACTTTGTCGACCGTCAGAGAGAGCGTGCGGTCAAAATGAAATTTGCCTTCGGGAAGCTCGATAACCGCGCCGGGCTTTGCGGTGATGAGCTGCTCCTGGAGATGCTTTTGGATGTCCGCGGGCGTCTGGCGGCAAGAACATGCGGCGCCCGCGAGCAGAAGCGCGCAGAGCGGCAGAGCGATTCGGCGCATTCGTTCGCCACCGCCTCGCCGCAACGGAAGGCGAGATTGCAGGAGAGACAGATCGCCAGCAAAGCGCCGCGAAGTACTTGGGATTACACCAGTCATTCGATCGAAAAACCAGAACATGACTCACCTCATGATTGCGCGCGAAGTTTCGCCCAGGCACGCGACGGCGTCAAGTTGCATTCTCCGTTGCATCCTTCGCGCCCTCAAGCAGTCTTGATCGCCGCCAGCAAGCTCTCGGCGTACTTTGCGCCGTCGGCGGTTTCTTCGTGCTTGAAATAGACAAACGCATCGCCGCGCTGGGCTAGGTCGGCGACCTGGCGTGTTAACGCCTTACGGGCGCTGGCGGAATATTCTTCTTTTCGCAGGCGCAAGTAGGCAAAGTCCGCGGTTTGAACGTCCGGGGTTTCCAGTTTTTCGCTCTCCGCTTGGCACAGGGCAGCGTTTGCTCCGCGCAGCAGATCGTACACGTCCTCGCTAAACCACGAGGCGTGCCGGAATTCAAACGCGGTGCGCAGACGGCGCGGCAGCACATCCAGAAAATCCTTCAGCAAAGGTAAATCGCATTTTAGAAAGGGGGGCAACTGGAACAGTACGGGACCTAGTTTTTTCTCGGCGTCCAACGGCTGCAAGGAAGCGATGAACTCCGAGGTGAACTCGGCCACGTCCCGGAGGCGCTTGATGTGCGTGATCTTCTGGTGCGCCTTGACGGCAAACTTGAAATCCGGCGGCGTGGCTTCGATCCAGCCCCTCAGCAGCTTTTCGGTGGGAAAGCGCCGGAAGGTGTAGTTCACCTCCACGGTGTTCAGGCGGCCGGCGTAGTAACTCAAGAACTTCGCCGAAGCGAGCTTCGGTGGATAGAAATCCGGCTTCCAACTCGGATAGGCCCAACCGGATGTGCCTGCATACACTTTTGTCATAAAGCTGCTGCGGCCGATTGCCAACTACGCAATTCTCTCACGGCGAGCAATGACGCGTTCCATTGCGGCGCTCTCTATTGGGTTTTAGCCAACAGGCTCTTCCAGCGCGCCCAGGCTTCCGTGCGAGCCTTACGGTTGGCTTCATTGGCGTCGGGAGCTTCGCCGGCACGCATGAAGCCGTGGCCTGCGCCATCGTAGGTCACGATGTCGTAGGTCTTGCCGGCCGCTTTCATTTGCTCGATCGCGCCCGGAATCATAGCGCCGATGCGGGCATCTTCGCCGGCGTAGAACCCGTACACAGGAGCCTTGATGCGCGCCATGGCGTCTTTGTCCGGCGGCACGCCATAAAATACGAAAGCGGCTCCCAGGTCGGGGCGATTGGTGGCAAAGCGAAACGTCTGGCCGCCACCCCAACAAAAACCTCCAACGAAGAGCTTGCCGTTGGATGCCGGAAGCTTGAGCCCATAGTCCGCTACGGCATTGAGATCCGCAGTGATCTGATCGGGATTCAGATGGCCTATTGCTTCGTTGGCTTTGCCCTCGGCGAAAGACGAACTGCGGCCGCCGTTTGGCCCCATGCCGGAGAGCAGATCGGGTGCGACCGCGATGTAGCCGGCTTCCGCCACTTGATCCGCCAAGTCTTGCACCCAATCGGTCATGCCAAAAATTTCGTGAATGACCAACACGACGGGTTTTTTGTCCTTCGATTCCGGATACACCACGAAAGTTTCCACCGCGCGGCCATCGTGCTTCACGGTGACCCACTCGCCGTGCCGCGGAGACTTTGCCAACTGCTGGCGCGCCCAATCTTGCGCTGCAACCGCCTGCGTAGTCAGGAGAAGAAGAATCAAGCTTACGTATTTCATTTCTTTACCCCGCTCGGCGGGCGCACGCACAATTCTCCGCCTCGATGAATCTCCGCAAAGGAGTGGCCCAGATCATATGCGTCCTGCGACGTGCGGAGCAAGCCGCGCGTTTCACGGCCTTGCGCTTTCCGAAATGAACGGCCCACTTGTCATTCCCATGACGTTGGGTCGATGATGTTTGCTGATAGCGTGGACACGCAAGGCTTTGAAGAAAACGGGAGGGTTGCGCATGAGCTTCTGTGTCTTGGCATTTTCGTTTCCCGAGTGGACGCCGCACTTCAGCTTCCTGAGCGACCCAGCCTCCAACGAACTTATCGCGCTCCGCTGGCTGCACTACATCTTTGGAACTATTTGGATCGGGCTGCTGTACTTCTTCAACCTCGTGGGTACGCCGGCGATGAAGCAGTTGGAGCCGTCCGTGCGGGTCAAGGTTTATCCGGTGCTGATGTCGCGGGCGATGGCGTGGTTCCGGTGGTCGGCGCTGGTGACGGTAGTGATGGGGATCCGCTACTTCTTCCATCTGCTTTCGGTGGACGCGCATAACGCTGGCAATTCCAGGTTGGTGTTGCAATGGTTTGGCTGGTGGGTGCTGGTGTGGACCGTCGCCTACGAGGCGATCTACCTCTTGCAACTTCCGAGGAAAGGAATTCTCGACAATCCCTGGGTACGGACCATCGGGATTGCGATCGTCGTGGTGGCGGCGGCGTGGGTCGTTCTCGCCTTGAATGGCGGCCCAGACTCCTCGAATCAACATCTGGCCATCAGTGTCGGCGGCGGACTGGGGCTGGTGATGCTGATCAATACCTGGGGCGTGGTGTGGCGCGTGCAGAAGCGGCTGATTGCCTGGACGCGCGCCAGCGCCGAGCAGGGCACGCCGATGCCTCCGGAAGCAGAGCGCATGATGCGCTGGGGATTCCTCACCGCGCGCGTCTCGTTCTGGCTGTCGTTTCCGATGCTGTTCTTCATGGGCGCCGCGAGCCATTACCCGTTCCTCAGCACCGTAGCGAGGTAGGGCGGTCGGGCCGCCGGCCTTAGTTGGGTTTAAGACCGAACACGTCGATTTCCGAGCTTGAGCCGACGTACACCTTGCCGTTGGCTACGGTGGGTACCGTGAATTTAACGGCGAAGCCAGCGGCATCTGCCGGAGCCATGGAGCTATCCCACAGTTCGTGGGTTAGATCCGTAGCGTCGAAGGCGTAAAGAATCGTGGGGCTTTTGGGGCAACACGACGCCCCGTATCCACTGTTGTAGAGCGCCCAGGCGATTCCGTTCGAGGTGCCGCCCGCCGAAACCACGGGAGTTGATCCAGGATAGTAGAAGATCACATTCGAGATCGCGCTGGGCACAGGGTTGAATTTGCCCGTGGCTGGGTTTAGCGTAAAGGCCTTCAACGGGCTGGCGGCTGCGGCTACGTAAAGCGTGTTTTGCCAGAAGGCTGGTGTCGCAAGAATGGTGTTCCCCACGGGGAATTCCTGGAGGATCTGGCCGTTGTTGCCCGGCAAGCTGTGACCCAGATGATCTCGATTCAACACGTAGATCTCGCCCATGTTGCCGCTGCCTGCTTTTCCGCCACCCAGCAAGAGGTGGGGCACGGGGGCCGGAGGAGGCAGATCGACAAGCACCACGGCTCCCCCGGAGCCGGTGTCATTGTCTCCCGCATCCAGGATCGCTTGGTCGAAGGGCGTGAACCAATCGGTCACCGCCAGCCCGCTGGAAGTGCTGAATTTCAGAAAACTGTCACCAAAATCGGTGACACCGTCCCAGTCCCCGTTTCCGGTGATCAGGTAGAGATTATTGCTGCTGTCAGCGGCCGGGGCGCCTCCCGCCATCCATATGCCCGCTTGCCTGCCATTGCGGGTGGTGTTGTATATGGCGGGGGCGGTGGTTAGATTGGATTTGTTGAAACCGACAAGCCAGCCGTGCCAAATCCCTAAATCCCCGTGAGAACCCCAGCCGATATAGACATTCCCGTTTACCAGCGCCAGGCCCGGGCGCTGGTTTTGCCGCAGAGGATCAAAAGGCACGGTAGTCCCATTCCCGCCAGCGCCGGATCCTGCGATGGAAATAAGCGCGGGCGTCATCTCGACCGGACCGCTAGCCTTCTCGCTGCCGTCCAGCAGACTGAGCGCGTGGATGCGCTGGTGGCACGAGGAAGCGGGTGTACAGTTTGTGCCCTGGTCCTTCGTCTTAGTGACGACATAGAGAAGCATGGTCGTAGGATCGATCACCGGAGTGCCGACGATGCCAACGTCCGGGGCGATTTCATCGGTTCTTGTGTCGGTGGGCCCGTTCACCCACGTCTCTCCGGCAGGGACTAACTGTTTCG
>JBGOVR010000247.1:0-4215 GCA_041478205.1 Candidatus Acidiferrum sp.
GCGCCCGCTGTCTATGGCCCAAAGCACAAACCCCGGCATGCGAACTCGCACGCGCGGCAGTGTCGCGCTCATTGCACTCGCCGTCGTGCTGGTCCTCGCAACGATCGTTTTCCTTGGCGTTGGCCGTTGGCTCGTGGTGGAAGACCCCATGGAGAAGGCCCAGGCCATCGTGATTCTCAGCGGCCGCATTCCCGTCCGCGCCATCGAGGCCGCGCGTCTGTATCGCGCAGGCTACGCATCACAAATCTGGCTGACGCACCCCGAACAACCTGCCGCCTCGCTCGAAGCCCTTGGTATTCCCTATTCTGGAGAGGATTTCTTCAACGCGCGCGTCCTGGTTCACGAAGGGGTGCCTTTGAGCGCCATCCGGATACTTGAGCCGCCGATCAACAACACCGCCGACGAAGTGCGCGCCATCGCGGCGGAACTCCGCCGCGAAAACGGTTCCACCGCGATCATCGTCACCACCAAGGCCCACACGCGCCGTGTGCGCAGACTGTGGCAACAGCTTGCCAGCGGCCAGGGTCGCGCTATCGTCCGCGCCGCCGCCGCCGATCCATTCGACCCCGCTCACTGGTGGCGCACCACTGGCGATGCGCTCGACGTGGTAAGAGAAGTTCTTGGCGTGCTCAATGCCTGGGCCGGTTTGCCACTGCATCCCGCAACGTAACGTAGGGGAGCAGCATGCTGCGCCCCAATCAGCAAGGTCACAAATTCTTGAGGAACTCAAAAGAGAAGGAACCTCTTCTTCCGCGGAGCTTTCGCCACCTCTGCGATATCGGGTACATGCGGCAGATCGCGGCCCTCGAATGCCGCCATGGGATTCTCGACAAACAGCGCTTGCGCCTTGTCTTCTCCAAAACGCTGGCGCACGACGTCATACGCACCCTTTAGCTTCAGCGGGCGACGACGCGTATTGTGCGCGTCACTCGCCACGAAGTGCACCAATCCTTGCCCGATCCAACGCAAAGAATCCTCCTGCGGTCTTGTGCCGAAGGTTCCGGTGATCGAACCGGCGGTCACCTGCACGAAGCAACCCAGCCGCACCCAGTCCGCCAAGCGTCCCGGACTCACGTGCAGAATAGCGTTGCGCTCCGGATGGGTGATCACCGGACGGACGTCCATAAGCCGCATTTCGTGCAGCGTCTGATCTGCCGAGGGGGGAATGGAGAACTCGCTGAATTCCACCAGCAAATAACCCTGCTGATTGATGCAAAAGCGCGGCGCATCCGCGCGCAAGGCCGCGAGGTTTTCCGGATTGAGGTGAAAATCGCAACCGGTCGCCAACGCCAGCCGGTCACCGATCTTCGCTTGCAGCGCCTCGCGAACCTGCCGCACGCGCTGATAGTTGAAAACGAATTCATTGCTCGAATGCGGTGTCGCCACCACATGCGTTATTCCATCCGCAATCGCGGACTCCGCCATTGCGAGCGACTCTTCAATGCCCGGCGGCCCATCGTCCAGGCCCGGCAGAATGTGACAATGTATGTCAACCATATCCGTTAACTGTAACTCAACTAACGTCTACCTCCTTCTTCCGGTCTTGAGGTACCAGGCCCTATCTTGCAACATGGAAACATTTGTTCGCCGGGTTTCTTGCGCGCGGTCGGAAGCCTGCTATATTTAGCTGTCTTTGTCTCATTGGCCTTTTGGCCTGCTACATCCCCCAATATTTGAGGAGCGCGACGCAAGTCATGGCCATCGACCGGAAACCCGAGTTTTTCAAAAGCGCGCAGCTGAAAGTCGCCATCATCGGCTGCGGATACGTCGGCTTGCCCTTGGCGCTGCGCTTTGCCGAAGCCGGCCACAAAGTCACGGGGTTTGACACCGATCCCCACAAAGTGTCCATGCTCAATGCCGGCAAGTCCTATATCGAACACATCCCGCAGACCAAAATCCAGCAATTCGTCAACACCAAGCATTTCGGCGCCACCACCGATTTTGAACGCATCAAGGAAGCCGACGCCATCATCATCTGCGTGCCCACCCCTCTGGACGAGCGCCGCGAGCCCGACCTGAGCTACGTCGAAAACACCGCCCTCGCGATCCAGCCGCACCTGCAAAAGGGCCAGTTGGTTGTTCTTGAATCGACCACCTATCCCGGCACCACCGAGGAACTTGTCCTCCCCATCCTCGAAAAGAGCGGTTTGCGCTGCCCCATCGCCTCCGGCCCGGAGAGCGAGAATATTCCCAGCGATTTCTTCCTGGCGTTTTCTCCCGAGCGCGAAGATCCGGGTAATAAACAGTTTGGCCTCGCCCAAATTCCCAAGGTCGTCGGAGGCGTGAATCCACCCAGCGGCCGTGCCGCCGTGGCAATTTACACCCCCATCGTCTCCCGCGTCGTTCCCGTAAGCTCCACCCGCGCCGCGGAAATGACCAAGCTGCTCGAAAACATTTTCCGCTGCGTCAACATCGCTCTGGTGAACGAACTCAAGATGCTCAGTCTGCGCATGAACATCGACATCTGGGAAGTCATCGACGCTGCCGCCACCAAGCCCTTCGGCTTCATGCCCTTCTATCCTGGGCCCGGCCTCGGCGGCCATTGCATTCCTGTAGACCCTTTTTATCTTTCCTGGAAGGCGCGCGAGTACGATTTCGCCACCCGCTTCATCGAGCTGGCCGGCGAAGTCAACACCGCCATGCCCTATCACGTCGTCGAGGCCATCGCTTCCGCCTTGAACGATCGCAAGAAAAGCCTCAAGGGCTCCAAGCTTCTGATCCTCGGCGTGGCTTACAAAAAAGACGTCGACGATTTGCGCGAATCGCCCACGCTCAAGATCATGCAGCTCCTGCAGCAGCGTGGCGCCCAGCTCGATTACAACGATCCTTATTTCCCCCAACTTCACAAAATGCGTCATTACAACTACGAGAATATGAAGTCCGTGCCGCTGTCCCCCCAGTCCATCGGAGGCTACGACGGCGTGGTCATCGCCACCGATCATTCGAGCTACGATTACGGGGCCATCGTCGATGCGGCGAAACTTGTCGTCGACTCACGCAACGCCACCCGCCGCGTGACCCGCCATCGCGACAAAATCGTTCTCTGCTAGGCTGCGATGGCTTCATCCACTGAAGAGATTCGCCGCCAGCTGCAAGACAGTATCCGCGTCAAACAAGCATTCTCCGATCAGCTCGTTGGCCGCATCGCGCAATTCGCTGAAAAATCCGCGGCCGCCCTGCGCGCGGGCGGCAAAATCGTCTTCTTCGGAAACGGCGGCAGCGCCGCGGACGCCCTGCACCTGGCCGCCGAGCTGGTGGTGAAACTCCGCACCGAGCGCCCCGGCCTCGCCTCTTTGGCGCTCACTACCAATCCCTCGGTACTCACCGCCGCCGCCAACGATTACGGCTTCGAGCACATCTTTGCCCGTCAGATCGAATCCCTGGTCGCCCCGCACGACGTCTTGGTCGCTCTTTCCACCAGCGGCACGAGCCCCAATATCGTGCGCGGCGTCGAAGCCGGCCGCACCCGCGGCGCCTATCTCGTGGCCCTAACCGGCGAAACCGGAGGCGCGCTCGCCCCCAAAGTCGACCTCCTTCTGAACGTCCCCTCCCGCGACGCCCAGCGCATCCAGGAAGCCCACATCACCATCGGCCACATCACCTGCTCCCTAATCGAGCAACTCGCCTCAACATTCACCTAAATCATTAAAAATAAATACTTTACCCCTAATTCCGGAAGAGGGAGCCATTCTGCCTTTTTGAAATGAGAGAGCTCCGCTAGAAAAACACGGGAGGGGCTACCGGCTGCTTTTCAATCCGACCCGCGCGGTCGTCCAAGGCAGGACCGCCTCCAGCAGTACCGGCGTATGCGTCTCGTTATGAGCAAAATACACCGCGAAATGAGCGTCCTTCATCTCGGTCCCGTCGTCAAAAACGCGAAGTTCCACCTTGGTCGCCACGTAGCTCCCGGCAGGCACGGTCACGCTCTCCGATGCTCCGGCCAGCATAGCCCGCACATCGTAGAGCTTGTGCCCGTCGTAAACCGGCCCGCGCACTTCGCGCGTCTTCGACCAATCGACGTTCCGCAAGTACTGCATCATGCCCAGCGGATCGCGCGTTCCCGGTAGCACCCGTGTCTCGGTAACATTTTCCGGCGCCGGCTCTTTGCCGGTCGTCGTCATGCGCTGTACCGAATCGACCTTCTGTCCGCGCTCGCTCAGATGCATCTCGTACTGCAAACTCGACAGCGTCCCCGGGTCGCTGTACGAATCGAAC
>JBGOVR010000011.1:0-54836 GCA_041478205.1 Candidatus Acidiferrum sp.
GATTGGATTCGTTCGATGACTGCGAAAGAGCTGGAACCCAAGACCATTCACAATGTATGGAAAGACTTCCGAGCAATCGTCAACTGGCACCGCAAACAGATGGATGAGCCAAAGGTCACGTGGTACCCAGACCTTCCCTCTCTTCCAGATGATGAGCAGCGTTGGTTTACGCAGGCAGAGATAAGGCAGATCGTGGACGCCGCAACCGGGCAGTACAAGGTGCTCTTTCACCTTGCCGGTCACACGGGTCTGCGCTCTGGCGAACTTGTTGGCTTGCGCGTTGAAGACTTGAAGCTAGAGCATGGTGTGATCGAAGTTCGCCGTGCTGTCTGGAACGGCATCGAAGGCGACACGAAGACGAAGAGTGGGAGGCGGAACGTGTTCATAGACTCCGTTACCATTCGACTGCTTCGTGACTTCCTCGCAGGCCGTACGACAGGAAGGCTCTTCCAGTCACGGGTTGGAACACCGCTTGAGAACCGTGACATTTGCAGAAGGGTTCTAACGCCACTCTGCGAAAAACTGGGAATGGAACCCGGTGGGATGCACGCTTTCAGGCATGGTAGAGTCAGTCACATGCAAGCGCAGATGATGCCCGGCGACTTCGTGAAGAATCAGATTGGACATTCCAGCCTGAGAATCACGAGCAACTACACGCATTTTGAGCACAGACAGAAGCGAGAAATGGTCGAGAAATTGCTGTCTTGTACACAAACTGCGGATTTGTACACAGTTGCGAATCACGCTAAGGCATCGTAAACTGAATAAGTTGTGAGTAGTTCCCACGCGGTTTTGTAAGGGCCTGTAGCTCAGGTGGCTAGAGCGCGCCCCTGATAAGGGCGAGGTCGGTGGTTCAAGTCCACCCAGGCCCACCATTCACCAATCCCTTGGCATCGCACAAAGCGCAGTAGACCGTGGTTCTTCCCGAATTAACATTGGACGCGAAGGCACAATTTGCCGCTCGCGATCGCATGGCAGGAGGACGTTTCTGCCCAGCGATCTCCTGCGCGAGGCCGTAGCTCCATTTTGGCCGATGGCAAAACAACAACTTAAGAATTGGTGGGCCGAGTCCGCGTGTGGCAGCGGGAGTGCACTCTCGATGGTTGGCGTGGAGCTAAAGCGCAAAAAGTACAGACGTTGATGAGGCAATTCTAACCAGGATTGAGAGGCGATCATGTCGGTGACAGGAGTTTCCAGCAGCAGTTTGTTTCAGCAAAGTATCACCCAGAGCGTGCAAAACAAATTTCAGCAAATCCAGAGTCAGTTCCAGCAACTGGGCCAGGACCTGCAGGCCGGGAAT
The DNA here is from genome assembly GCA_041478205.1 of Candidatus Acidiferrum sp. Taxonomy (GTDB): domain Bacteria; phylum Acidobacteriota; class Terriglobia; order Acidiferrales; family UBA7541; genus Acidiferrum. The sequence continues at coordinate 1,301 of JBGOVR010000011.1, forward strand.
CTGAGCCAGGCGCAGCAGGATTTCGTTACCTTGACGCAAAACCTTCCGGCCGCGCAACAGCAGAACACCGCGGGCACCCTGGCGCAGGCGTTCAACACGCTCGGGCAGGACCTCAAGGCGGGAAATCTCTCGGCGGCGCAGAAAGACTTCACTGCGATTCAGCAGGATGCTCAGCAGCAGTCTGGGCAGGTGCAACATCACCACCATCATCATCGCGCCAGTGGCGCCCAGGAATCGAACGCGGCCTCCGAACAGCAAGACAATCCGCTCTCTCAAGCCTTGGGAGCGCTGGGGCAGGCGCTGCAATCCGGGAGTCTCTCGTCGGCCCGGCAGGTGTATGTGACGCTGCAGCAGGATTTGCGGCAGTTCCTAGGCGCCGGCGCGGGATCGAGCGGCAACGCCAGAGCAACGTCGCCGGCGAGCGGCGCGCTGAGCGTCACCGCCTAGTTTTGCGCCGCGAGCGGCTTCAGCAGCTCGTCAAGATAGTCGGGCCTGCTGGTGTCGCGGACGAGATGGGGATAGCGTTCTCCGCCGTGGTAGTCGATCGTGCAGGTTTTGTAGTACTCGTCGCTCACAACTAACAGTTGAATCGGCTGCGAGTTGTTCTTGCTGGCTTTTATGGCGTCGCTGAGAAACTCGGGTTTGTACACACGGCCATTGGGTTTCCCTAGGGTTCCCTAGGGAAGGCATAGAGCAACCCTTAAGCTAGCCGCGATAGTCGCGGGATTTTCCGCTTCGGCGAGCACCCTCCCGCCATCTGCGTCTAAACCCCGCCCTCGAAAGAGAGGCGGCTACAAGCTACCGGGGGCGCCGGAGTCTTTCATTGCCGCTGGCTGGCTGGACAGGCTAGAATACTGTTGAGGAGGACTGACTTAGTGCTAACGATTCGTCTGGCTAGGATAGGCAAGAAGAAGAAGCCGTTTTATCGCGTGGTGGTCATCGAGAGGACCCGGCCGCGCAATGGCCGCTTCGTCGAGTTGGTGGGAACCTACGATCCACTCAAGAAGCCCGCGGAGATCAAGCTCGACGCCGAGCGCATCAAGCATTGGCTCGGAGTCGGCGCGCAGCCCAGCGATACCGTGCGCAGCTTCATCCGCCTGCAAAAGATCGCGTAATCGCAGCGCCCGCCTGTTTGCCGCTTCTCGGTCACACGTGATTGAGTCTCGCGCACCTTCAACTGGCCGGGGGCGGTGTCTCAGGTTCCTATGCTCGTCACTGATGAAACTCGCGTTCGCAAAGGTGCCCTATGAAGGAGTTGGTTGAATCCATCGCCAAGGCCCTCGTGGATCATCCGGATGATGTGCAGGTGAAATCTGTCGAGGGATCGCAGGCCACCATTCTTGAGTTGCGCGTGCACCCGGAGGATCTTGGCAAGGTTATCGGCCGGCAGGGCCGCACCGCCAAGGCGGTCCGCACGCTTCTGGGCGCGGCAGGCATGAAGGTGCACAAACGCTACACTCTTGAGATTCTGGAAGATTAACCGCTGGGCGGTCATGCTTACGATGGACCGCTTTAAGGTCATACTCACCATTGAACCCTGAACCGCAACGTTGGGTGGCGCTCGCGCACATCTTGCGCCCGCGCGGCAACAAGGGCGAAGTCGCCGCCAAACTCCTCACCGATTTCCCGGAACGCCTCGCGCAAATCAAGGAAGTGTTCCTCGGCGATAGCGCCGGAAAAACCGAGCCGCGCCGTATCAACGTCAAATCTTTCTGGATCAGCCAGAATCATCGCGGCCAGGGAGTCTTTCACTTCGAGGGCTGCTCCTCGATTTCTGACGCTGAGAAATTCCGCGGCCTGGAGGTCTTGCTCCCCTTCGAGCAGCGCGTCACGCTTCCTGCGGGCCACTATTTCTTTTCCGATCTCATTGGCTGCTCCGTCTTCGAGCATCCGCAGGAATCCCCAGCCTTGGCTTCCTCGCCTGGCAGCCTCGTAAGCGCTCCAGCTCTTCTCGGTGTAGTCAGCGACGTTCAGTCCACCGGTGAAAATGTCTCGGGCACGGCGCTCCTCCTTGTAGACACGCAACATGGCGAGCTGTTGGTTCCCCTCGCTGAAGACATTTGCACCCGCATTGACACAACCGCTCGGCGAATTGATGTAACCCTTCCCAGCGGTCTGCGTGATCTGAACGGAATGTAAGCGAGCAATTGTCTTACCCGCACTAAGAAGTGCCGCACGCCGCCGCAAGGCTGGAACGACATGTCATTCCATCCTTGCGCGCCGGAGTTGAAGGCTCGGCCCGCCTGCTTACCGAATGTCGATGGTGGTGACGCTCAGTGCGGGCAACGTAATCGTCAACGATGAGCCGCTGACAGCCATCGTTCCAGCAGACACAGGCTGGACCGGGGTTCCGGCGGCGACCTGCGCCTGGGCGGAAGCTGCCGTCATCTGATACAGGTGAGCGGTGCCGGAGAGAGCTTGGCCGTCTATCGCCGTCACCTTGGCGGAGGTGGACCGATTGATGGCTACGAACACCACCCGGCCCGGCGTGTTGCTGTCCAAGCTCGCGTAAACAACCACGTTTTGCACGTTGCTCGAGGTCGCTTGCAGCGAGGTGTCGCCGAAGTTTGCATTGGCACCGTCGAAGCCGCGGAACGCGCGAAAGCCCGCGAGCGCATAGGAATACGTGCCGTTCGGTGGCCAGAAGCTAGCCGCGAAAATGCCCTGGCTGCCGAAGATCCCGAGGTTGTCCGTCTGGGCGATGGTTCCCGCGATGTGGTTCCACCCGCCGCTCTCGTATTCCGTAATGGCGATTTTCGTGCCGGGGTTTTCGGCGTTGATCTTGGCCTGCAGGCGGCCAAGGATATTGATGGGTGTGCCGCCCAGTTCGTTAAAGATCCAAGGGTTGCTGTTGCCCGTGTCGTTGAACGTGGGATCCCACAGATTCCGGGGGCTCTGGACGATGAGTTGGACTTGCGCGTCCGTCAGCGTCGTGCCGCTGAGATTGAGGATGCGTGTCCCGCTAGCGTCATAGTCTTCCGCGTACCAATGGAAGTCGTACACATCCACCAAGGGTTTCCCGTAGGCGGTCGAAGCGGTCTTTAGAGCTTGCAGATATTTGTCCGGAAACCAGTTCGTGCCACTGGGCGTGGCGTTGAGTTCCCCTTGCCAATTGTAGATGCCCTGGAATCCGTAGTGCACCGGCCCGAAGATCAGGACATTGGGAAACTGATCCTTTAGCGCCTTGGAAAGATTGATGGTCTTGGTGATGTAGTTGTCCGACGTGACGGGGTTGTGCCCCTGCACTTCCAGATGCGTCGAATTCCACAGTTCTGGCTCATTGTCCAGGCTCACGAAGGTAGGGTGCGCCGGATTGGACCCGAAAATACCCGGCAGCTTCTGATCCAGCGCCCAGACGAACTCGTCCATATACACGTTCGCGTCGGTCGTGACCGGCGTAACGGTAAACGGAACGCCGGAGACGGTGCTCTTTTTGTCGACCACCGTCCTGAAGCGCGTCAAATCCGGCGGATTGGACACGCTGACAGGGCCGTTCTCGTCGGCCGACACCAGGCCCTGAAGCTGCACGGTCACCAAACTCGCCATGCCCAGGCCCTGATCTACGGCGATGAAGCCGCGTACCGCCTCCGCTGGGACGTTGCTGCTGCTCAAGAAGTTGTCGCTTTCGTAGATAAAGTCGCTGCCGGCGTTGGACGCGTTGGTCTCCCAGTTGTAAGCCGTCCAGCGGTTGCCTCCGTCGCGGTCCAGCGTCAGCAGCGGCGGCGGATTGGTGTTGCCGGAGTAAAAATTCAGACCATAGATATAAGGTGAGATCGGCTTGGTTTTAGCGGGATCGACAGCAATCGTTACATCCGCCGGCGTGTTGACAGGCGTCGCGCTTGCCTGCGTTGAGTTCGCGCTTTCGCCCACGGAATTCAACGCGGACACCACGTAGAAGTACGTCGTTCCGTTCGTCAGTCCTGTATCGGTGAAATTGGTCTTAGCGGGCGCGACAATTTGGGTGTACGGCCCGCCGCTGGTAGTGCCGCGCTTCACGTGGTAGCTGCTGGCGCCCGCGCTGGCACTCCACGTCAGCGCCACTTGTGCGTTGCCGGGCGTGGCCTGCAAGCCCGCAGGCACCGCGGGAGGTTGCGTCGGGGCGGCAGGCGTCGCGCTGGCTTGCGTAGAGTTGCCACTTTCGCCCGCGGAATTCAGCGCGGACACTACGTAGAAGTAGGTCGTACTGTTGGCCAAGCCTGTGTCCGTGGAGTTCGTTCCGGAGGGAGCAGAAACTTGCGTGTAGGGCCCGCCACTGGTGGTGCTGCGCTTCACGTGATAACTCGTAGCTCCCGCGGTGGCGCTCCAAGTCAGGCTGACTTGCGCGTTTCCGGCCGAGGCCGCGAGTCCCGCAGGTGCGGCGGGAGCCTGCGCCGGGGCGGCGGGTTTGCCGCTCGCCTCGGACGAGTTGGCGCTTTCTCCCGTCGCATTGACCGCCGAGACCACGTAGAAATAGGTTGTTCCGTTGGTTAGGCCGCTGTCGGTGAAGTTAGCGTTGACCGGTGCCGACACCTGCGTGTAAGGTCCGCCGCCTGTCGTCGCCCGCTTGACGTGATAGCTCGTTGCACTAGCGCTGGCGTTCCACACCAGGCTGACTTGGGCATTTCCTGCTGTCGCATGCAAGCCGCTTGGTGTCGCGGGCGCCGTCGCTCCGCCCCCGCCTCCACCTTTGTTGGAGCCATTGGCGCTGCTGCCGATCCCGGCGCAGCCAGGCAGTTGCGCCAACAGCAAGCCCATCAGCAGCAACACCAAGGTTTTCTTGACCGGAATCCAGGGCGTCATTCCACGGTCCCCCGAAATGCTCAAGTTGGAAAGATTGTCTCCGGTTAGATTACGGGCCGCGAACGCACCGGACAACCTGCTCTAACGTACAGATTTCGGTCCCCGTACTTTCACACAAGGAAGCCGGACTGTGACCCAAAACGCTAAACCAAAAGACGCAATGGCAGCCTCTACCTCGTTTGGCTACACTGGCTCCGCATGCGCTTTGACCTCATCACCATTTTCCCCGAGTTTTTCACCGGCCCGCTGGATCACGGCATCGTCCGCCGCGCGCGGGAAACCGGCTTGATCGACGTAAACGTCCAAGACCTGCGCGTGTTCACAAAAGACCGCCACCGCACCGTCGACGATCGCCCCTTCGGCGGCGGCGAGGGCATGGTCCTGAAACCCGGCCCGCTGTTCGAGGCCGTCGAATCGCTCCTCGGCCACAGCGTTGGCGACGCCGCGCAGCCAACCGCGCCCGATCCCAAGATTGCGATCGTCCTCCTATCCGCCGCCGGAACGCTCTTCGACCAGAGCACCGCCAGGCGTTTCGCCGCGCTGGACCGCATCCTCTTTATCTGCGGCCGCTACGAAGGCGTGGACGAACGCGTCGCCCAAAACCTCGCCACCGAAGAAATCTCCATCGGCGATTTCATCCTCAGCGGCGGCGAGCTTCCCGCCGTTCTCATCCTCGACGCCGTCACCCGCCTGCTCCCCGGCGCCCTCGGCAACGAAGCCTCCTCGCAGAACGAATCCTTCAGCGGGACGCAGGTTGGCGCTTCCGCTGATTCCTCGGTAGAGGCACGGCACGCCGTGCTCGCTCCACCGCCCGATCGTTCACCGAACAACGTTCTCCTCGACTTCCCGCATTACACCCGCCCCGCGGACTTCCGTGGCTGGACCGTGCCCGAGGTCCTCATCGGCGGCAATCACGCCGAGGTCGCCAAATGGCGCCGCGCCGCCGCCCTCGAAAAAACCCGCCGCAACCGCCCCGACCTTCTGGGTTAAAATGCCCCGCACGCCGCACCGCACACGCAAAGAGGAATTCGATGGAGATTCGACGACTGACCGAGCGCGACGCCGAAGCCCTGTGGCAGCTTCGCCTCACTGGTCTCGAAATCGATCCGTGGGCCTTTGCTGAGTCGGTGGAGGAACTTCGCAAGATCACGGTCGAAGAGTACGCGACCCGGCTGGGAGCGGGCGGCTCGGAAAGTTTCGTAGTCGGCGCGTTTGACGGCCCGGCCCTGGTAGGCATGGTTGGTTTCTACCGCGAACAGCTTCTCAAGCGAAAACACAAAGGCCACATCTGGGGCGTGTTTGTTTTGCCGTCCTCGCGCGGGCAAGGCCTGAGCCGCACGCTCCTGGTTCAAGCGCTCGATATGGCGAGGGCCCTCCCGAGCCTCAACGCTATCCAACTGACGGTTTCCGTCAGCCAAGAGGCGGCTCGGCACCTCTACGAAACTTGCGGCTTCCGTTCCTTTGGCCGCGAGCCGCGGGCCCTGGGCATTGACGGCAAGTACGTCGACGAACATCATATGGTTCTTGAACTGGATGGTTTTTCCGCCTAACTTCCTATTTATACAAACTTGACAGAGGCCCCATGAGCAACGCCACAAACAGCAACGGCAGCGGACAGACCAAGCCCATCGCCATCTATTACGAGCAGCCCAACTGGTTCGTGCCGCTCTTCCACCAGCTCGACGCCCGCGACGTCCACTGGGTCAAGCTCGACGCGCGCTATCATCAATATGACGCGGCATCGCCCGAGCGTGAATATTCTCTGCTCTTCAATCGCATGAGCCCGTCGGCCTGGCAGCGCGGCGTCGGCCACGGCATCTTCTACACGCTCAATTATTTGAAGCATCTCGAAGACAAAGGCACGCGCGTGGTGAATGGTTATCGCGCTTTCAGTCATGAAACTTCCAAGGCCCTGCAACTCTCCCTCCTCGAAACGCTTGGCCTCCCCTATCCCAAGGCGCGCGTCATCAATCATCCCTCGCAAGCTCTCAGCGCCGCGGAAGCCATCGGCTATCCGCTCATCCTCAAGCCCAACATCGGCGGCAGCGGCGCGGGCATCAAGCGTTTCAATTCGCGCGATGCCCTAAAGGCCGCAGTGGACGCCGACAGCCTGTACTTCGGCATCGACAGCACCGCTCTCGTTCAGGAATGTTTCACCGCGCGCGATTCCGTCATCACCCGCGTCGAAGTCCTCGGCGGCAAATACCTCTACGCCATCCAGATCCACATCACCGGCGAAACCTTCGACCTCTGCCCCGCGGACATTTGCAAGAACACCAAGGGCGAAGAACTCGCCCGGCCCGCCTGCCCCATCGACGCCCCCAAAACCGGCATGACCGTCGAAGCCTACGAAGCCCCGCGCCGCGTCATCGAAAACGTCGAGCGCATCATGGCCGCCGCGGGCATCGAAGTCGGCGGCATCGAATACGTCATCGACGACCCCACCGGCCGCCTACTCTACTACGACATTAACGCGCTCTCGAATTTCGTCTCCGATCCCGAACGCATCATCGGCTTCAATCCCTACGCGCGCCTCGCGGACTTCCTGATCGACGAAGCGCGCAAACACGAAGCGAAAGAACCCACGCGCCTGGTCCCCACCGGAGAAAACGCATGAGATACGGATACTGGCTCCCGGTGTTTGGCGGCTGGCTCCGCAACGTCGCGGACGAAAACATGGAAGCAAGCTGGCCGTATGTAAAGCGGCTCGCCCAGCGCAGCGAAGAACTCGGCTTTGGCGTCACGCTCATCGCCGAGCTCAATCTCAACGACATCAAAGGCGTCGAAGCGCCTTCGCTCGATGCTTGGTCCACCGCCGCCGCGCTCGCCGCCGTCACCCAGCGCATCGAGTTGATGGTCGCCGTGCGCCCCACCTTCCATCTCCCCGCGCTGCTCGCCAAGCAGGCCGCCAACATCGATCGCATCAGCGGCGGCCGCCTGACGCTCAACATCGTTTCCTCTTGGTGGGCCGACGAAGCCCGCAAGTACGGCGTCACGTTCGAGCAGCACGACGACCGCTACGCCCGCACCAGCGAATGGCTCGACGTTCTCGACGGTGTCTGGAAGCAAGATCACTTTTCGTTTTCCGGGAAGTATTACCGTGTGGAAGACAACGTCCTCGAGCCTAAGCCCCTCTCGCAGCCCCACCCCACGCTGTACGCCGGCGGCGAGTCTCCCGCTGCAAAAGATCTCATCGCCCAAAAGTGCGATGCCTACCTCATGCACGGCGACCCGCCGGAGCGTGTCCGCGAAAAAATCGCCGACTTCCGCGAGCGCCGCGCCCGCCACAATCTTCCCCCGCTGAAATTCGGCGTTGCAGGCTACGCCATCGTCCGCGAAACCGAACGCGAAGCCCAAGAGGAGTTGCGCCGCATCACTGACGTCCAGCAGTCCGCCGCAGGCTACGCCAACTACCAACAATGGCTCGCCGGCACGCAACTCGAACAGCGCGTCTCCCTGGAAGACTACTCCGTCTCCAACCGCGGCCTGCGCTCCGGCCTCGTCGGCACACCCGAGCAAGTCGCCGAGCGTGTAGCCCAATTCGAGGCCGCCGGCGTCGACCTCGTCCTGCTCCAATTCAGCCCGCAACTCGAAGAAATGGAGCGCTTCTCCGAAACGGTGATCCGCCGGAAAACAACGGAGACAGCAGTCGCGTGAGGTAGGACTGCGAGACGTGATCGCAAGAAATCCGTTCGCGGCGCGACGCGGCATCGAGCCCAGCAAACTCCTGGTCACGTTCCTCGCCAGTGATCCCGGCGCGGAAGCTCGCGACAAGGTTCTCAAGCTCAAAACCGATCCCGAGGAATTGCGCATCGACGGTCGCGAGCTGTACATCTACTTTCCCAATGGCATGGCCCGCCCGAAGCTGTCTTGGGCGGCCATCGCCAGGACCCTGAAAACGCCCGCGACAGGCAGAAACTGGAACACGGTCACAAAGTTGCTCGAGATGGCGGAGAGCCTGGAAGTTCCGAATAATCCGCTCGGCTCTCGCCGGATATTGCGTCGCGACATGGAACACAAGGAGGTTGCTATGAAACCATCGGAACGCTGGCCTGCACTTCCCCTCGCCGAATGGAGGGACACCTACGCCACTCTGCATATGTGGACCCAGATCGTCGGGAAAGTCCGTCTAGCGCTTAGCCCGCCGATCAACCATTGGTGGGGGTCGACGCTCTACGTTACCTCTCGCGGTTTGACGACCTCACCGATACCCTGCGCGAAGGGAGTCTTTGAGATTAACTTCGATTTCATCGCGCACACCCTAGAGATCACGACTAGCCTCGGGGAAAGCAGGGCCTTCCGTCTCATGCCACGCACGGTTGCCGAATTCTATGCGGAACTCATGGGCGCGTTGCACTCACTGGGCATCGACGTGAAAGTGTGGACCATGCCCGTGGAGGTGCCCCGGCCTGTTCGATTCAATCTGGATAATGGTCATGCATCTTACGATGGTGAATACGCGCATCGCTTCTGGCAGATTCTCGTCAGCGTGGACACCGTTTTCCGGGAGTTTCGGTCACGATTCATTGGCAAGGTCAGCCCGGTCCATTTCTTCTGGGGTAGTTTCGATCTGGCGGTGACGCGCTTCTCTGGCCGGCGCGCGCCGGAACGTCCCGGCGCCGATCCGGTCACCAAAGAGGCCTACTCCCATGAAGTGATCAGCGTGGGATTTTGGCCCGGTGATGGCGAGGCCGTGAAGGATGCCGCCTTCTACGCGTATGCCGCGCCGGAGCCAGCGGGATTTAAGGAACGCCGGGTGCGCCCGGCCAAGGCCTTTTATAGCACCGAGAAAAGTGAATGCTTTCTGATGTATCACGATGTTCGATTGTCGGATTCTCCCGAGCAGTCGTTATTGGATTTTTGCCAGAGCACCTATGAAGCGGCAGCCATTCTTGGAAATTGGGATCGCGCAAATCTGGAACGTCCCGCGTTAGCAGCTACCAACACTTAGCCGGAAGCCGTTCCATGAATGGCGTCGTCTCTCACAACCGATGACTCAGGCAATCGGAAACGCGGATGGAAAGGACCAGCAGGAGATGAAGCTAGCCTCAGTGAACACCGGACTCCCCCGCGATGTAACCTGGCACGGGAGAAGCGTGACGACGGCCATCTACAAGCAACCGGTCAAAGGCCGGGTCGTTTTGCGCAGGCTCAATTTGGACGGCGACCGTCAAGCGGACCTCAGCGTCCACGGGGGAGAGCAGAAAGCCGTTTACTGCTACCCGATCGCACACTACGACTACTGGAAGAAAGAGTTGCCCGGCCGGGAGTTGCCGATGGCTGTCTTTGGAGAAAACTTCACTACGGATGGCTTGCTGGAAAACTCCGTCCATCTTGGAGACCAGTTCTCTGTGGGTTCCGCGGAAGTGGTCGTGACGCAGCCTCGCCTCCCTTGCTACAAACTTGGTGTGAGATTTCAGTCCGACGACATGGTGAGGCGATTCCTCGCAAGCGGCCGGACGGGTTTTTACCTCGGCGTCAAGCGCGAGGGAGAAGTCGGCGCCGGCGACGAGATCGCAGTGATTGCTCGAGACCTAAACGCCGTCCCCGTTTCGGAAATCACGCGATTGTATATCGCAAAGAGATACGGCGATGACGACGTGACTTTGGTGCGGCGTGCCTTGCGAGTTGCAGCATTGCCGGAGAGTTGGAAGGAGTACTTCCGAGAGCGGCTGGAGAAGATGAATGTTTGAATGCGGGAAGCGCTCACGCCGCACGCCATTGGATTTGGCGCCTCCCGTTGGGGTGAAATCCGCGCTCGTGAGGCGTGCTGAGCAGCCCAGCCGAAACATCGTCGCGGGATTCTTGGTACACTGTTCGCGGATTGGAAGACCGGAACAAATTTCCCAGGGCGCCCGGCCCTGGAGAGCACGACACGAGGAGACAAACGATGTTGCGCATAAACGACGAAGCTCCCAATTTCGCCGCCGAAACTTCGCAGGGCACGATCAACTTCCACGAATGGATCGGCAACGGCTGGGCCATCTTGTTCTCGCACCCCAAGGATTTCACGCCGGTGTGCACCACGGAACTGGGTTACATGGCGAGGTTACAGCCGGAATTCGAGAAGCGCAATTGCAAAATCATCGGGCTGAGCGCGGATCCGGTTAGTAGTCACAGCAAGTGGGCCGTGGACATCGAAGAAACGCAGGGCCACAAGGTGAAATACCCCATGATTGGGGACCCGCAACTCAAGATAGCAAAGCTGTATGACATGCTGCCGGCCGAAGCAGGCGAGACTTGCGAAGGGCGCACCGCAGCCAATAACGCGACGGTACGCACGGTATTCATTGTGGGTCCAGACAAGAAGATCAAGTTGATGCTCAGCTACCCGATGAGCACCGGCCGCAACTTCGACGAAGTGCTGCGAGTGCTTGATTCGATGCAGCTCACGGCTAAGCACAAGGTGGCCACGCCAGTGAACTGGAAACACGGCGACGACGTGATCATCCTCCCCACGGTTTCGGACGAAGAAGCCAAACAGAAGTATCCCGGCGGCTGGAAGGCACCCCGGCCTTATCTGCGGATCGTTCCCCAACCGAAGTAGCAGTCCGCAAGCGAGGGTGGTGCAGCGTGATCTTCAAGCAGTTCTATCTGGCGTGCCTGGCGCACGCTTCCTACCTTATTGGAGACCAGGAGACAGGCACGGCAGCCGTCGTTGACCCGCAACGTGACACGGACCAGTACATTGCGTTTGCCGCCGAACACGCGCTCAAGATCCAGCATGTATTCCTGACGCATCTCCACGCCGATTTTATCGCCGGGCATTTGGAGCTGCGCGATCGCGTGGGCGCAACAATCTATCTCGGTGCCAAAGCCAAGGCAGCGTACCCGTTTACTCCGCTCCGCGATGGCGCGATTGTGGAATTCGGACGCGTGCGCCTCAAGGTGCTGGAAACGCCGGGCCACACTCCGGAGTCCATCTCCATCGTCGTTTACGACCTGAACACCAGCGATGCACGGCCCTATGCCGTACTGACCGGAGACACTTTGTTTATCGGCGACGTAGGGCGGCCCGACCTGCGCGCGGCGCTCGGCTGGTCGGCCACGGAACTTGGCAGCCTGCTGTTTGATTCGCTGCACACGAAGCTGCTGGCGCTGCCGGACGAAAGCCTGGTCTATCCGGCGCACGGCGCAGGTTCGCTCTGCGGCAAGGCTCTCAGCAAGGAAACGGTATCAACCCTGGGAGAACAGCGGCGATCGAACTACGCGCTGCAGCCCATGAGCAAAGAAGCATTCATCCGGGTGGTGACGGCCGATCAGCCGGAAGCTCCAGCCTACTTCACTTATGACGCCGTGCGGAACAGCGAAGAGCGGCCCACGCTGGACCAAGCGCTGGCGCGCGAGATGAACCCGCTGACACTCGACGCCCTGCTGGCATTGCAGGCGGATGGCGCGCAGATCCTCGACACGCGTGATCCCGACGAATTTGGGGCGGCGCACCTGGCGGGCAGCATCAACATCGGCCTCGGCGGTCAGTACGCAACATGGGCCGGAACCGTGCTCGATCGAACGCATCCGATCGTAATCATCGCGGACCCTGGCCGGGAGAAGGAGGCCGCAATCCGCCTTGGGCGCATTGGATTCGATCACGTGGCCGGATATTTGCAGAACGGATTGCACAGCCTCAAATCGCGGCCGGAACTGATCGCCTTCACCGAGCGCCTCAACGCACCATTCGCCGCGGAACTCCTGTCATCGAGTCAGCCGCCGCTGGCCATCGACGTCCGCACACCGCGAGAGCGCGAGCAGAAACACATTGGCGGCAGCTTGGGCATCCCGCTCAATCGTCTGGTGGAAAATCTGAAAACGCTGCCGAAAAACCGCCCCTTGCTGGTCTACTGTGCGGGCGGCTATCGGTCGTCCATCGCCGCGAGCTTGCTGCAAAGCAACGGATTTGACCGCGTCAGTGAAATTGCCGGCGGCATTGTAGGCTGGGAAACCGCAAGACTGCCGGTCCAGACCGCGCAGGCTTCGTCATAGAATTCCGTGCGCCGCGTTTGCCGTTCAAGTCTGGAGCCTAGATGCTTTGCTATGAGTTCTCTGCGACCGCTGGCCGCTTGGAAAGACAAAGGCCACTAGAAGCAACAGAACTGGGGCCATGGGGGCAACCGCAAGCATCGCCGGCACTTTCAGCTCGCGACTGACTAGCCCGGGGTTCTCCGATGCCTTCCCCGGAGCGTCACTGCGCACTCTCAGCAAGTGGCTAGCGGGAGCGGCGGCGGTCCACGAGGTAGGCGGCCAGCGCCAGGATCGCAAAGTAGAAAGCCATGTTGACGCCCAGCGCCACGCGAAGAAACCCGCCGAACGTCGAGGCCAGAGACTCATGCTTTGCCGGAGCGAGGAGCTCCGCAATTTTTAGCCCGGGTGAAAAGAGCGAGAGCAACGGAGCGGGGATACTCGGTTCATCTTGTACCGCGAACGCCAACGCGAAAAATCCCAGCGCCGCTCCAACAATCGCGGGCAAGACCCATCGGAACATGACGCGCCTTAACACCACAGCAAATTCTATCAAAGGAGCGCGTGCGGTGTTTCCCGGATCCATCCGTGGCACACCTGCGTGAGACTCAGCGGCGGCAAAGCCGTGGTTGTTCTCTAAGGAGCGTGCTAGTATGCCCGCCATTCGAGGCCGGTTCCAAGAATCGAAAAGTTAGGATAAGAGGAGAGAACGAAATGATGATTACGCCAAACTTTCTTGCCCGCGTCAGCGCGCTGGTTGTTCTTACCGCCGCGTCGGGACTTTGGGCGCAACAAAAGTCCATCACCGTCGAAGGTTACGTGCTCGACTCCGCGTGCGCGTTCACCAAGAACCTGGACAAGCCCATCAGCCGCGACTGCGCCCTGGCCTGCGCCAAGAACGGCTCGCAACTTGTGATTCTGACCAGCGACGGCACCATCTACTGGCCGATCGACGAGAAGACGCCCGCGGAAGGACAGAATGCGCGCCTCACCGAATTCGCCGGCGGACGCGTGAAGGCCACGGGCAAGCTCTACGATCGCGGCGGCTCGCACGCATTGGCGATCCAGCAGATCGAAGCGGTTCCGGCGAAGAAATAGTTTGGGTGATGCCGCAAGCGTCGCAGTGGGTGCGGCAGATGGCCGCGACGGGCTTGCCGGCCAGGAGGTCCCCGGTGGTAAAATCCAGGCGCTTCCCGGAGGAGTGAGGACTTACATGCGCAGACTCTGGCTTCTTGCACTATTGCCCGCGATCGCGGTATTCACCCGGCCAGCCTTGGCTCAGCAAGAACCTGACTTTTCCAAGGTGCAGATCAAAGTCACCAAAGTTTCCGGCAACATCTACATGCTGGAAGGCGAGGGCGGGAACATCGCGGCGTCCGTTGGGGAAGACGGCATCGTGATCGTGGACGACCAGTTCGCGCCGCTGGCCGATAAAATCCAGGCGGCGCTGAAGAACTTGGGGATCACGGATAAGCCGGTGCGCTTTGTCATCAACACGCACTATCACGGGGACCATGCCGGCGGGAATGTGCCTTTTGCGAATACGGGATCGACGATCATTGCGCAAGACAACGTGCGCAAGCGGTTGGCGAGCGGAGGCGTGGGCGGCAACGGGGGCTCCATGCATTTTGAGTCAAAGCCCGCGGATAAGGCAGCGCTGCCCATCATCACCTTCGAGCACGACGTGACCGTACATTTGAACGGCGAAGACATCCGCGCGCTGCACTTTCCGGCGGGTCATACCGACGGCGACTCCGTCATTTTCTTTCCGAAGAATAACGTGGTGCACATGGGCGACGATTTTGTGCGCTACGGCTTCCCGTTCATCGACGTAGCGAGCGGCGGGAGCGTCCAGGGCATGATCGATGCCATGGAAAAGGCCATGGGCCAGTTGCCTGCGGACGTGAAGGTCATTCCCGGCCACGGGGCGCTTTCCAATCTCGACGACGTGCGGGAATTCGTGAAAATGCTCAAGGAAACTTCGGCGGTCGTGGAAAAAGCCTTGAAAGAACACAAAACGCTGGAGCAAATGAAGAAGGAAAAAATTCTCGAGCCCTGGAAGAAATGGTCCGGCGACTTCGTCAACACCGATGGGTTCATCGAAACGCTGTACAACTCGCTCACCGGCACCAAGGGCGAATTTGTGAAACACAACTGAAGAATTATTCCGTTCGGCGCGGGCGCTGGGTGGCGGGAGAAGTTGCTGAAAAGCCCTCTGGCAACGCTGTTCCGAGTGGATCGCCGGGCTTTAGAGCCCGACGCCTACATGGTTGTTCTTTGTACAAATCCAGTTTTCAATTTTAGGGCCGTCGCCTTGACAGTGCTGGAGGGTCAGCCTACACTATGTAGTTTTTAGATGGCCCCGGAAGGCTCACAGAGGGGCGGGACGACCCTATGGACAAGAAAAGACTCGATTATTACAAGAAGAAGTTGACGACGCGGCGTGAAGAATTGATGAAGACGATCGCGCGCACCGAAGAAGAAGGCCGGCTGGCGGACGATGACCAGACGGTGGACCTGGCCGACAAAGCGGCGAACTCCTATACCAAGGAGTTTCTTTTCGGGATGACCAACACCGACCGCACGATCTTGAACATGATTGATGAGGCGCTGAAGCGCATCAAGATCGACGAATACGGTGTGTGCGCGAACTGCCAGGAAGAGATGCAGCAGAAGCGGCTGGAAGCCGTGCCGTGGGCGAAGAACTGCATCAACTGCCAGGAAAAAATCGAGCAGGGATTGCTGTAGTTGGTGGGGCGCGGGGCACCAGCCCCGCGGTTTTTCTTTATCGCTGAGACACCACGCATGGAAAATGCCGCAGGGCTGCGAAGACTTCGCCCTGCGCTACAAGATTCGGACCAGCTTGAGGTTGGGATCTTGCCTAGCTGGGGCGCAGCAGTACTGCGCCTCTACGATTACTTTAGTGCAATTTTTATGTTTATTTATCATGAGATAGAGAGTAGCCTTGGGCCTGCTTGGCGGACCGAGGCACTTCCGGGAAACAGCTAGGCGGGTGGCTCGCGGAAGCGGGCGATGCGGTCGTGAGCGTGTTGTTCCCGGCCGGCTGCCGCCTTTGCGAACGGTTGCTGACGCGGGCGAGCCGGGTGCCGATTTGTGAGGAGTGCCTGGCGTCGTTTGCAGCGATGTCCGGGAGGGTGTGCGATATTTGTGGCGCGCCACCCGAAATTTCGTTCTCCACAATCCCGAGACCGCCTGAAACGACGAATGCTTCCGGGGCGGACAAGTTTGTTTGCAGGGTTTGTCAGGCCCGGACGTATGGCTTCGACCGCGCGCGAAGCTATGCGGCTTACGAGGCAGCGCTGGTGCGGGCGATCGTAATGCTGAAGTTTGAGCGCATCGAACCGCTTGGAGCATGGTTTGCGAAGCGGCTTGTCGAGGTCGTGCAGCGGGAGGCCGAAACGCTGGCAGCCGACGTTGTGGTACCGGTACCGCTGCACCGCGTCAGAGAGCGGGAGCGTGGATACAATCAGACGGACCTGGTCGCCAAACCGCTCGCCAGGCGCCTGGGGCTGCCTTATCGAGCGGTATTGCTGGTGCGGACGCGGCCAAGGCCCGACAAGCAGGTGCTAAGTCTGGCGGAGCGCTGGGAGTCGGTCCGTGGCGCTTTTGCCACGCGTCCCGGCAGCCAAGTTGACAAGCTACGCGTCTTACTGGTAGATGATGTACTGACTACAGGAGCCACTCTAGACGCGTGCGCCAAAGCGCTGCGGGAGGCGGGGGCCAAATCGGTGATCGGGCTGACGGTAGCCCGTGCCGCGCGGCACCCGGTGGCGAGTTCCGACGAGTCGTGAACCCGAGGGAAGCGCGATGAGCGCACGACGGCCAGAATCGGTCGAATCCCGGGGGAGGCATACCCCCCAAGCTTCGGGGGCGGCTGCGCCCGGTTCCGAGGGTCCCGCAGGCAGTAGAATCCACAACACAATTCCGCTGCGACGTGCGTCGCTGATGCAGGAGCCTGTGCTGGTCCTGAATGCCACGTACGAGCCGATTAACGTGACCGCGGTACGGCGGGCGATGGTGCTGATGCTGAAGGGCGTGGCACAAGCGGAGGAACTCCACAACTCCGAAGTGCACTCGGCAGCGCATGCCCATAGGGTTCCGTCGGTGATCCGCCTGCTGGCTTACCGGCACATTCCGCAACAGAGCCGGGCGCTTTCCAGGAAGAATATTTTGTTGCGGGACCGGAACACCTGCCAGTTCTGCGGCAGAGTGTTTGCCAGCTCGGAGCTGACGCTCGACCACGTGGTGCCGCGCTCGCGGGGAGGGCGCTCCTCGTGGGAAAACCTGGTAGCCTGCTGCTACCGGTGCAATAACAGCAAGGGCGACCGCACGCCGGAAGAGGCGGGGCTGAAGCTGGCACGCCGGCCGCGGCCGTTTACATTGCATACATCTAGGCAACTCATGAGATTAATAGGACATCGCGACGAGCGGTGGCGTAAGTACCTGTTTTACTAACGATTTCGCGATTCGGATGCATGCAAAAGATTTTGGTAAAAAGGGAAACCTTTTCTGCTGGAATGCATCTAAACTTATAACTAACCACTTCGAGGACACACCCCGGGAAGCAGTTAAGGCCAAAACCTTAGCTGCTTCTCTCCTTTTAGGGCCACCTTTTTTGCGGGATTGCGTCAGTGCCTTCCGCGGGGCCTACGCCGACTTTTTGCGATTCTCGGGAAAGCTTTGCAACGCCGCCTCTTCGTCGCCAAATTCCTGAAAGATCCGATAGAGCTGAGTGATCTTGAGAATCTCTTCGACCTTGGCAGTCAGGCCAACGACCTTCATCTCACCGCCCAGCTTGATCACCTTCATGTAGCAGTGAACCAGCTCGCCGACCCCGGAGCTGTCCAAATAGAGCAAGCCGCCGGCGTTGAGTATGATTTTCTTTCGTCCCTGCTTGAACAGCCCCGCGAGGGCCTCACGAAGAGCCCCGCTGGCGAAAGAAGTCAAATGCCCGGTGAGATCTACGATGGATACTTCGCCTGCCTGGCGAATCGTGGCCGAAAAGTTCACTGTGTGCCCTTGCGTTTCCGATTTTCGAGAGCGGCAAGTCTACCCTTGTCGAGAGACCGCGAACAGCACAATTTGCAGTTGAGGAATAGCGGTGGAAAATCGGAAGAGATAGCTCGGAGACGCGGGAGCGCGCGGTGCGCGAGATCTTACTGGTAATACCATTACTGGCGCATGACGACGCGGAGGCCGCGGCGCCAGCTTTCCGCGAGACCCACGCGGACAACTTCCATCTCGGGGGAGAGATAGCGCAAGAGCATGTCCGTGGTGGGATGAAAGTGCAGAGCCGGAGCGACCAAATAAACGAGGGGCGGCGACGGCTGCAACTCGATGCCCGGGAAGTATCCGTAGCGTGGGAAATCGCCCTGCTCAAGATGACGCCGAAGACGAAGCCAATAGCCGGCGGACTGGAGCGGAAGATGAATGTGTTCCGTGGCTTTGAGCTCCAGCACGGCGAGGCGGCCGGTGCGAGTAACGGTGAGCAGGTCGAGAATACCGTGTTCTCCCGCGGCATTGGCGAACACCTGCGCGTAGACATAGCGCGGGTCAAGGGCGGCATCGATGCGGGTGACGTCCTCGCGGACGATGGATTCGAGCCAACGCTCGGGTTGGGCACGATAGAGGGCATGGCGAGTGTCGGCGGCCAGCGGGTGGCGGTGGATTTCGAGATCTTTGAGAAGGCGTTTGAGAGCGGGGCGCGATGCAGCGGTGAGTTCTTCGCGGGGATCGCTGGCGCCGAAAAAAACTTTGCCGTCGTCCCAGCGAGCGAAAACGAGACCCCGAAAACGGAGCCCTACTTCGCGTGACGGAACCGTGGGATGAACGGTTGTCGCTTTGGGGGCCAGCGCGACAAGGGGATCGAGAGCGGAGCAGGCTCGATCGAGAAGCAACTGGGTTTCGCGATGGGGGACGAGCCAGGTGTCGAGATTACCGGCGGAGTGCAGGTCGATGAGTTCGAGGGTTTCTCGCTCGGGATGGGACTCGTAGAGTTCCAGGTTGAGCTTGGCATTGAGCGTTTGGAAACGATGGGCGGCGGAGCGGGAGGCGCCCTTGGGAACGATGAGTCGAAGGCCGGTGATGAATCCGCGCCGGCAAGAGTGGCCCGCACGGTCGAGCCACAACAGCGCGAAGGTCAGGCTGTTCTCGGCGGCTTCCGGCGACTCGCCATCGGGCACGGCGAGCACGGCCCAGTGAGCCGAGCCGTTTCGGAGAAGGCCGCGGGCATAATTTCCCGAGAGGGAGTGCTCGAGGTCGGGTGAAATCGTCAGCGATTCCAGGGATTCATCGGGAAAGCGTTCGGCGAGGATACGGGCGAGGCGCTGGCAGAATTCTTCGCGGCAAAGGTCGCGGGCAGAGCGATCGAACTCCGTACGAATGAATTCCAGACGGTCAGGCTTGCTGCGGCCGAAGCGCTCGACGGCCAGCATGAGCCGCTGATCGGAATGATCGGTGATGGCAAGAACGCGGCGGGTGAGATTGTGCTGTTCCGACCAAAGATGCAGGAGGGGTTTCGCGGACGCACCACGAATTTCCCAAGACAATCCGGCGAGCGGCGCGACACGGCTGCCGTTCTCGCGGACTTCGACCGAGGAGGCGGTGGCAAATTCCCGGAGACTGGTTTCCAGCTCTGCGGCGAGCTCCACGGGGTCGATTATATATGATGTACGTAGATAGAGAACTAATCTTTAATTGAAGTAAATCGCAGACCAGTAACACGGATAATGGGCTGCTGCATGTTCCAGGAGGAGGAAATGTGCTCAAAAGAAGCTTCGAAGCTGCGCCGTTCGCCGGGAGCGAGCGGGGGCGCCCCAGGAACGAAAGCGGACTGCGTCTCGCGCAAAACGACCTGACGGAGGTCGTCTGAAAACTCAATGGTAAGTTCGATGGCGCGAAGCGGGCGGTTGCCGGTGTTGACGAGATCGCCGGAAAGCGTGGTGACCTCTTGATGAAGGAAATTCTCGGCGCGACTGAGAGCGACATTCTCGACATGGATTTTGGGCGCGTAGGAGTATTCGGCAGGGCCGAAGTGTGCTTCCGGCGCCGTGCCTCGCGAAGGTGACTGACGGCCGGGCAAGAAATAGAGACCCGCGAGGACGATAACCACGGCAGCGGCCGCCAGCGTCAAGGCAAAGCTGAATTGGCTGCGCTCGGGAGGCTGCGGGTTGGGCATTTCGATTTGCGGCTGCTGTTGCATGAAGTTTCCTGAAAGAAACGGGCGAACGGGCGCGCGTTCAGCGGCCGACCACGAGCCGCTGAACGAGAGGCTCGGGAAGCCGGGCGGCACGCATGCGAGCCTGCACTTCAGAAATATCATACGGGATGCGCCAGAATTCAACGATTTGATGTTCGAGGTCGGCGATGGCGAAAGCCGCACGAGGGTCAGCGTCGCGAGGCTGACCAATGGAGCCCGGATTGAGCAAATAGCGGCGCTGCGGCTCGGTACGAAGGGGCGCAAAGGACTCCGAAGGACGGGGATGAATGTTCAGGACTTCCAGACTGGAATTGAGATTCTCGTAGGAAAATCCGCCCTGGTGATGGGTGTGTCCGAAAAAGGTGACGGCCGCGGTGGAATCGAGCAGGCCTTCGAGCGCTTGAGCGGGGGTGAAAACGTACTCGTCTTCATCTTGAAATGCGCCGTGAACGAGAACGATTCCGTCGGTTTCGAGCGGCCCCTGAGGAAGCTCGGTGAGCCACTTTAGATTGTCGGGGGAGAGACAGGAACGAGTCCACTCGACGGCGGCTTTCGCCACGGGATTGAAATCGTGGGTGGCCATTAAGTCGGTTGCGGCCTTGTCATGATTGCCGCGGATGGTCCGCACGCCGAGCTCACGAATCTTGGAAGTGACTTCGTTGGGATCGGGACCATAGCCAACGACATCGCCCAGACACACGGCGTGGTCCCAGCGGTCCTTGGCGGCCGCAAGGGCGGCAGTAAGCGCAGTGGCGTTGGCGTGCAGATCGCTGAGTACGAGAATCCGCATTGCTGTCCTGGTATCCGAAAGAGCAACTGAGTATAGATGAACACGCGCGCCGATGCACGGCAGGATTGCGCGCGTGGTTGCAAAAACGACCGGCTGACGGATGGTTGCGACGCGGGAAAGCGGAAAAGGTTTCGCGGAGTTCTAACTTTTAGGAAAGGTTAAGGAAGGACGACAAGACGTCTCGAAACAAAATGCCCGTTTTGTGACAAATACGTGACAACTGAGCAAGAAATCTTGGCCAGGCGACGAAACATTTGTGGGGGGTGTTTCGTCTATACGAGTGCAGCCGGCAATAAGCTGCTGCAGGTAAGTCAGAAGAACTCAATAAAAAACCCCGCGGTGGCAGCCGCGGGGCGATGACACGCATCTTTCCGGCCGTTAGTCCAGGAAGAGGAGGTGTCGTTCGGGGAAGGCTACTCGTCTCCGAGCCCGCGTGTCAACTCTGTCTCGCCTGGCAGCAGGTGGTCTTACGGCTGACTTGATCCCGATGGAAAGGAAGTTGACACGCATGAAATCCAATTCGTTTGTTCGAAGTGCCGCGCTGTTGGCCGTCATTGCGCTTGCAGTGCCCGTATTTGCGAAGCCCGTCAGCAAGACGATTAACATCCCACAGGCCGCGAAAGTGGGCAAGGCCGATCTGAAGGCCGGTGAATACCGTTTGCTGATCGACGGCACCAAGGCCTCGGTACAAAAAGGCAAGCAGGTCGTCGCGGAAAGCGAAGGCCGCTGGGAAGATCGTGAGTCGAAGTCGCCGTACGACGCCGTTCTGTTGGGCGAGAACGGGCAAGTGAAGGAAGTGCGCTTTTCGGGACAAAAGCGCGTTTTCGTTTTCAGCGAGTAGCGAGACGTTTCCGTGATCCCTTCCGATCGGACGAGAGGGAGGCGCACCCTGCGGTGGCCTCCCTGCGCGTCAACCTCGTGGTGACAGTTTTGAAATGGCAGGACCTTGCGAAGGGTGTTGCTGAAACCGCGACGCACCGTTCGCCAGCTCGCACCAGCTTTTAACGAATCAACATGCAGTCGCCGTAGCTGTAGAAGCGATAGCCCGTTTCGACCGCGTGTTTGTACGCCGCCAGGACGCGCTCGCGTCCGGCGAATGCGCAGACCAGAGCGAGCAGCGTGGAACGCGGCAGATGGAAGTTGGTCAGTAGAGCGTTCACTACTTGAAAGCGAAATCCAGGAAAAATAAACAGGCGGGCTTCGGCTTTTCCGGCGAGGACCAACGCTGCGAAACCCGATTCCGTGGCGCGTAAAGCGGCGTCTTCCAAAGCGCGTACGACGGTTGTGCCGATGGCAAGAATGGGGCGGCCAGCAGTGTGTGCGGCGTTGATGCGTTGTGCAGTCTCTTCTGGGATTTCGTAGGACTCCGCGTGCATGACGTGACCCTCGAGCGTCTCGCTGTGAATCGGTTGAAAGGTGCCGAGGCCGACGTTGAGAGTGAGTTCGCAGATCTCGGCGCCGCGGCCGCGAATCTGTTCGAGGACTTCCGGTGTGAAATGCAGGCCCGCGGTCGGCGCCGCGATAGCGCCGGCATGCTTGGCGAAGACGGTCTGATAGCGCTCGCGGTCCGCGGATTCGTCAGGGCGGTCGATGTAGGGTGGGAGCGGAACATGACCGAGGCGATGGATGTGCTCCGCGACCGCGTGCGCGTCGCGGGAGACGAATCGCAGCGTCCTTAGACCCAATTCACCGCGCTCAATAATCTCGGCTTCGAGTTCGCCTTCTCCGAACAGAACGCGCTCACCTTTTTGCATTTTGCGTCCTGGGCGCACCAGCGCCTGCCAAGTGTCGGAATCGATCTGACGAGTCAGGAAAACCTCCACCCGTCCGCTGAGGTGCTCAAGCCGCGTGACGCGGGATGGCGGCGAAGAGTGGACGCCGGCGCGACGACCGAACAAGCGCGCTGGAATCACTCGCGTATTGTTGAGAACGACCAATTCGTCGCCTCGGAGGAGGGTAGGAAGTTCGGCGAAGAGGTGATCTTCAAACTCGCCGGTGGCACGGCTCAGAGCGAGAAGACGAGAGGCATCACGGCGGTCGAGCGGGCGCTGGGCGATTTGTTCGCGGGGAAGATGGTAGTCAAGCTCGTCGAGAAGCATCGCGGCAGTCTAGCAGCAATCATCGTAAGACGAAGAACAGGAGTGACTTAGCAGCGGACCCTAGCATGGAGAGGCTCGCGGAGGACTACATTTCCAGAATGATTGGTGGCCGTCTATATTTCTTATAATATTGATTACAAACACTTTATGTGTATTTTGAGGAGCCTCAGTAATTATACTTGACAATAAGACGCGCATATTTTATTATCATGCTGTAGTCAGCTAGTGATGGAGGTTTAAGAACATGAGAACACTCACTCCCTTCCGGGGAGCAACTACTCTGCAGGACCAAATTAATCGCTTGTTCAATGATGCGTTCGAGCGCACCAGCAGTGAGGAATCCAACCTGACGGCCTGGGCGCCCGCCGTTGACATCTATGAGACCGAACACGAACTGGTGGTCAAAGCCGATCTACCGGACATCGATTCCAAGGACTTGGACATCCGCGTCGAGAACAACATTCTGACGATTCGCGGGGAACGCAAGTTTGAGAAAAAGGTCGACCAAGACAGCTATCTGCGTATCGAGCGGGCCTATGGCGCGTTCAGCCGCAGCTTCTCGTTGGCGAATACCGTGAACTCGGAGGCCATCAAGGCCGATTATCAGAACGGTGTGCTGACGCTCAGCATTCCGAAACGCGAGGAAGCCAAGCCGAAGCAGATCAAGGTCAACGTCGGAGCGCCAGTAGCGATGGCCGCGGCGGCGGGCGCGAAGTAAGCCCGGGGGGGTAATTTCTGGAAAGATAAAGGGGCTGGCGCCATTGGCCAGCCCCTTTTCTTAAGAAATGAGATGTGAGGAACGATCATGCTGCGATTCGAAAAAATGACGGTTAAGGCGCAGGAAGCACTGCAGAGCGCGCAAGAGGTGGCGGCGCGTCACGAGCACCAGCAGATCGAGCCGGTACACTTGCTGGCCGCGCTGGTGGCGCAAGCAGATGGAGTGGTGTCTCCGCTACTGGCGCGATTGGGCATTCGCAGTGAAGCACTGACCCAAGACCTTGAGCGCGAGATGGGCCGGTTGCCGAAAGTGACCGGGTTTGCCCAACAGAACATGGGACGCGCTCTAAACGACGTCCTGGAACGCGCTTTCGACGAAACAAAGGGATTTAAGGACGAATACGTTTCCACCGAGCATATGTTTTTGGCGATCGCGGGGCAGGACCGCGACCCGGCGGGGCAATTGCTGAAAAAGCAGGGGGCTTCGCACGAAGCGATTCTTCAGGCGCTGACCGGCGTGCGCGGGAGCCAGCGCGTGACCTCGCAAAATCCGGAAGGAACCTACGCGGCACTCGAAAAATACGCGCGGGACCTGACCGAGCTGGCCCGGCGATCGAAGCTCGATCCGGTGATCGGGCGCGATGAAGAAATCCGGCGGGTGATGCAGATCCTGGCGCGCCGGACGAAAAACAATCCTGTGTTGATCGGCGAGCCAGGCGTGGGAAAGACCGCCATCGTCGAAGGACTGGCGCAAAGAATTGTGTCGGGCGACGTTCCTGACGTGCTGAAGACGAAGCGAATCGTGGCTTTGGACCTGGCGGCACTGGTGGCGGGCGCGAAGTTTCGCGGAGAATTCGAAGACCGGCTGAAGGCGGTGCTGAAGGAAATTACTGAGGCCGAGGGGCAGATCATCCTGTTCATCGACGAGCTGCACACGCTGGTGGGGGCCGGCGCCGCGGAAGGCTCGATGGATGCATCGAACATGCTGAAGCCCGCGCTGGCGCGAGGCGAACTGCGCGCCATTGGCGCTACGACGCTGAACGAATACAAGAAATACATTGAAAAAGATCCGGCGTTGGAACGGAGGTTCCAACCGGTGCTGGTGAGCGAGCCAACCGTAGAGGACACCATCGCGATATTGCGCGGGCTGAAGGACCGCTACGAAGTGCACCACGGAGTGCGTATCAAGGACGCGGCCATCATTGCCGCCGCGACGCTGTCGCACAGATATATCTCCGACAGGTTTCTGCCGGATAAAGCGATCGATTTGATCGACGAGTCGGCCGCCAGCTTGCGCATGCAGATCGATTCGCTGCCCGTGGAGATCGACGAGATCGAGCGGCGCATCATGCAGCTGGAGATCGAGCGGCAGGCGCTGCTGAAGGAAACTGATGCGCACTCGAAGGAGCGGCGCACCCAGATTGAGAAGGAGCTTGCGAAGCTGCGCGAGGATTCCAGCGGGCGCAAAGCGCGCTGGCAGGCGGAGAAAGATGCCATCGGAAAGCTTCGCAAACTGAAAGAACAGATCGAGCAGCTCAAAGCGGAAGAGCAAAAGTACGAGCGGTCGGGAGAACTGGCGAAGGTGGCGGAAATTCGCTACGGGAGCATCGCCGCAGCCGAGCGGGGGCTAAAGCAGGCGCAGGAACAGTTTGTCTCGGTGCAAAAAGGTGCGCCGATGCTGAAAGAAGAAGTCGATGAAGAAGATATCGCCAAGCTGGTGAGCAAATGGACGGGGATTCCCGTGGGCCGCTTGCTGGAAGGCGAAGCGCAAAAGCTAGTGCAAATGGAAGAGCGGCTGCGGCAGCGCGTGGTTGGTCAGGAAGAAGCGCTGACGCGAGTGGCGAACGCGGTGCGACGAAGCCGAGCCGGCTTGTCCGACACCAAGCGGCCGATCGGATCGTTCATTTTTCTGGGGCCAACGGGCGTCGGAAAAACGGAGTTGGCGCGGGCCTTGGCGGAGTTTCTCTTCGACGACGAGAAGCTGATGATCCGCATCGACATGTCCGAGTACATGGAAAAGCACAGCGTGTCGCGATTGATCGGCGCGCCGCCGGGTTACGTGGGCTACGAGGAGGGCGGGCAACTCACGGAGCAGGTGCGGCGGCACCCGTATTCGGTGATCCTGTTCGACGAAATCGAAAAGGCGCATCCCGATGTGTTCAACGTGCTGCTGCAAATTCTCGAGGATGGAAGATTGACGGACGGAAAGGGCCGCACCGTGGATTTCCGGAACTCGGTGCTGGTGATGACCAGCAACGTGGGATCGACGGCGATCTTCGAGCTGGCGAACCGCGATCCGGAGCGTGCGCGAAAAGAGGCGATGGAAGCGCTGCGTGTGGCGTTCCGGCCGGAGTTTATCAACCGCATCGACGAAATCGTGATCTTCAACCCGCTTGGCAAAGAGCAGTTGCAGCACATCGTGGGGCTGTTGCTGCGCGGAGTGGAGAAACTGCTCGCGGAACGGCAGATTGCGCTGGAACTAACACCGGCGGCCAAGGAGCTGCTGGTGCGCGAAGGCTACGATCCGGCATACGGCGCGCGGCCGCTTCGGCGAACAATCCAACGTATGATTCAGGATCCGCTGGCGATGCAGATCCTGGAAGGAAACGTGCTGCCGGGCGAACGTATCCGCGTGGATCGCGATGGTCAGAAGGACGTGATGCGATTCGAACGCGTGACTTCGTCCAAGCCGGTGGCCGCCGCGACTCGATAACGAAGGTCGAATGCGGAGTGGAGCGCCTTGCTTGACGCCCCCCGCACGCGACTTCTAAACTGAAATTTCCGGGCGCGATTTCGCGTAGATAGAATTGCTGGTGACTTCATGAAGATTCTTCGAACAGGCGCGCTGCTCATTCTGTTGAGCGTGCTTCTGGTGGTCGTAGGCGGCGCGATCGGAGGGCAGACGGGCCTGAAGATCGCGTTGGCGTTCGCCGTCCTGATGAACGGCATATCCTATTTTTTCTCGGACAAGATTGCACTGATGTCGAGTGGAGCGCAGCCGGTGTCGCGGGAGGAATTGCCGCGGCTGTACGCGGTGATGGAACGCCTTGCGGCAAAGGCTAGTCTGCCGGTGCCCAAGCTCTACGTGATTCCCGAGGCAGCGCCGAATGCGTTTGCAACGGGCCGGAATCCCGGGCACGCGTCCGTGGCGGTGACGCAAGGGCTGCTGGAGCTGATGACCGACGATGAGCTCGAAGGAGTGATCGCCCACGAGCTATCGCATGTGCGGAATTACGACATCTTGACGAGTTCCATTGCGGCGACCATCGCGGGCGCCATCACGTATCTGGCATCGATGGGGCGGTGGGCGATGTTCTTCGGAGGGTTTGGAGGTGGACGCGACGATGATCGGGAAGGAGGCGGAGGTGGGTTGTCCGCGATCCTGATGATTTTCCTGGCGCCGGTCGCGGCGATGCTCTTGCAATTGTTTCTCTCCCGCACGCGGGAATATGCGGCCGACGAGACGGGGGCGCGCATGGTGGGTCAGCCGTACGGGCTGATCAGCGCTCTGCAGAAGCTGGGGGCGTACAATCAGCGCATCCCGACGACGGCTCTCGCGCCGGCGACCGCCGCTCTGTGTATCGTTAAACCGCTGTTTGGAGGTCAGGTGCTGAGTTCGCTGTTCAGCACGCACCCTCCACTCGAAGACCGCATCGCCGCCCTCCGCCAGATGACGGTAGTGCCGCAACGGTGAAGAGCTTGATTTTCTGCGCAAATGCGCGACCGCACGTGTAAAGATTCCAGGCAAGCTTCGAACGGGCGAGGGGCTTCGCATCCTGGATGCACTTCAACTCTATGATTCTGTTGCAATTAATAAATCAGACCGGGCAAGAACTCTTTGGTAGACCAAATGCATCTATATGGGCGGGGCGGGGCCAGGTCAAGTAGGTCTGTGAGGGGACGGGGGACATGAGCTGCAAAGACACTATCCATTTGATTTGTTGGTACTTAGAGCGAAAACTCTCGCCATCTGTGGAAAATGAGATCGAACGGCACCTTAGCCAATGCCGGGATTGCCACCTGGTTCTGGACGCCGCCAATACCACGTTAGATCGGTATTTTGAGTCGGCGCGACAGAGCGATGCGCAACCGGTCACCGGGATAGCCTAGCGTTAGCCTTCGCCAAACCTCTGATAAAACAATAGTTTGCGGCTGTGCAAAGAAGTTTTGCACAGCCTGTTTCTTTTTTGGGCGGTGCCGCGCGGAGCTGCGGCCAGGGGAACATCGCTGCCAGCAAAAATTACCGCAGCGTGAATCAGAGGGTAATCTTTACTGGTACTAGTACGTTCATGAGGAGGCGTACGAGGGACGATAATCTGCCGCAAGACGTGCCGAATCTTGACATTACTCGATTTCCACAGGGCGTAGGGTATTTGGCGTGGAAGGTGCTCCTTTAGGGGCAGCAGGGTCGAGAGGCAAAAGGAGAAGAATTCCATGAGCGAGTTTCAAGAACCGGTTAACCAGACCACAACGGAAACGCCACGCTGGGTAGGATTGGCAGTGGCGATATTGGGCGGTGTATCGCTGCTCGGCCTGGGAGTTGGCTGGAGCGCGATCAACCACGCGAACAACATCGAACAGACGACGCAAGCCTCCGTGAAACAGGCAAATGACGCGTTGAGCCAGAGACTGGCGAAAGAAGACGAGATCAATCAGCAACTGCAGAGCGATGTGAAGGTCGTGACGGACAAGCTGAACCTTAC
This sequence comes from Candidatus Acidiferrum sp., assembly GCA_041478205.1. Classification (GTDB taxonomy): domain Bacteria; phylum Acidobacteriota; class Terriglobia; order Acidiferrales; family UBA7541; genus Acidiferrum. The sequence goes on from JBGOVR010000011.1 coordinate 29,567, forward strand.
CCAGTCGGAATTGCTGGCGGCACGGAAGCAGACGAAAGCGGTCACTTCCGCGGTGGACAAGAAACTGACGGGGCTCGAGAGCTCGGTGAATTCACAGCTGGCAACGAAGGCGAGCTCGGATGACGTCAACAAGCTGAACGGCGACGTCACCGGCGTGAGGAGCGACCTGGATGCCACGAAGAACAACCTACAGATGGCGACGAGCGAGATGGGCACGCTGATCGCCAGGAACCACGACGAAATCGATCAGCTCCGCCGGATGGGACAGCGTGACTATTACGAGTTCAACGTGACGCGCAAGAGCGGTGCGGAGAAGGTCGGATCGGTGCAGATCGAGCTGAAGGACACAAACACAAAGAAGAATCAATACACCATCAACGTGCTGGCGGATGACAAGAGCTTCGAGAAGAAGAACCGCTCCGTGAATGAGCCGATCTTCTTCTATACGGGCGGAAGTCACGCGGCGCTGGAACTGGTGGTCAACAAGGTGACCAAGACGACGGCGTCGGGCTACTTGAGCGTGCCGAAGGCGGCGGGTACGTCCGCAGCGAGCACAGCAAATTCCGGTCAATAGTTGTTAAGAGGGTTTTGCTGTACCAGAGCACAGCAGGGCCACGGGGAGGATTCGACAGAATCCTCCCTTTCTTTTTGGATACACTCTGCCGGGTTTAACGGACGTACTATATGGGGGAATGGGCTGTACACCGACGCCAGGGCATCCAAGTGCCTGAAGGCCGGAAACGTCGAAACCACAATCGAGTTATAGGAGGACGAACCATGAGAATCCGTTTGGCGGCGGCAATAGCTGTCGCCCTGTTTGCCGGGGCGCTGGCGATGGCGGGCGATGGCAGCTGGACAGGCTACATCACGGACGCCAAGTGCGGCGCGAAGGCGGCGCACGAAGGAGCACGCGAGTGCACCATCAAGTGCGTGAAGGCAGGTTCAAAATACGTATTCGTGAATGACGCGGACAAGAAAGTGTACGCCATCGACGATCAGGACAAAGTGGCCGAGCATGCCGGCCATCACGTGACCGTCAAAGGCACGGTGGATGGCGATACGCTGAAGCTGAGCAGCGTTGATATGGCACCAGCGAAGAGCATGTAGGAAAAAAGTTGGGACGCATTTGCGGCGGGCGGGGCTGTGGCTCCGCCCGTTTTGTTTTTGCGGGCCGAGAGATTTCCGCTACGATGTTGGCCTATCTATGACGACAATCCTGCTACACACGGCGAGAGCGTTGACTCCGGCGACAGAGATTTTGGATGCAGGCATCCTGATCCGCGACGGCGTGATCGAAGCAATCGGCCCGCGACAGGGGATGAGCCTGCCTGCGGGAGCTCGGGAGATCGCTGCAGCGGAGCAAACCGCGGTGCCAGGGTTTGTGGATGTGCACATCCACGGCGCCGGGGGCCATGACGTGATGGAAGGCAGCGAGGAAGCCATGGCTGCGGTCGCGCGTACCGTAGCGCGGCACGGCACAACTTCGTTCGTCGCCACGACGGTCACGGCGAGCCCCGAGGACACTTGCCGAAGCGTCGAAGGAATTGCGCGGTTCATCGCCGGGCAGCACGAGACGGACGAGGCCCGCGCCGAAATTCTGGGGATCCACTATGAAGGACCGTTCATCAGCCCGGCGCGGCGCGGCGTGCATCCGGCGGAATGGATCCAACTGCCATCGGCGGAGCTGCTGGAGAAGTTATTGCACGCAGCGTCCGGGAATGCGCGCATTCTGACGATTGCGCCGGAGCTGCTGGGCGCCGCACAGTGTATCGACGCGGCGCGCAAGGCGGGCGTGGTGGTGGCGATGGGCCACACGGACGCGACCTACGAACAGGCGCGCGCGGCGATCGCGCGCGGGGCACGTCACGCGGTGCATGTGTACAACGCGATGCGGCCGTTCTCGCACCGCGACAGCGGGGTGATTGGCGCGGTGCTGACTTCGCCGGAGGTAAGCGCGGAATTGATCGCGGATGGCGTGCACGTAGAAGAAGCGGCCATGCGCGTATTGCTGCAAGCGAAGGGCGCGGGGCGCGTGATTCTGGTGAGCGACGGAATATCCGCGACGGGGATGCCAGACGGCAAGTACACGCTTGGCAAATTTGAGGTGACCGTGTCTGGCGGAGTGTGCCGGAATGCGGAGGGAAAGCTCGCGGGAAGCACGCTCACGCTGGACCGCGCGCTGCGAAACATTGTGGCGCTGGGCGTGCCGCTGGTGGATGCCGTACGCATGTTGACCGTGAATCCCGCGACGCTCCTGGGAATCGAGTTCAAGAAGGGCGCGCTGCGGATCGGGGCGGACGCAGATATCGTTTTGCTGGACGAAGGCTTGCAGATAACAAATGTTTGGGCGCGCGGCATGCCGCTGAATTGACTGAGCATAGCAAGGCGCTCCTGGAGCCGAAAGGCAGAACCTGCGGTCAAGCGAAAAAAGCGGCTAGGGATTCAGGGAGATGTTGAGTTCGGTGGCCAGTTGGACGGGATTGAAGGGGCTGCAGGCGAAGTAGCGGTCACCGACTTTGAGCGTGGGCACTTTGAGCTTGCCGTGATTCGCTTGGAGCACGATGGCTTCCGCGGACGCATCTTCCTCGATGTTTACCTCGCGGTAGTCGACGCCACGTTGTTTCAAAAAAGATTTGGCGCGGTAGCAGTCCAGGCACCAGCGCGTGGTGTACATCGTGACGGGTTCCATCAGGGATTCATGCTCTTGGATGACCCGGCTCGCCAGGGCGCTGCGGCGTCACTCGCCGGAGACCCGGACGCTGCGCTGTTTGCCCGCAACCTGAATGCGGACCAGGGAGCGCTGCAGCGCGACCGCGGCACGATCCCAATCGACGGTAGGATCGCTAGCGGCGGCGGCGAGGCGCTGTTCGGCGCGTTTCTTGGCCTCCTCGGCGCGCGTAATGTCTATATCTTCCGGGCGCTCGGCAAATTCCGCAAGAACGGTGACGCGGTCCCCCAGGACTTCGGCGAAACCACGGATAACAGCAAGGGGTGCCGGTTGGCTTGCGCCCGCGGAGCGATAGGTGAGTTCGCCGATGCCAAGCTCGGTGATGAGCGGTGCGTGTCCGGGAAGAATGCCCAAGCAGCCATTCGCGCCGGGGAGGGTAACCTCCACGACGGTCTCACGGAGCAACTGGCGCTCCGGAGTAACGATGACGAGCTGGATGGATTCAGGGAGCATTTTGATTTCAGGCGCCGGCCTTCATCTTTTCCGCTTTTTCCAAAGCTTCCTCGATGGTGCCAACCATGTAGAAAGCCTGCTCCGGAACGTCATCGTATTTGCCTTCGACGATTTCCTTGAAGCTGCGGACGGTGTCTTCGATCTTGACGTATTTGCCTTCGAGGCCGGTGAACTGCGCGGCGACGAACATGGGCTGCGACAGGAACCTTTCAATCTTGCGGGCGCGCGCCACGGTGCGCTTGTCCTCGTCGGAGAGTTCTTCGATGCCCAGAATGGCGATGATGTCCTGGAGATCTTTGTAGCGCTGGAGAATGGATTTTACGCCGCGGGCCACGGCGTAGTGTTCGGCGCCGACGATGCGTGGATCCAGAATGCGCGAATAGCTAGCCAGAGGATCGACGGCCGGATAAATACCGCGCTCGACGATCTGGCGGCTGAGGTTCGTGGTGGCGTCGAGGTGCGCGAAGGTCGCCGCGGGAGCGGGATCAGTGTAGTCGTCGGCGGGCACGTAGATGGCTTGCACCGAGGTGATCGAGCCGGATTTCGTGGAGGTGATGCGTTCCTGCAGCTCGCCAATTTCGGTGTTGAGGTTCGGCTGGTAGCCGACGGCGGACGGCATGCGTCCGAGCAGTGCGGAAACTTCGGAGCCGGCTTGCACGAAGCGGAAAATGTTGTCGATGAAGAGGAGCACGTCGAGGTGCTCTTCATCGCGGAAATATTCGGCGACGGTGAGGCCCGTGAGGCCCACGCGAAGGCGCGAGCCGGGCGGCTCGGTCATCTGGCCATAGACCAAAGCGGCGCGGGACTTTTCCGAATTACCGGGAACGATGACGCCGCCCTCGGACATTTCCAACCACAGGTCGTTGCCTTCACGGGTGCGCTCGCCCACGCCCGCGAAAACAGAGACGCCTCCGTGTTTCATGGCGACGTTGTGAATCAACTCCATGATCAGAACGGTCTTGCCGACGCCCGCGCCGCCGAAGAGGCCGATTTTGCCGCCTTTCAAATAAGGCTCAATCAGATCGACGACTTTAATACCGGTTTCAAACATTTCGAGCACGGTGGACTGATCTTCGAGCTTTGGTGCCGGGCGGTGAATCGGATAGTGCTTGTCACTGACGATGGGGCCGAGTTGATCGACGGGCTTGCCGAGAACGTTCATCACGCGGCCGAGTGTCGGGCGGCCGACGGGCACCTTGATGCCATCGCCGGTGTCGAAAGCCTTCATGCCGCGAACCATTCCCTCGGTGGGCTCCATGGCGACGGCGCGCACGCGGCCCTCGCCAAGATGTTGCTGAACTTCGACGGTGACGTCGAGTGGCTCGGGAATGTTGAAGCCCTCGCTGGTGATGCGAACGGCGTTGTAGATTGCGGGAAGATGTCCGGCTTCAAATTGAATGTCGAGAACCGGCCCGATTACTTGGACCACGTGCCCGACGGCTGCGTATTTCTCTGCCATGCCCTCTCCTAGGCGCCGTACGACGCGCCGCTGACAATTTCAATAATTTCTTTGGTAATGGCCGCCTGGCGGACTTTGTTCATGTGCAGCGTGAGTGCCTCGATGACGTCGCCGGCGTTTTTCGTTGCGGATTCCATGGCGGTCATGCGCGCGGCGTACTCGGACGCGGAAGACTCCAGCATCGCGCGGAGTATCTGGGTTTCGATGTACCGCGGCAACAGCTTGTCGAGCAATTGTGTTTCCGGCTGCTCGTAGATGTAATCGACCTGACTCTCGGTCTTCTTTTCTTTATCCTTGTCGCTGTCTTTGTCGTCGCGAATGGCTTCGACGGGCAACAGTTTCTCTACAGTCAGGTTCGGCACCATGATGCTCTTGAATTCGCTGAAGATGATGTAGACGGAATCGACTTCTCTTTTCGCGTACAGCTGGGTGGCAAGCGCCGCGATTTCGCGCGCGGTCTTGAACTCCACGCGGGCGAGGACGTTGATATATTCCCCGGCGAAGGTGAGGCCCGCCTTCTTGAAGGAGTCGCGGCCTTTCTTGCCGACGGGGATGGTGACGATCTTCTTGTCGCGGTTGGCGCGGAAGAATTCGCTCGCCTTGCGAAGAATGTTGGCATTGAAAGCACCCGCGAGGCCGCGTTCGCCGCTGAGGACAATGGCCAAAATGTTCTGCTCGGTGCGGCGCTCGAGAAGCGGGTGCTGAGGTTCTTGAATGCGCGCCATGGTCGAACGGAGCACGCGAGCGAGTTCCCGCGCGTAAGGACGCGCGGCCAGCGCGGCTTCCTGCGCGCGGCGTAGCCGAGCCGCGGCGACGAACTTCATCGCGCGAGTGATCTGCTGGCTGTTCTTCACCGAGCGGATGCGGCGCCGGAAATCGAGAAGTGTGGGCATGATCGTGTAGCTACGCGTGAGTTCTTATTTCGCGGCTTCCGCCACGAAGGCGGTGAAGCGCTCCTTAAAGACCTCCACGGCCTTCTTGATTTCGGCCTTGATGCCATCATCGAGGGCCTTTTTCTCGGCAATATTCTTCAGGATCGACGGATTGCTGGTCTCGACGAACTGCAGCAATTCGCGCTCGAAGCGGCGCACTTCGCTGACTGGGATGGCGTCCATCAACCCGCTGGTCGCGATATAGATGCCGAGCACCTGTTTTTCCACGGACAGCGGAACGTATTGGTCCTGCTTCAGGACTTCCTGGAGGCGCTGGCCGCGGCCAAGCTGCGCTTGCGTGGCTTTATCGAGCTGATCGGAGCCGAATTGCGCGAAGGCCGCGAGATCGCGGTACTGCGCCATATCCAAGCGCAGCGAACCGGCGACCTGGCGCATCGCCTTGATTTGCGCGTTGCCGCCGACGCGGCTGACGGAGATGCCCACGTTGATGGCCGGACGGATCCCGGCGTTGAAAAGGTCGGCTTCGAGATAGATTTGGCCGTCGGTGATGGAAATCACGTTGGTCGGAATGTACGCCGAGACGTCGCCCGCCTGCGTCTCGATGACGGGCAGCGAGGTGAGCGAGCCGGCTCCCAGCTTGTCGTTGAGCTTGGCGGCGCGCTCCAGAAGACGCGAGTGGAGATAAAAAACGTCGCCAGGAAACGCTTCGCGGCCGGGCGGGCGCCGGAGCAAGAGCGAAATCTCTCGATACGCCTGGGAGTGCTTGGAAAGATCGTCGTAGAAGGTAATGGCGTGACGTTTCGTATCTCGGAAGTATTCGCCCATGGCGCACGCGGCGTAGGGAGCGATGTACTGAACGGAAGCAGGTTCGGAGGCGGACGACGCAACGACGATGGTGTAGTCCATCGCGCCGGCGTCCGTAAGGACTTTCACGACTTGGGCAATCGTGGAGCGCTTCTGGCCGATGGCGCAGTAGATGCAAATCAGGTCGCCACCCTTTTGATTGATGATGGTATCGAGGATGACGGCGGTCTTGCCGGTCTGGCGGTCGCCGATGATAAGCTCGCGCTGGCCGCGGCCGATCGGGATCATGGAATCGATGGCCTTGATGCCGGTCTGGACCGGCTCGCGCACCGGTTGGCGGTCCAATACGCCGGGAGCGATGCGCTCGAGCGGATTGCGCTGCTTGGAGGCGATAGGACCTTTGCCGTCGACAGCCTCACCGAGCGGATTGACCACGCGGCCGATGAGCGCTTCGCCCACGGGCACGGACATGATCGTGTTGGTGCGTTTGACGGTATCGCCTTCTTTCAGATGGAAAGACTCGCCGAGGAGCACGGCGCCGACTTCTTCTTCTTCCAGGTTCAGCGCGATGCCGTAGATGTCGTGCGGGAACGCGAGCATCTCGCCGGCCATGACCTTGTCCAGGCCGTGGATGCGCGCGATGCCGTCGCCAACGCTGATGATCGCGCCGACTTCGTCGACGGCGACGGTCTGTTCGTAGTTTTCGATCTGCTCGCGCAGAATCTTGCTGATTTCGTCTGCCTTGATGTTGGCCATTCGTGCTCCTGATTCCTATTCCGCCGCGAGCCGCGTACGCAATACGTTCAGGCGATTGCGCAGCGAACCGTCATAAATCGTGTCACCTACGCGCACAACCGCGCCGCCAAGCAGCGCTGGTTCGAGCGAGTATTTTGCCTCGACGCGCTTGCCTGTGAGGCGCTCGAGGGTAAGCGCGAACTCCGCTTTTTGCGCGGCATTGAGTTCGACGGCGGAAGAAATCTCCGCCTCGGCAATACCCTGCCGCTGCCGGACCACTTCCTGAAATGCAGCAATGATTTCCGGCAGGATGTGGGTGCGCTGGTGATCCGCAATCACAAACAGAAAATTGCGAATGATCTTGCTGGCACCCAGGCGCGCGATCAGTTTTTCGATGACACCGTGCTTCGCGTCGCGGTTCACAGCCGGGCTTGCCAAGAAATTGCGTAGTTCGGCTGATTCCGCGTAAATGGCTCCGAAATCGGCGAGCTGCTTGATGACCGGCTCGGCGGCACCCTGCGCCAGAGCGATGTCCGCGAGGGCATTGGCGTACTGAAGGCTGGCCGATTTCAATTCGGCCTCCCTTCCAGGCTTTTCACGAAAGCTGCGACGAGCGATTCCTGCGCTTGCGGCGTGAGCTGCTTGGCCAGGAGAGATTCGGCGCCGTCCACGGCAAGATTTGCAGCGATGGCTTTCAGCTCCAAGCGGGCGGCACGCTCGGCGGCTTCGATTTCCGCGCCGGCGGCGGCCCCGATTTTCTGAGCGTCAACCTGGGTGATATTGCGGATGCGTTCCGCTTCCGCGGAGGCTTCGCGTTGCGCCGCAGCGCGAAGCTGGACGACTTGCTGCTCCAGGCTCGCCAATTTCTCTTCGGCTTCGCGCAACTGACGATCGGCCTCGGCCTTGGCGGCGGTCGCCTTGGTGATGGCGGAGCCGACGGCATCGGCGTTTTTGCGGAAAAATGGAGGCGTAAGCTTCAGGAAAATCCAACCGACGAGGCCTGCGACGATGGCAAAGTTGATCCACTTGAAGATTTCGTTGGCCTGCTCGGTGGCGGCGCTGCCACCTTCCTCCGCGGCATATGCGCCGAGCGCGGTAAGAAACAACAGCAAAAACAGACTGGCAACAACAGGAAGCCGGCGGCTGCGGGTCATCGAGCTCCTCGCGCGGGGTTGCTGGGACGCGGGGGGACCTGCAGAACCCGGCGTGCAATTTCTGCGGAAAGTTGGGCGACACTGGCTTCGACGTCACGGCGCGCCGCGGCGAGTTCTTTGGCGACGCGGTCTTTCGCGGAGGCAACTTCGGCGGTTGCTTTGCCGCGAGCGTCCTTGAGCAGGGCGGCGCGCTCGTCGAGGAGTTTCTTGCGGGCGGCTTCCTGCTCTGCGTAGACGCGCGCGCGGGCTTGCTTGAGCGCTTCCTGATACTGCTTCACTTTTTCGGCGGCGGCAGCCTGGGCGGCTTCGGCGGCTTTGCGCGCGCCGGCAGTGCGGGCTTCGCGCTGCGCCATTACTTGGAGCAGCGGTTTGAAAAATATCGCGCGGAGAATGACGTAGAACAGCAGGACGATCAGGACTGTAGGCACAGCCTGAAGGAACAGTCCGCCAAGTTGGTGGCCGATTTCTTGCATTTAAACTGTTTCGCCTGTACCCCAGGTTAGCAGCCGCGCCGTACCCCCGACCCGGGAAGGAGTGTCACGGTGGGTCTGAAGCTGCCTACTCAAACAATATTTTATAGCATCCGATGCGGCGTGGCGTCAATGCGACGCAAGGCGGAGAGTCACAGGTGAAGTGACTTACTGCTTAGCTGGCGGCGCAGGGGAACTCGCGGCGGCGCTGGGCGCGGGGCCGTTCGCTTGGTCGTACACGTAGCGGATGACGAGCGGCGTGTTATCGCGGCCGACGGTCAGGTGCAAGGTTTCATAGAGCTGAGTGCCGTCGTAACCCAACTCGAAGGTGCGGCTCATCTTGCCGCCACGCGGGTTCTTCTCGTCGGTGGTCAGGCGCGTGCCCTCCCAGTGAGCTGCAATCTCCTGATAATTAGAATCCTTTGATTTTTGCAGCTTGCGGCCGTCGGTGAACAACGCGCGCTTTCGATTCTGATCATCGAAGGCATCGACCTCGGCGTCCTTTTGGGCCTCGGCAAGGGTCAGGGAGCGTGCCGGAGTGAACAACTCCTGCATACGCTGGCGGTCTTCATCGCTCTCGCCCGGAGAACCAGACCTCCGTCCGCCGCTGCCTCCTCCGCCAGGGTAGCCGCCACCGGGATACCCACCGCCCATTCGCCGCCCGCCGCCATAACCGCCATTGCTTCCGCTACTTCCGCCGCCTCGGGCGTCCTGCATCTTTTTGCGCGGGTCGTCGCTGTCATCCGGGTCGAGCTTCCACGCGCCGAGAATCGAGGTTCTCGGTTGCACCGGCGGCTTCGGTGCCTGGGCTTTGGCGGCCGGGGGTGGCGCATCTTGGGATTGCACCTGCGGGAGCGGTCCCGGCGGCGCTTGCGCGCAAAGGAAGCCCGGGCACGCCAAGCCCGCGGCGCTCAATATCGCAATCCCCCAGAAACCAGTCCGCCTTGCTGACGTCATAGCTGTCTCGCTGCTTCTGCCTCGCACAGTTGATTCCCGGTTCTGAGAAGGAAAGTTCCCCGGACGGAAGCGGCCGCAGCGGGAAGAACGGTGGCGGCGGGCGATATCGCCGAGCTTCGCACCGCCTGTAAGTTAGAAGAGATGCTGGAAAAAGGGTTGCCTCACGCCGGCGGAAGCCAGGCGTTGAGGTCCGTGGCGCGGGGAAGAAGCGCAAGGGCGCCGAGTTCACGGAAGCGGGCGGCACGCTGGCGGTAGCCGTGCGCGCTGCGGGACAAGATGGCCATGAAGGGGACGCCGGCGTCGCGGGCGGCCAGAGCGTCGTCTATATTATCGCCCACGTAGAGCGCGGTGGCGGGATCGCGCTTGCCGAGGATTTTGAGCAGCCCCTCAGGATGCGGCTTAATGTTCTTCACATCATCCATGGTGACCACGGTGCGAAAGTGCGCGGCACTCGGCCAAGAATCGAACGTGAAGGAGAATTCCCGGCGGTTTCGGCCGGTGAAAAGATTCAACTCGAAGCGGCGGGCCCAACTGGCGACTTGGCGCGGGGTAATAAGAAATTTTTCGTTGCGAACGTTGCCGAGCTTGCCGTCTGTTCCCCAATAGAATTTTTCGAACGCCTCGCGGGCTTCTCGATAAGTGGTCGGGCGGCCGAGAGAGGTAACCCAGTCGGCGGTCATGCGCCAGTCGTCATTGTAGCCGGGCTTGCTCTTCCATTTGTGGAGCTCGGCGTAAGTGACGCGCTTGCCGCTGAGGTACCGAACGGTTTCTAGGCCGGAGCGCCAATAGGTACCGCGAACGTCGATGAGGACGCCGTCGACGTCGAAGATCAGGATTTGAGGCTGCAATCTTTCGAGCGATTTGCGTGTTTTTTTCGGCGTCATCGTCTCAACGAGGGGTAGAAATCAGAGTATTGAGTGTCGCCGGATTCGGCGAGGGGCGTCAAGTGGGAAGCGAGCATTCCATCAAGCCGTCAAGAACGGAATGGCTTCGGCCGGTCCAGCGAATCGCCATATATCCTTGTTTTGACTCCTGGCGTTTTTCACTTGCCGCGCCCGGTCAGTTCCACCGCATTTGCCGATGTCGAGCGGCGCGCCAGATAATCCTCCAGAATCTCGTCGAGTTCCGGCGGGCGGATGGGTTTGGTGAGATAACCGTCCATCCCGCTGCCCAGGCATTTCTCGCGATCGCCCTTCATGGCGTGCGCGGTCAAGGCGATGATCGGCTGGTGAAATCCGCTGTCTTTTTCCTTTTCCCGAATGGCGGCGGTGGCCTCCATCCCGTCCATCTCCGGCATCTGCACGTCCATGAGCACGAGGTCAAAACTTGCTTTCCCCAGTGCCTCCAGCGCCTCGCGGCCGTTGCCAGCCACCACAACGTGGTGTCCTCTCTTCTCCAACAAACGCACTGCCAGCCGCTGGTTCACCGCATTGTCTTCCGCCAGCAGAATCCGCAAGAACGCCGACGGATCGCGCGCATCCTGTAAAGAGAATCGAGTGACAAGCGGAATCGCGCCGTCTTGCTCACTGGCTCCCAGCACCCGCGCGATGGCTTCGCGTAATTCGGATTGCCGGATGGGCTTCAACAGGTACGCGGCCACTCCCAGTTCCTGGCAACGAGCCGCATCGCCGCGGTGGCCCGCCGAAGTGAGCATCATGATGGTGGCCGTGGCCAATTCCGGCTTCTGCCGGATACGCTCGATGAGTGCAAAGCCGTCCATGCCGGGCATGTGCATGTCCGTCAGAATCAGCCTGAAGGGTTCTTGCGCTTCCCGTGCCGCGGACAATTGCGCCAGTGCTTCTTCGCCGCTTTCCACCGGCGTGGACTTCATCTCCCAACGCCTCAGCATGCCTTCCAGGATTCGCCGATTCGTGCGGTTGTCGTCTACTACCAAAACCTTCACGCCACGCAAGATCTCGGGTGGGGCGATGGTCCCGACTTTGATCTCTTTGGCATCCGCTACGCCCACGCGAGTTGTGAAGTGGAATTGGCTTCCCTTGCCCACTTCGCTCTCCACCCAGATTCTTCCGCCCATCATCTCCACCAACCGTGTGGAGATCGTCAGGCCCAGGCCGGTTCCTCCATATTTCCTGGTGGTCGAGGTGTCCGCCTGGGAAAACGGGGCAAAGATCAATTCGTGCTTTTCCTCGGGAATCCCGATGCCGGTGTCCGATACCGTAAGGCGCAAAATGCAATCGTGGCCGTCTCTGGCCTCGACCTGAACCTTCACCGCCACCTCACCGTCGGCCGTAAACTTGATGGCGTTACCCACAAGGTTTATCACCACCTGGCGGAGGCGCGTGGAATCTCCGCGAACCACCGGCGGCACCTCGGCAGCCACTTCGCACAGAAGCTCCAGGCCTTTTTCATCGGCCCGCAACGCGAGAGTCTTCAGCGCTAATTCCAGACAATCGCGCAAATCGAAATCGACGGCCTCCAGGTCGATTTTCCCCGCCTCGATCTTCGAAAAGTCGAGGATATCGTTGATCACGACGAGCAACGAATCCGCCGACATCTTCACGGTCTCCAGGTATTCCCGCTGCTCGGGGGTAAGCTGTGTCTCGAGCGCCAGATCGGTCATCCCCATCACGCCGTTCAACGGGGTGCGGATTTCATGGCTCATGTTGGCCAGAAACTCGCTCTTCGCCCGGCTGGCCGCCTCGGCGGCTTCTCTAGCTCTTTGCCTCTCGGTTTCCACCTTCTGACGTGCGGTAATGTCGCGGCCAACGCCGGCAAGTCCCGTAACCTGGCCGTTCTTGTCGTACAAAGGAACCTTCGTGGTCAGCAGCCAAATCTTATTTCCCGCCGCGTCGATGCATTCCTCTTCCCGATTGAACAACGCCTGTTTTGTGCGAAGCACGTTCTGTTCGTCTTGGAAGTAGCTGGCCGCCAGCTCGCTGGAATAGAAGTCAAGGTCGGTCTTGCCCAGCAGCTCTTCGGGGCCGTTCAACCCCATGGAATGCGCCAGCGAGGCGTTGCCCACCACAAAGCGGCTCTGCACATCTTTCACGTACATGAAGTCCGGCACGTTATCGATCAACGCGCGCAAGACTTTTCTCTCTTCCGAAAGGGTTTCTTCGGCACGCACGCGCTCGTTGACTTGCTTCTGCAGTTGGTGCGTTCGCTCTTGAACTTTCACCTCAAGTTGATCCTTGGCGCTCTGAAGGGCGGAATCGCGCTCCTGAATGCGTTCCAGCATTTGATTGAAAGAAACGATGAGCGTGCCCACTTCGTCATTGCCGCTGGAGGTGGCCCGCAGGGAATAATCTTCCTGTTCGGAGACGTGGCGGGCGATACCTGCCAGCCGCAGAATGGGTTCCGTGATTAACCGGAGGAGCCGTGTGGAAACGAGGAACGTCGCAAGGACGGAGAGCAAAACAACCAATGCGGAGATCCCCGTGTATTGCCGAATCTTGGCGTGAAGGGTTCCCAGATCCGAGACGATAGCAATCGATCCGGTGTTCCCTTTGTCCAGCGACACCGTCCGGTATAGGGTGAGCGAATCTGATGCAAATCGCTCCCCGTCCGCTTGCGGAGCAGGCATTTTGAATGCGGCGTCGACGCCGGTTCGCCGGTACTCCGCAAAGATATTCCCGCCGGCGTCGTACAAACACGCGGCAACGATGTGACGCTCGGCGCGCAGCGCCCCCAGCATATCCTGCGCGGACTTCTGATCGTTGAAGGCCAGGGAAGCCGCCGTGTTGGCACCCAGAGTATCGGCCAAGGCGGAGAGTTCGCTGGTCATCGCGGCACGGAAGCCCACTCGCTCATAAATCTCAAACGCGGAGCACGCCAGGCTCAGCCCGAGAAGGCTCGTGCAAAGAACTACAAACGTAAGCTTGCGCTGAATGGAGGCGTCACGATAAAAAGACATTTCAGCTTCCCCTCGGATTGCCAATGATCGTTTTCGCAAGGGCCAACAGTTTTGCACTGATCTTTAGATTGGCTTTTTCCGCCGCTTCCAGATTGATTTCAAAGCGAATCTTGTTGTCTTGCAGGCAAAAACCGATGATCCCCCCCTCCCTTACAAAGTGGTCGCTCTCTCCCACGGTCAGTACCGGATGACCGCTGACACTCGCCATCGCCGCTCCGAGACGCCTTTGCTCGCCCGCGGCGATAAACAAAATGTGGCAGCCCCTAATTTCCTGAGGCTGCTTGAAATGTTGAATCCGGAGTTGACGGCCCCCGACCGTCTTTCCTCGCAAGCTCTGGTCTAGGGCGCCGCCAAACGGATCCTCGCCGATCGTGCAATAGGTCAACGGATCGTCGGCGTCCTTGAATGCTTCGGGTGGCCAATCCACGAATTGGGCAAAATGGAACAGAAACGCTGCCTTCACCTGATACTCACTTGATGTACTGGCCTGACCCGCAAGCAAGCATGCGCCGGCGAAGCCAACCAGAACCGCAAGAAGCATGGCCGCGAATCGCGGGCGGCCGGGACCCGCCCTTCGCAGGCGAGTTTCGGAGGGCCGCTTCTTCCGGGCGCATCGTTCGCTACGATGAGATTCAAGGCCCCACTCCACGATCGGAAATACCAAGTGAACTCGACGCATCCTTTCCCGTTCTTGAGGGTCGGCGCACTCGAGCCAGTGAATAGGAAAAGCCACTCGGGGTCCCCTGCCAACCCGGCTAAGGCGTTTCGGTCGTTCGGGATGTCACTGAGCTACTCACCTCGCTGCGTGAACCTGCCTGCTATGCGAGGACAAATCCGCCGCATTCCAGTCGATCAGGCCTTAAGGCCGGCCTTTCCCTTGGTCTGAGTTCGACTCCCACCTCAGCTGGAAGACCACCGACCGCCGAATCTGTCCTGATATGAAAGACAAGCCTTGCGTCTCCTGGTGTCGATTGGACTGCAAGTTACGCGCCCAGAGGGAAAATGTGAATCCGCGCATGGATTTTGTCGATGCGCCTACATCGACGCGGTTAACCGGCGGCAGCGCGTGAGCAATCGCATCGTAATAGTAGTAAGCTGCGTCGAGATTCACGTTGCGTGTCAAGTCCAGTCTGGATTGCAGGTTCAGCTGGTGCTTCGGGTCGGTTGACGCGGCCGCTGCACTGAGACCTGGTACCGAGTTGCCGCGGAGTTCTGTAATCCCTGTCGACACCGTCCACTGACGGACCGGTGTGTATTTCAGGTACAGCTCCAATCCATGCGTCTGCCCGCCACCTAGGTTGGCGTAGGCCACGGGGAGCCCAATGTAGAAGGGATTTGGATTGATAAATGGCGCGCCCGGCGTGGCAGTGCCAACCAGGTGGTCATATCCGTTGTAGTACAGCGCGACATCTAGGGCCAGTTTCTGCTTCCAGCCGTACCGGTAGCCCGCCTCGTAGGCGTGCAGCACTTCGGAAGCAAGGTTAGGATCCCCTTCGACAACCAGAACAGTGGGCGGCGCTGGGGATATCAACACCACCGGTGTTTTCACGTCGCTCTCCACGCGGGTTGGTGTCCGCACGGCGCGGGAAATCGCGAGCCACGCGGTGTGGGATTTCGCCGGTGTCCAAACCGCCCGGACCTGCGGCTGGTATTCAAATCCCGGGTAGTTGTTGTGCTCGAATTTCGATCCAGCGATGACGCGCAGCTTGTCGGGAACCAGCATGAAGTCGTACTGCGCGAACGCGCTGTAGGTCGTGTCCCGGCGGTAGGGCGGATTGAATTGAACCGTAAGGTTTTCCACCGGCGTTTCTCCGGTGGTCAGGATGGACGCACCCCATGTCAGCGCTTGCCGGTTTGTGAAGGAGTAGCTGTGCTGCAGTTCGAAGTCACAGATGTCCCGGTCTTCTCCCGAGAAGACATCGCTCCGGACGGTCCAATCGCAATAGCCCAGCACGTCGATTTTCGACCGCTCGCTAATGTCGTGCGTCCACTTACCCAGGATGTGTCCGCCCTTGGTTACGAAGTTCGACGGCGCCGTTAGCGTGCCCGTGGCCGGATCGAAACTGTTAATGATGTCGCGATCGCGCCCCGAGTAACCTTCTCCGTCGAACGTCAAAGTATCTTTTGCGGAGGCGTCCCAGTCGAACCGCACTCCTCCCTGCGAGATGGCCCACGTGTCGTAATTTTTTGCGCCACTCGCCTGCACCGTGGGCAGCCAGTAGTTGCTCGTGCCGTAGATGCGGTAAGTGAAACGTTCGCCCACCTTTCCGCCGTAACGCACGTGCGCCGCGTAGCCTTCATTCACTCCAGCGGATGTAGAAGCTAGGGCCCCTTGGGTTCTTGCGCTCGATTTGGTAATAATATTAATTACTCCGTTTACCGCGTTCGCACCCCACAGCGTTCCACCCGGCCCGCGGATCACCTCGATGCGGTCGATGTCGTCTAACGGCGGATCCTGCACGTCCCACCACACGCCGCCGAAGGTCGGGGTATACACGATCCGACCGTCGATCAACACCAGCATCTTGTTGTTAAAAAGGTTGCCGAAGCCGCGCGCGGCAACCACCCACACATGTGCGTTTTGCTGCGCCACATGCATTCCTGGCACTTGTCGCAGCGCATCCGGCACAGACGAAAAACCGCCGCGCCGGATATCTTCTCCGGTGATCACAAAGATGGCCGCCGGCGCCGCCGAGAGGGCTTCTGCCTTCTTCGAGGCCGAAGTCACTTCCATGTTCATCAGGTTCTCGATGCTCACTTGTGTGAGGTCGCCCTGGGAAGCGGGGGGACTTTGAGTAGATTGTCCGTAGGTTACGTGGCAGCCGAGCGTGAGCAAGAAGGCGCCGAGCGTGCCGAACCCCGCACAGAAGGTTCGCACCACTGCCAGTCTTTTGCTTGTGTGCACAGTCTCCTCCCGAATGGTCTTGTGCATTTTTTGGACCGCAAGCGACAGCGTGCTTCGGGAGAGAAACTGTTTGGAATCAGTGACTTACCTGGGGGCAATAGACGCAAAAGTATCCCGGACTGGACCTCCAAGATGGGTGCGTCCCAAAGTGGGCCAGGTGTGATCCAGGTAGTCGCCTGGTGCCGTTGCTGGGCGCCGGGGGGGATTGCTACAATGACTGCGAACGAACCGTGGACGAAACGGGACGCACCCTGAGAACGGCATCCGCAACGAATTGATTCCCCACGCGGTGTTCTTCAAAGGGCAAGATTGGCTAGGCACAGAGGGCGTCGCAGGTGTGTGCCAGGGTGATGGCCTTGCGGCCGGCGAAATGAGGAGAGTGGCATGGCTGGATTCGGCGGAGTGGACTACATTGATTTTGATTCGCAACTGAATGACGAAGAGAAGCTGGTGCGGCAAACGGCCCGACAATTCGTCGAAAACGAAGTCATCCCGATCATTGAAAAACACAGCCGCGAGGGAACGTTTCCGGCTCACCTGGTGCCGCAGCTTGGCGAACTCGGTTTTTTCGGCGCGAACCTGCAGGGATATGGTTGCGCGGGGATGTCTAACGTCGCATACGGTCTGGTGACGCAGGAGCTGGAGCGCGGCGATTCGGGCTTGCGCAGCTTTGTTTCCGTGCAAAGCGCGTTGGTGATGTACCCAATCTACGCGTACGGTAGCGACGCGCAGAAAGACAAGTGGCTGCCGTTGCTGCAGCAAGGCAAAGCCATCGGATGCTTTGGATTGACGGAGCCGCAGTTTGGGTCGAATCCCGGCGGCATGCTCGCGCGCGCGGTGAAGAAGGACGGCAAGTATGTCTTGAACGGCGAAAAGATGTGGATCACGAGCGGGTCGATCGCGGATGTTGCGGTGGTTTGGGCAAAGTGCGAGGACGAAAAGATTCGCGGATTTTTGGTGGAAAAAGGCACGCCGGGATTCAAGGCGTGGGACGTGCACGGGAAGTGGTCGCTGCGGGCGTCGGTGACGTCAGGACTGGCGTTCACCGATTGCGAGATCCCGGAAGCGAACCTGCTGCCCAACGTGGTGGGGTTGAAGGGGCCGTTGGGTTGTCTCAACCAAGCGCGCTATGGCATCGGCTGGGGCGCGCTGGGCGCGGCGATGGCCTGCTACGACACAGCGCTGCAGTATGCGAAGACTCGCAAGCAGTTTGCGAACAAGCCGATCGCTTCACATCAGTTGGTGCAGGAAAAGCTGGCGTGGATGATCACGGAGATCGTCAAGGGACAACTACTAGCGCTGCACGTTGGGCGGCTAAAGGACAAAGGCAAGGTCGATGCGGCGCACATCTCCATGCTGAAGATGAACAACGTGGCCATCGCGCTGGAAACGGCGCGAAAAGCGCGAGACATTCTGGGTGCGAACGGCATCGTAGACGATTACTGCATCATGCGGCACATGAACAACCTCGAAAGCGTATACACGTACGAGGGGACCAACGACATTCACAAGCTGGTGATCGGGGAACGGATCACCGGCATTTCCGCGTTTGTGTAGCGTGTAGGGGCCGCGGTTTTGGCCTATGCGCTGGGGCGTGTTTTCTAGTTAACAATTCCACCCCCTCCCCCCCCCACCTTTTTCGAAAGCGTTTGATTCGATTGGACTTTAAGTCTTTTAGATTTGGAAGTGCGGATTATAAAGGAGTTACGGGCGTTTTTCTTGGATCTGCGGATTCTAAAGGGGTTAGCAGATTCTTCGCTCTTGGACGGTCCGAACCAGACTGTTTTGCTTTGGGAGCGGAAGTAGCCTGACAGAATAACCTAAAAAATATACTAATCGAAAGGAAAGAAAAAGTCAAGCGAAATCAGGCTAGCGGGTCAGTTTCCGATAATCCGACGCAATATAAAAGGGCGTTGACAACCTGACCACCGAACAAATCGGGTCCGAGGATAACTTCCGGTTTGCCGACCATACATCCACTATCCAGTCAACGCGTTTCCGATCCGACTGTTATCGGAAGGCTGCCGACAATGCGATGTCATTTGCCCGCGGGCACGCGGCGACGCAGTTCGTCGAAGAAGTTTTGGAGAAACACCACTCCGTGGTCCTGCTTGGGCGCTTCCGCCGATTCCACGGGCGTCAGCACGGCCACGCGCTTGCCGTCCGGAGCCAGATCCCACTCCTTCTTGCCGAGTTTGTCGAGCCACACACGGGGCTTATCCGCCACGAAGGTGTCGCCTTTCAGTGTGTAATTGGTGGCCATGATCTGGTCGCCCGACTGGTAAAGCAACGCATGCCCGATTCGCGACCAGCGAGGAAAAGTTCCACCGCTGTTCGACACCTGCCACTGCCCACCTTGCCCGGAAGACGGCGGTGGAAACGCCCGCACGTACACTTCATTTTTTCCCGATTCGTTCGAACGATACGCCAGCCATCGCCCGTCGGGTGAGAACATGGCGTAGACATCGTTGAAGCTGGTCTTGAGAAATTGCTCAGGCTTCCCGGCTTTCAACCCGCCACCCTGTTCTTCCAGCGGCACGGTCCAAATTTGTCCATTTCGGGTGGCGTCGAAGTAGGCGAGCTGCTTGCCATCGGGCGTGAAGGAAGTTGGAACCAGGTAGTTGATGCTCTCGATCAGAGGCTGAGGCTGGCCGGCTCCATTCGAGCAATCTTCTGTTTCTCCACGAGTGCTTCTGCCCTGTCATAAAACACATACACGAGCTGCCGACCTGGGCCGCTGCCAGGAGCCAGCCCCATGATGTCATCGCGGTCGACAAGCTGCTCGGACACTCCGCCAGCGACAATATGGACCTGCACCTCGAAAATCGATGACAAACCGGTCGTCGATTCGTGCCCTATCACCGGCGGAGTCAAATCGATCCATTGCGTCTTTACTCCGGCCTTCTGGAATATGAGTGTCGCCGTTGCTTCCGCCTTGTTCAGGGTTGCGGCATCAACTCCGGCATAGTTTTTAACCGCAATCGTTAATGTTGGGTCGTTGATTTGAACTCGACCTACCTGCGTTGGCGTCTTTGTCACGGATCCACCGCCTAGCAGAACCAAAACTGCACCAAAGAATATCCTGTCCATCGCTCGAAGTTTTTCTCCTTTTCGGAAATTAGTGATTGACTCGCGGGGTAATTATGGCTACGCTGTATCCGAAATGTCCATAGCCGACCACCAGTAGCCGGTGCCGGTCGCTGTTCCGGCTGCGGCTGCTAGTAGGCGGACGACTTCCGCATGCGGGAGCCTGCCATGAGCGAAACTGCCGACATTGTGGTCGCCGGAGCGGGCCACAACAGCTTGATTACCGCGGCCTATCTGGCCAAGGCGGGGTACGACGTGCTGGTTCTGGACGCTCGGTCCGTTCCTGGCGGCGGCGCTTCGTCGGAAGAGCTGCTGCTGCCCGGCTACCTGATCGATTCCTGCGCCACCGGTCACACGCTGATCCAAAGCAATCCACTGATGCAGCACGACGAGCTGGGCTTGCTCGGTAAATACGGACTGAAGTACATCAGCCCGGACCCGGTGGCGCACGTGGCGTTTCCGGACGGGCGGCATCTGACCACGTGGCTCGATCTTGAGCGTACCTGCGAGGAGATCGCCCGTTACTCGAAGGCCGACGCCGCGGCGTATCGGAGGCTGATCGCCGAATTCGACGAGGTGAAGCACCTGTTCGGCGCCAGCCGGTTCGCGCCGGTGGGCTTCGGGCCGTCGCTCGAGGACATGTTGTGGAAGCATCCGCGCGGGCACGTCTGGCTGCGGCGCTGCCGCATCTCGTCCTGGGACGTGATCCGCAGCGAATTTGAAAGCCGCCACATCCAGGCGTACCTGGCATGGCAGGCGGCGCAGACCGGCGTGCCGATCGATACGGCGGGCTCGGGACCGCTGGCGTATTCGATCGTCTTCAGCCGGCAGCGGCGCGGATGGACGTTGCCTATGGGTGGTTCAGGCAAGCTAAGCGACGCCATCGTCGCCTGCCTGGCCGACCACGGCGGGCGCGTGCTGTGCAATCGGCGCGTGACGCAGCTGGTGCTGGAAAACGGCCGCTGCGCGGGCGTGCAGACCGCCGACGGCGAGCGCTACCTGGCGCGCAAGGCGGTAGTTTCGACCATCCACATCAAGCATCTGATCGGGATGGCGCCGCCGGAGGCCTGGGGCGAGGATTTTCTCTACGGCGTGCGCACCTACGACATCGGCGGGGGAGCCGCGTTCGGCATCTACTTGCTGACCACCGAACCGCCCATCTTCGCCACGCCGGACGGGCCGCGCAGCGCCGCCTCGGCGGGACTGGCCGGCTGGCCCGAGGAGTTAGTCGCACTGGGCCGCGCGATGCGCGACAACCGGCACGTCGAGCACACGAGGTGGATGTTGCTGGCGACCCCTACCCTGGCGGATCCTTCGCGCGCGCCGCACGGCCATCACACGGTGAAGCTCCTCACCATGCAGGCGTGGGCGCTGCCGGAGGGTGAAACCGATTGGGAGGCGATCAAGCGGCGCGAGTTCGACCGCCAGCTCGAGCAGGTGACGCGTGCCGCGCCCAACTTGACTCGCGACAAAATTTTGGCGTCGCTGGTACGCAGCCCCGACGATTACGAGGCGGCCAACCCACACATGATCCACGGCACGATCCACGGCGGCGCGCACGACCTGGCGCAGAGCGACGCGATGCGGCCCGTGCCCGGCTGGGCGCAGCACCGCATGCCCATCCCCGGCCTCTACCAGACCGGAGGCACCACACATCCCGGCGGCTCGATCACCGGCGCGCCGGGACGCAACGCCGCCATCGTGATGCTGCAGGATTTAGGCCGCTCGCTCAACGAAGTGATCGGCAAGGCGCAGAAGGGAAACGGATGACGGCAGCAGCTACCCCGCTGCCGATGCAGCGGACGCTCGACGAGCTGAAGGCGGAAGCGCAGGCGCGCGCCGACCGCAACGGCTATCCATTGGTCGGCATCGCACCCGAGGACGCACGCGAGGCGCTGGGCAGCCTGACCAGCCTCGACCCTGACGAATGGGCCGAAGCGTGGGGCAAGATCGGCGACCGCTACATGGAACGCGCCGAGGGGCTCGTCTCCCGCGAACGCGCGGGCGCCGATGCCGCATTTCTGCAGGCGTGGCGTCTGTATTCGTTCGCGCGCTGGCCGGTGCCGAACTCGTCCAGCAAGCAGCGCGCCTACCAGAAGGCTCTGGCTGCGTTCCGCAAGCACGGCGAGCTGCAGACGCCGCCCCTCGAAACACTGGGCATTCCCTTCGAGAACAGCTGGATCATCGCCTACCGGCAGCTCCCGGCTGCGGCCGCGAAGGAGAAGGTGCCTGTCGTGGTGGCGATCAGCGGCGCCGACAGCCGTAAGGAGGACATCGCGGAGCGATTTGCCGCGGTGCTACCTCATGGCGCCGGCTACGTCGCGGTGGAGTCGCCCGGAACGGGCGAGACGCCCCTGAAGATTTCACCGACTGCCGACAGGATGTTTTCCGCCGTGCTCGATTTCGTCTGCCGCATGCCGCAGACCGATCCGGAACGGGTGCTGCTTTACGGCGGCAGCTTCGGCGGCTACTGGGCGGTGAAGCTAGCGGTCACCGAGCGGGAACGGCTGCGCGGGGTGGTGGTGCAGTCGCCCCCCGTGCACACTGTGTTCGACGAGGGGTTCATACGTACCCAGACGCTGACCAACCGCGAATACCTGTTCGACCTGGGCCCGGCGCTGATGTTCATGTGCGAAAACGCACGCACAGTGGACGATTTGGCAGCCTCGTTCGGTGAGCTATCGCTGGTGCGCCAGGGCATCGTCGGGCGGCCCACCACGCGGATGCTGGTGATCCACGGAGTGCGTGACACACAGGTGCCGATGTCAGATATCGAGCTGCTGCTGAGCAGCGGCGACGTGCCCAAGGAAGCGTGGATCCATCCCGCCGGCGGGCACATGGGACGCGAGCTCAAGGGCTGGACTGATCCGGTGATCTTCCGCGGGGTGACCGTGCCGTGGTTGCTTCGCGCCGCGGCTGAGCCGCGGCTTAGAGCGACAGGCGCCTGACAGGCCGAAGCGGGCTATTGGCCCTGGCCCACGCAGTTGATGCCGTTGAAAGCGGCGGTTTTGTAGCGTTCGGCGGGGCTGCGACTGTTGAAGACGTGGCTCTCAGGGAGGCGTTCCGAGCGTGATGTCACTGCTTAGGACAACGCTGCGCGGAACCTCGAAAGCTATCGCCGTGCAAGGTCCAGACCATCAATTACCATCTTGAGGCCAAATTGGAATTCGTGATCGGCAGACGCCCCAAGAAACTCGGCCACTTTGATCGTGGCGGGGTAGGCCTTTGCATCGAGATTCCGGTAGAAGCGACGCAGGTCCGCGCTCTCTCGAGACTGGGGAGGACCCGCAGCATGCTGCTGTATTACAAAACCCGCTACGTAGTGAGCCATAGTAGTGTACGCCCGAGCCGCAAGGTCCGGCGGAAACCCTTTGGTAAGGAACACTGCAATCGCACGCTCACGGACCGTCAACCCATTAGGTCCAATCGGAACTTGGGAGACCAGCAAGGGAACAAGTTTCGGGTGTGCGTTGAGTACCCGATAGAGATCCTCAGCGATCCGCGCACAAGCCTGTTGCCACGTTTGCCGAGAAGAGTCCAAATCGTCGGCGGTCAATTCACCAAGGACTCGGTCGACGACATACGCCAGTATTTCGGCCTTGCTTGCGACGTGTCGATAGAGCGTGGCCGTGCCCGAGCGGAGTCGGTCGGCGAGCATACGCATACTGAACGCCTCCGGGCCCACGTCGTCGACGGTCTCAAGCGCCGTAGCAATAATCTTGTCGAAAGAAATGGACGGGCGGCCTGGCCCACCGTTCTTCTCAATGCGTCGCGAGCGGCTCACCCACCATTGCGGACTCCCAGGAGTATGGGAGCGCCTGTGTTTCTCAGCCATACGTCAAGCTTACACGGGATGAGCATGCGCGGCATCTATCGAGCAGCTGCGTCCCACGCTGTCGGCATGTTTTTCCACGAAATCAGGTCCAACAAAAAATTTTGAAGGTTGGTGCAAGATGAGAACAGTGCTGCGGGTTCTGCTGTGGGCGGGAGGCACGGTCGTGGCCTTGACCGTAGTGGTTGTTGTCGCGCTGAGCATTTACTTGTCGCGACGCTCGCCGGGCACTACCGTGACGCCGGCCGGAACCATCTCCTTCCCTGTGCCGTTCAAGATGGGGCGGCCGTTCATCGATTACCTGGCGGTGGGCGGAGGGCGGCTGTACGCGGGCTATGCGAGCCAAGGCATGGTGGGCGTCGTGGACGAGGCCACAAACCAGCCGATCGCCATGATCGCGGGCCTGACTCGCGTGCATGGCGTAGCCATCGTCCCTGAGCGCGGCCTGGGCTTTGCCAGCTCCAGCGGCGACAACGTGGTGGGCGTATTCGACCTGGCGACGAACAAGCTCGTGCAAAAGATTCCCGGCGGAGACGATCCGGACGGAATCATCTACGATTCCGCCGCAAAGCTCGTCTATGTTGGCAACCACGACGGCAAAAGCGGGACGCTGATCGACCCCGCGACGCTTAAGGTCGTCGCGACCATTCCCTTGGGCGGTGAACCGGAGTTCCCGCAGGCCGATCCCGTGACCGGCACGATCTACCAGAATCTCGAGGACACCAGCGAACTCGTTGTCGTCGATCCGCAAAAGCAGGCGGTGACGCAGCGGTATAAGGTCGCGCCGGGCGAAGGGCCGACGGGCCTCGCGCTCGATGCCGCGCACCACCGGCTGTTTGTGGCCTGCCGCAACAAGCAACTCGTCGTGATCAACACGGGCGATGGCTCGATCGTGGCGGCACTGCAGATTGGCGCGGGTACGGATGGCGCCGATTACGATCCGCAGCTGAAGCGCGTGTACACAGCGAACGGCGTGGGCACCATGACGGTGATTCAGCAGGACTCGGCCGACTCTTATCACGTGCTCGAGGATGCGCCTACACATTTTGGCAGTCATTCGCTTGTGGTGGATCCGGCGACGCACAGGATTTACGTAGCCTACTTCGGCTCGGTCGCCGCGTACGAGGCGACGCCCCGCGCTGCCGCGGCCGGCGGCCGGAACGCGAGCCAGTAGGATCGACCTCACTTGCAGTTCGTAGAGGCGGCACGAGAGGCCAAGGGATAACGACCGCTTAGCGGGAACTGCAGCCAAGCACCGAGGTAGAGATCGGTTTCGTCGTTATTCTGTGCCGCAAGAGCTTCTGGAGATTCGAAGACTGGCAGGGCGAATTGCATCACCTTTTCTCTTTGGGAACAATTGTGAGCGCCTTTGTGCGCCCTGAATGTATGACGGATGGGAGACCGCCCACTCGACAGATTTCAGGAAATCTACCGGAATTTCAAGCACCCATAAACGAATTGACGGACGCCGTCGCTGGTTCTGCCCGTATCACGGGCTAACCGGAAACTAACCCATTGCCGAAATCAGTAGCGGCCTAATTTGGTAAGCTGTCCCGCACGGTGTATCGTTTCCTACAGGAGCCCCCCAATGAACTCGCTCAGGTTGAACCGATTCCGGACCTACCGCCGCATTATCGTCGCGGTCCTAGCGTTACTGGCTTCCGTATGCGGCATTGCCAACGCGCAACAGAAACCGGCGGCACAACCGGAGAAGCCAAAGATTCGGGCGATCACGGCGTTCGTCAACCTTGACCGCACGCAGTATCAGCCACAAATTACGGACGCGGTGAAGATGTTGAAGTATGCGCGGACGGTGTTCGAGTCGCGCGGGTTTGAAGTCCAGACGATCCGCATTTCCACGCAGCCATTTCCGGAGTACACCAAAGGCTTGACGACCGAGCAGGCGCTGGCGTTTTTCA
>JBGOVR010000116.1:0-15367 GCA_041478205.1 Candidatus Acidiferrum sp.
GTACACCGCGAAAAACAATTTTTCCATCCACACGGCGGAGATGGAGGTACAGGAGTTCCACAACATCGTGGGGATGGTGGCGATCGCGACGATGGTGCTGAGCTCGATCGGCCTGCTGATCGGCGGCGTGGGGGTGATGAATATCATGCTGGTGAGCGTGACCGAGCGCACGCGAGAAATCGGCATACGCAAAGCGATCGGCGCGAAACGAGGCGACATCACCTGGCAGTTTTTGCTGGAGGCCATGACGCTGACGGGAGCCGGCGGGCTCATCGCGCTGATCCTGGTGAATGGATTGGTGCTGCTGATTCGGCTAACTCTGGAGTGGAAGGGCAGCGTTCCGCTATGGGCCGCCGCGGCGGGAGTGATTGTGAGTGTGGGCATTGGGCTGATCTTTGGCGTGTGGCCGGCTACGAAGGCGGCGAAGCTGGATCCTGTGGAAGCGCTGCGCTACGAATAGCGCGGCTGTGCTTTTCCGTACTTTCAAGACTTCTCGTATTTGGCCAGCGGTGCTGACTGGCATTGCCGCAGAAAAAGGGCCTCCAGAGAAGTCTGGAGGCCCTTTCCCTCAGAGTAGCGATTCGCGAGGTTAGAACTCGTAGCGCAATGCGAACTGCATGACGCGTGGGTTGGTCAGCAAGCCGCCGTATTTACCAAAGGAGCCGGAATCGAGCGGAGTGGAGATGCTCTCCACATCGAAACGCGTCAGGTTGAGAACGTTGTAGACGTCCCAGCGGAACTGGAGCGTTTGCGATTCCCGCCAGGGCATTTTCCAACGTTTTGCCAAGCCAAGATCCAGACCGGCAAAGCCGTTGCCGCGGAGGGAGTTGCGCGTGCCACTTTCGCCGGGCAAGCTCGGGTGGAAAGCTCCGATGCCGGTGGGCCCGGAGGGATCGCGGAAGAGGTTGACGGAGCCGTTAGGAACTGTGCGAAGATTGCCGCTCGACGAGAAATAGACATAGATAATGACCCCTGAGCGCCTCATCGCTGCGCGCGAATTGCGGAAAAGCTATCGCCGTTCCGCGGGTGTGTTTTCACGCGATGGGGAAGGGCAGCGGTTCACGGCGGTGGACGGCGTCAGCTTCTCCGTGGAACCCGGCGAGACGTTTGCCATCGTCGGCGAGAGTGGTTGCGGAAAGACCACGCTGGCGCGGATGCTGCTCCGGCTGATCGAGCCTGATTCGGGCGAAATACTGTTCGGCGGACAAGATTTGCTGGCACTCAACGGAGAAAAGCTGCGCGAGCAGCGGCGGCAGATGCAAATGATTTTTCAGGACCCTTTTGCGTCGCTCAATCCCCGAATGCGTGTGGGTGAAATTGTTGCCGAGCCGCTGGCGATTCATGAGCCGAAGCTGTCCGCAGCGGAACGACAGGATCGCGCGGCAGCGATGCTCAAGCGCGTGGGGCTGAATGAAGATGTGCAGAAGCGCTATCCGCACGAATTTTCCGGCGGGCAGCGGCAGCGCATCGGGATTGCGCGGGCGTTGATTCTCCGGCCAAAGCTGGTGGTGGCCGATGAGCCGGTTTCGGCGCTGGATGTTTCCGTCGGCGCGCAAGTGCTGCTGTTGTTGCAGGAGTTGCAGCGCGAATTCGGATTGACCTACATTTTCATTTCGCACAGTTTGCCGGTTGTGGCACAGGTGGCGACGCGGGTCGCCGTCATGCGAACCGGACAGTTTGTCGAGATGGGCGGGGTTGAGCAAGTGCTGCACCAGCCCACGCATGCCTACACCCGGGAGTTGCTGGCGGCTGTGCCGGAACTGCCGCGAGCCTAGCTCCTCCGGTGGGGTCAACCGTCTGCCTCCAAGCCCTGAAATTTTCTCTGGCATTTCTGCGTAGAGATACGGAGAACGCCAAGCTACGTACTCTAAGTGGCATCCTGTGGTGGAGGAACCTCGATGGCAACTACTTCCGTACCTGCGCCCGAAGCGCAGGCTCCTATCAATCATTTTGGCCGGGTCATCGGCGTCTTTGTCAGTCCGAAACAGATTTTTGCCAGCATCGCCGAGCGGCCTAGCTGGCTCGCGCCGCTCCTGCTGCTGGCAATTCTTGCAACCTCCGTGGGCGCGTTGATGAACACCAAGATGAACTGGGGGGAATACATCCGGCACAAGGCGGAAGAGAACCCGCGCTTTTCGCAGCTCTCCGAGGAACAGAAAGATCAGGCTTTGGGGGGACAGATCAAGTTTTGGTCCTTTTTCTCTTATGGGATCGGGGTCGTGGCTGTGCCGATCTCGGCTTTGCTTTTTGCTCTGTGCTATTGGGGAGCGTTCAACCTTTTTAGCGGCGCGGGACTACGCTACGGAGCGGCCTTTGGGATCACCACCCATGCATTTTTGCCCACGGCGATCTCCAGCATTCTGGCCCTGATCATCCTTCCGCTGAAGAGCTATGGCGACGTGGATCCCGAGAATATCGTGGCCACGAACCTCAAAGCGTTTTTTGGCGATGGTGTGCCGAAGCCGCTGGCCGCGCTCGGCAGTTCGCTGGAATTGTTCTGGATCTGGTTTCTCGTGCTCGCGGCGATCGGTTTTGCGGCGGCGAACCCCAAGAAAATCAAGCCGTCTGCAAGCTTCGGGATCGTCTTTGGACTGTGGGGCGTTTGGGTGCTGGCCAAGGTAGCGTGGGCGGCGATCTAGATCGGCGCCCTGCTACACTGGCGGAGTGAATTTTTCGTTTGAAGTCGGCAAAACCGATCCCACCGGGGCGCGACGTGGGCGGCTGACCACGCCGCACGGTGCGATCCAGACGCCGTTCTTCATGCCGGTGGGAACGGCGGCCACGGTCAAGGGCCTGACGCAAGGGGCGCTCGAAGAGTTGGGCGCCGAAATCATCCTCGCCAATACCTATCATTTGTATCTGCGGCCGGGGCATGAGCTGATCCGCAAGCTCGGGGGGCTGCATGGATTCATGTCTTGGCCCCGGGCGATCCTCACGGATTCAGGCGGCTTCCAGGTTTTCAGCCTCGCGCAACTTCGTAAAGTCACAGAGGACGGTGTCCGGTTTCGTTCGCACCTCGACGGTTCGGAGCATCTGCTCACGCCGGAAAAGGCTGTGGAGATTCAGTTGGCACTCGGGTCGGACGTTGCCATGGTGCTCGATGAGTGCATCGAAACTCCCGCGCCGCGCGATGCCGCGGAAGCGGCGCTGAGGCGCACGACCGCGTGGGCGCGGCGCGCGCGAGCCTTCTTTCTGGAATGTGCGAGCCGCAACGGCGACCTAGCGCAGTGGCAATTCGGCATCGTGCAGGGCGCGACGTTCGCGGATTTGCGCCGAGAAAGCGCGCGACAGCTTCTGGAGCTGGATTTTCCAGGTTACGCGGTAGGCGGGCTGGCCGTCGGTGAGCCACACGCGATGACCTGCGAAATGACCGGCGAGGTGACCGCGCTCTTGCCCAAGGATCGTCCCCGCTATCTGATGGGTGTCGGCCGTCCGGAGCAAATCGCCGATTACGTTTCGCTGGGCATCGACATGATGGACTGCGTGCTGCCGACGCGCGCGGCGCGGCACGCGTGCCTGTACACCAGCGAAGGCCGCGTGCTGATCAAGAATGCGCGCTACATCGAGGATCAGCGGCCCATCGATCCGGCGTGTCCCTGCGCGGTTTGCCGCCGCTATTCGCGCGCGTATCTTCGGCATCTCTTCGCCGCCGGAGAGATCACCGCGGCGATCCTGGCGACCCACCACAACGTCCACTTTTACCTTGACATCATGCGGCAAATCCGCGAGGCTATCGAGTTTGGGAACCTAGCGAAATTCTCGTCTGCGATGCACGCGCGCTATGCAGCGGGTCCGGCCTGAGTTGATCCCGACCGGGTCTGGGTCACGGGACTCTGAGAGGCGCGCGGGCCGTCCGCGCGGCACCACCAGAAGAGAATTGTCAGGCTTTAGGAGCGGGGAATCAGCCCGCGGTTGGCTGCTTCTATCTTTTTTTGGTTGCAGCGCGGGGCAAGGCAGCAGCATTGAGTTGATCCCGGCCCATCGGGGTCGTACGTGAAAGGACCGGTTCCAGCACGAATATGTTTGCGGCGATCATGTTTCAGACCGGCGGCTTGGGAGGCGCGCTCGGCAGCCCTCTGGTAATGATGGTGGTTGTGATGGGCATCTTCTACGTGATGCTCATTCTGCCGCAGCAGCGGCAGCGCAAGAAGCTCCAGCAGATGCTCGGCGCCCTGAAGTCCGGCGACAAGGTGATCACCAACGGCGGCATCTACGGCACGATCGGTGGTATCGACGGCGAAACGGTCATCCTCAAGATCGCCGATCAGGTAAAAATTCGCATCGCGCGGTCGGCGATTACGCAGGTGGAGGCATCGGAAGATGCGAAATAAGCCCACTCGCCGCCAGATCATGCGCCTTACTCTCTGACCATGAATCCCAATCTGAAGTGGAAAGCGCTCTTCATCCTGGTTGTCATTCTGAGTTGTGTGTACGGTCTGTTCGGCCTGCCAACATTCCCCGCCTCGGTCGCACAGCTCAAAGACAATTTGGGCCACCAGATCAAGCTGGGGCTTGATCTGCAGGGCGGTACGCACTTGATCCTGCAAGTGCAGGTGCAGGAAGCCATCGCGCAAGAGACCGACCAGACCGTTGACCGCCTCACCAGCCAGATGCGCGGGAAGAACATTCGCTACGATGAAGTCCGCCGCGTCGACGATACACACGTCCTGGTGCGCAACGTCGCCTCCGATCAGCTTTCGACATTCCGGGACTTGGTGAACGACCAGCTCTCCCGCACTTGGGATATGTCGGCGGCCGCGGGCGAATCTTCCGGCTATACGTTGACCATGCGCCCCAGCCGCATTGCCGAAATTCAAGAGCAGACGATGGCGCAGTCGCTGGAAACCATCGAGCGCCGCATCAACGCTCTGGGTCTGACGGAGCCGACGATTCAGCCCCACGGCCGCAAAGACAACGAAATTCTCATACAGCTGCCCGGCGAAGGCGACCCTTCCCGCGCGAAGGCCGTGATTCAGGCCGGCGGCCAGCTGGAACTGAAGTTGGTCGAAGATCCGAATCCGTATCCTTCCCAAGCTGCGGCACTAGCGGGGCATGGCGGCATTCTCCCTGCCGGGACGGAATTGGTTTCCGGCCGCTCGGAAAGCCGCAGCAGCTCTGCTGCCGACACCGGAGAGAACTGGTACGTACTGAGCCGCGCGGCGGTGGTAACCGGTCGCGATCTGCGCAGCGCCACCGAAAATCGCAACACCAATAATCCAGGCCAGTGGCAAGTCAATTTCTCCTTATCCGCGGAGGCCGCGCGGCGTTTTGGTCCCTTCACTGAGCAGAACACCGGCCGGCAGATGGCCATCGTAATGGACCATCGCGTGTACTCGGCGCCGCTGATTAAATCTCGAATCGATGACCAGGGCTTCATCGAGGGCAGTTTCAGCCAGGAGTCAGCTCACGATCTCGCTTTGGTGTTGCGTGCCGGCGCACTGCCAGCCTCGATCAAATATCTGGAGGAGCGCACGGTGGGTCCTTCGCTGGGCGCTGATTCGATCCGGCATGGCGTGCAGGCATCGATCTTCAGTTTGCTGGTAGTGATGATCTTCATGTTCGTGTATTACCGCCTCTCTGGTGGCAATGCCGTCCTGGCATTGATCCTCAACTTGGTCATTCTTCTGGCGGCGCTGGCGGCTTTTGGCGCGGTGCTGACCCTGCCGGGCATCGCCGGTGTCATTTTGACGATTGGCATGGGTGTGGACTCGAACGTTCTGGTGTTCGAGCGCATCCGCGAAGAATTGCGCAACGGGAAATCGCCCGGGTCGGCGGTGCAAGCGGGGTTCGACAAGGCGTTCCTGACGATTATCGATACCCACGTCACCACGGTGGTTTCCGCCTTCTTCCTGTTCCTTTTTGGAACTGGGCCGATTCGTGGCTTTGCTATTACGCTGACGATCGGTCTGATCGCCAACGTATTCACGGCGATCTACGTGTCCAAGACGATTTTTCAGTATCACCTTACGAAGATGGACCGCCAAGCAGAGTTAAGCATCTGAGCCGCACTTAAAACGGGTCTGGGGCGTGCCGGTTGCGGGCACTTAGTACCCCGCCCGGTTGTCTAAATGGCTAGGGATGCGGGCCCCGGGAACAAATCGGCAGGAGCTGGAGTCTAAAGAAGGGAAGTAATCCGGCATGATCGAGTTCTTCAAAGAGCCCAACATCGATTGGATGGGTAAGGCTAAGTATTTCTATGCCTTGAGCGGCATCCTCCTCCTTGCTGGTTTAGTCTCCTGGGCGCTACAGGGTGGTTTGCGGTACGGCATCGATTTCAAGGGTGGCACCAACGTGGATGTAGGCTTTGCCCAGCCGCCGAATATCGACCAAATCCGCAGGGGATTGTCCGCCCAGGGGCTTGGCAATAGTGAAATCCAGAGCATCAGCAGCGGCGGCATCGCCAGCGCGAACTCCAACGAAGTGCTCATTTTCGTCGAACAGAAAGTCCAGGGCGATCAGGCGCTGGATACCAGCAAGGCGCAGGTGCTCAGTGCCCTGAATGCGATCTACGGAGTGAAGGACGCCAGCAAGCCGGATTTTAACGCTGCTACTCCTTCTTCGCTCGCGGCGTTGCTCAACGAACGCGACCCGTTGGGCTTGTCCACCAACGCTGGCGACCGCTACGTGCAGCTCGCCCGAAAAATTCTGGCCTACCGGGACAATAATAGAGCGGGCGTCTTAACGAATTTCGATGACCTTTCCAGTGTGGATGGCGTGACCCCGGCGGTGCTTTCCGCATTAAAGAGCAGCAGCGCTCTGGGCAGCTTTGCGATCCGCAACGTCGAGATCGTCGGGCCGAAAGTGGGTGCCGAGCTGCGCCGCCAGGCAATTCTCGTTACCCTCTATGCTTTAGCGGGCATGCTGGTATATATTGCCTTCCGATTCGAGTGGGTTTACGGGGCCGCTGCCGTCCTGGCCGTTTTTCACGACGTTCTGATCACGCTGGGCTTTTTCTCGCTGCTGCACTTCGAGATTTCCCTGACGGTCATTGCGGCGCTTCTGACCCTCGTTGGATATTCGATGAACGATACCATCGTCATTTTCGACCGCATCCGGGAGAATAATCGTTTGCTGCGGCGCGAATCGTTTGCCGACGTAGTGAATAAGTCGATCAATCAAACATTGTCCCGGACGATCTTGACCAGCGGACTGACTTTCCTTACCGTGCTGGTCCTGTTCCTGGCGGGCGGCCAGGTGCTTCGTGCTTTCTCCTTTGCCCTGGTGGTAGGGATTGTGGTAGGAACGTACTCCAGTTTTGGCATCGCTGCACCGCTCGTGGTCGCCTGGAATCATTGGCGCGGACATGGAGTGGCGGCAGGCACCGGACCCGCAGCCGGCAACAAAGACCGTGGAAACGGAGGCGTCCCTGGACGTCTCGCTCCCGCGGGTAGGAGGTAGATTCATGTTTGCAGACTTGGTGATTTCAAGCCCTAATCCGACGAAGACGAACAAGCCCTGGACGGTGGTAGTATCCATGCTTTTTCAGTTCTTCTTCCTAGGGATCTTTATCCTGATCCCGCTGATTTACACGGAGGCGCTGCCGAAGACGATGATGTCGATGATGCTCGTTGCGCCACCGCCCCCTCCACCGCCCCCACCCCCTGCCCCTGCGCAAGTTGTACACATTAAGCCTCAGGTGCGCCTGATGGACGCGGGCAAACTCGTGCAGCCTAGAGCCATCCCGAAAGACATCAAAATCATT
Organism: Candidatus Acidiferrum sp.; assembly: GCA_041478205.1. Lineage (GTDB taxonomy): Bacteria > Acidobacteriota > Terriglobia > Acidiferrales > UBA7541 > Acidiferrum. Next base: position 7,703 of record JBGOVR010000116.1, read on the forward strand.
AAGGAAGAAGCGGAACCCGACATGGGCGGCGCGACCGGCGGTGTTCCCGGCGGCGTGGCCGGTGGCTCCATGGGCGGCGTGATGGGCGGCATCATCGGTGGTGCAGCGCCGCCACCGCCAAAGCCGACGGCATCGCGTATCAGACAGGGCGGCAGCGTGCAGGCCGCGTTGCTGGTCAACAAAGTTCAGCCCGTGTATCCGCCGCTTGCGCGCCAGACGCGCATCTCCGGCACCGTTCGCTTGCACGCGATCATCTCCAAGCTCGGCTCGGTGGAGGCGCTGGAGGTCCTCTCCGGGCATCCGCTGCTGGTTCGTGCGGCGATGGATGCCGTGCAACAGTGGAAGTACAAGCCGACGCTGCTGAACGGCGAACCGGTCGAGGTCGACACCACGATCGACGTGATTTTCTCTCTTAACCAGTAATACGGTTCGCGGCGCCGGTCGTGGGGCTGGCGCCGCGTCCCGAGTACCAGACTTAGCAATCACTCGTGGGGGCCCCGGTCCAGCCGGAGCCACCAGAACTTAAGGAGCAAACGAATGGTAGCCACTTTGTACGTGTATGCGGTCCTCTTCCTGCAGTCCCAGACTACGTCATGGGACCTGCGGAGCATGTGGGCCTCGATGAGCGCACTTCCCAGAACCGTCGTTGGAATTCTCTTCGTTCTTTCCATCTATTCCTTCGGCGTCATGATTGACCGCGCATTGATGTACAGTGCGGCGCGCAAGCAGTCTCGCGTGTTCGTGCAGCAGGTTGCCGGCGCCCTCAAGGATGGCAAGCTCGACGAAGCCATCGCCATCGCCGAGCGCAACAAGAAGAGCCACATCGCCAAGGTCGTGGCGACGGGCCTTTCCGAGTTCCAATCTGCGTCGCAACAGGTATCCGACGCCGACGTAATCGAAGCGGCCAAGCGCGGCTTGGAGCGCTCGGTAGCTATCGTGCACGCCGAAATGAAGCGCGGCTTGTCCGCCCTGGCCACGATCGGCTCGACGGCTCCGTTCGTCGGACTGTTCGGCACGGTGGTCGGCATCTTGAACGCGTTTAAGGGCATCGAGCAGAGCAAGGCGACCGGTCTGTCGGCGGTGGCCGGCGGTATCGCGGAAGCGCTCGTGACCACCGCCCTCGGCCTTCTCGTGGCCGTGCCCGCGGTGTGGGCTTACAACTACTTCACCAACAAAGTGGAAGCCTTCGACGTGGAAATGGACAACTCCTCGATGGAGTTGATCAACTACTTCATCCTGCGTCGCGGCGCACGGAAATAAGGTAAACCATGGGCTACAAACCAAAAGTCGGGGCCCAGATGGCGTCGCCAAACGTCATCCCCATGGCCGACATCATGCTCGTGCTGTTGATCATTTTCATGGTCGTGACGCCCATGTTGCAGAAGAACATGCCGGTGGACATGGCCAGGACCAACACAGCGCACGAAATGCAGGATGCGGATAAGGATGACGCCATCGTCGTGGCCATCACACGCGATGGCAACATCTTCCTGGGTCATGCGGCGATGAGAAAAGAAGATCTCACCGGACAGATCAAGGATCGCATCTCCAACCGCCTCGACAAAACCGTGTACGTCAAGAGCGACGCTCGGGCGAAGTACGGCGACGTTGTCGCGGTGGTAGATGAGATCAGGTCCGCGGGTGTGGATCAACTCGGTCTTCTCACCGAGAAGAACGAGGTTCGCCAAAACACGCCTCGTCCTCCAGCCGATTAGGGCTGCTTGCGAGGCGTTGGTTCGGCGGCTGAGAAACTATTGGTACCCTTCGTTTGCTGGGTGTTTTAGGGTTCTGCGGCTGCGCCGATTCCCACACGGCGCGGCCCGATGGCCTGCAAGACTCGCTAGGGGCAGGCCAACAGGAGATGCGCAATGGGGATGAATGTAGGAGAAAATCACGGCGGTGCGATGGCGGAAATGAACGTCGTTCCGCTGATCGACATTTTGCTCGTGCTTCTGATTATTTTCATGGTGATCACGCCGCTTATTCCGAAGGGCATGGATACGCTGGTGCCGCAGCCCAATCCGAACCAGCAGCAAAACCAGGACCTGGAAAACAAGACCGTGGTCGTGCAGGTGCTGACCAACGGCAAAGTGAAAATCAACAACGAAGACGCCACCTGGGATGGTCTTGGTCCGCGCATCGAACAGATCTTCAAGGACCGCGCGGAGAAAATAGCTTTCGTCAAAGGCGATAACGATGTACTGTTTGCCGAAGTCGCCCGCGCCATCGACATCATGCGCGGCGCCGGCATCGACAGAGTGGGTCTGATCACCGCCAAGCTTGAGGCTGGTCAGTAAATTTTTTTGCAGGTCGACCGCTTCGCGGTCGCGCAGGTGATGTGAGAGTCCTCCTCGCGGGGCACGTTTACAGGCGAGGTGGCTCATGGGAATCGCCGTTGGCGGTTCGAAGCGCGGAACCATTGTGGAACTAAACGTGGTTCCGTTGATTGATATTCTGCTGGTGCTCCTGGTCATTTTCATGATCATTCCGCACAAGCAGACGGGTTTGAAGGCGGAGATACCGCAGCCAGCGGTGACTCCTCCGGCGGCGCCAGAACCTGAAGTGGTAGTCGTTCAGGTGCTCGCCGATGGGTCATTGAGAATCAATCAGCAGCCGGTGCAGTGGGAAGCCCTGGGCGACCGGCTTCAAGAAGCCTTCAAGGTGCGTGCAAATCGCACGGCGTTTATTCGCGGCGACTCCGCGATTGAGTTTCAGTTGGTTGCCAGGGTGATTGACGTCATACACACCGCGGGCATTTCGTCCGTAGGTTTGCTGACGCTGCAAATGGAAAGCGGCCACTGAAACGCTTGGTAATGCCCCTCGCAGGGCGGACTTGAATTCTAGCAGGGATGGATGCTTCGATGACTTATGGATCGGTTCAAATCGCTCGTCGAGCTGCGGCACTGGCAGCGCTGTTGATCCTCGTGGCCGCGGCTTCAGGTTGCAACAAACTGAAGGCCCGCGATCTCTTGAACAAAGGTGTGGCTGCTTTTAAGAATGGCCAGTCCGACGCGGCCATCGAGGATTTCAAGCAAGCGAAGGAGGCCGATCCCGACCTCATGAATGCCCGCTTGTATCTGGCTACGGCATACGCCAGCCTGTATATCCCTGGCGCTCCGTCAGCGGAAAACCTGGCCCGCGGCAACCAGGCCATCGCGGAATTCAAGGAAGTGCTGGAAAAAGATCCTAACAGTCTTTCCGCGCTCGACAACTTGGGCTCGATTTATTTCCTCATGGGCGGGCAGCCGTTCGATCCCAAGAAGTTTGAAGAATCGAAGAAATACCATCAGCGCCACATTGAGATGAAGCCCGAGGATCCGGAGCCTTACTACTGGATGGGGGTCATTGACTGGACGCTGGCGTTCCGCGGCAACGCCGAAATGCGCATGGAGTACAACAAGAACAATATTAAGAAGCAGGTGCGCGACGATGAGGCCTTGCCCCAGGCAGTGCGCGCGTCATACGTCGAAAAATATGGCACGCTCGTCGATGAGGGGATAAGCGACTTGCAGAAAGCCATTTCCGTCAAACCCGACTATGACGACGCGATGGCCTATCTCAATTTGTTGTATAGGCGCAAGGCTGACATGGCCGCGAGCCAAGAGGAGCGCGCCAGCCTGATCAAACAAGCGGACGAGCTGGTGGACAAAGTAAAAGAAATCAAGCAGAGGCGCGCCGAGCAGCCGCAGCAAACATCGTAAGCGGCTCCCAGACCCCGCCGCACAAAACCCGGCCTGGACTTGATCGATTTTTCGCTGAGGGCGTCCCGCGAGGACGCCCTTTTTCTTTGCCTCCAAACTCTCCGTGCCCGGACACGACGCGCCGCCTTCGGGCGTATACTAGGATATGCCGTCTGCCGGCAACGTTCCGCTGAGCTTCCATCGAGACCGCACCGAGCGCCAGCTCGACGCGCGCCTCGAAGAACTCCTCACCAAGCTTCGCAAGAATCGCCCTTCGGAAGATCCCTGGCTCGTCCGCCGCGCGTATGAAATCGCCGCCGAACGTCACCGCGATCAGCTTCGCACCTCCGGTGATCCCTACCTCACGCATCTACTGGAGGTCGCGCACATCCTCGCAGACATGCGGCTGGACGCCATCACGCTGACGGCGGCGCTGCTGCACGACGTCATCGAGGACACCGAGTTCCCGGTCTCGCGAATCGAGGAGCGCTTCGGAGCCGAAGTCGCTCATCTGGTCGAAGGCGTGACCAAGATCGGCCGCCTCAACATGATGGCCCCGGAAGCGCGTCAGGCCGAAAACGTTCGCAAGATGCTTCTGGCCATGGTGCACGACGTGCGCGTCGTTCTCGTCAAGCTGGCTGACCGCTTGCACAACATGCGCACCCTCGAATATCTCGAGCCTGCCAAGCAGCAGCGCATCTCGCGTGAGACCCTGGACATCTACGCACCCATTGCTCACCGGCTGGGCATGGGCATTATCCGTGGTGAGCTGGAGGATTTGTCCTTCCGCTATCTCGAGCCCGAATCTTTCCTCGCTTTGCAGAAAGAGGTCACCGAGAAGGAACCCGTTCACAAGCGATTTCTCGAGGACGTCCAGGCCACTATCCGCTCGAAGCTGGTCGAGAGTGGAATCCCCGCCGAACTCGAAGCGCGCGTGAAAGGTCTGTACTCACTCCGCCGGAAGATTGTGCGGCAAGAGCGCACTCTCGAACAGGTCTACGACCTGCTGGCGGTGCGCGTGATCACCGATACGGAGCGGAATTGCTACGCGGCACTCGGCGTGATGCACCATATCTGGCGGCCCGTGCCCGGCCGCTTCAAAGACTATATCGCCATGACGCGGCCCAACCTCTATCAATCGCTGCATACCACGGTTATTCACAATGGCCAGCCGTTTGAGGTCCAGATCCGTACCCAGGAAATGCACCATACCGCGGAAGAAGGCGTCGCCGCGCACTGGAAATATAAAGACGACAAGTCGGCCTCCGAAGACGACCAGCGCATCACGTGGATGAGACAACTGATCGAGTGGTCGCAGGAATTGGAAGAACCCGGCGAGTTTCTCTCGACCTTGAAAGTCGATCTCGCCCCGGTGGAAGTCTATGCGTTTACACCGAAGGGCCGGGTCTTGGAGTTGCCGCGCCACGCCACCCCCGTCGATTTCGCCTATCTAGTGCACACCGAAGTGGGACACCAGTGCGTCGGCGCAAAAGTGAACGGGCAAATGGTTTCGCTGCGCCATGAAATCGTGAGTGGCGACGTGGTCGAAATTCTCACGCAAAAAGGCCACCGGCCCAGCCGCGACTGGCTCAGCTTCGTCAAGTCTTCGCACGCGCGAAGCAAGATCCGCCATTGGATCAACGTGCAGGAGCGCGAAGAGGCCACCGAGATGGGCCACCGCCTGCTCGAAAAGGAAGCCCGCCAGTTTGGCCGCAGCCTCAAGAAAATTCCCGAGGCGGATCTCCTCAAACTGGCTTCCGACTACGGCCTCTCCCAGCTGGAAGATCTCTACGCCGCCGTGGGCTTCGGAAAATATTCGGCGCGGCAGGTCTTGACTCGCGTGCTCGGCGTGTCCGCCAGGGCCGACGACCGGGAAGCGGAAGACTCCAAGCCCACGCTCGTCAAGACCGTCAAGCGCATGCTGGGCTTCGGCGACGCGCCTCTGATCGTGAAAGGCCACGACGACCTGTTGGTCTATCGCGCCAAGTGTTGCAACCCGATCCCAGGCGACGACATCATCGGATACATCACCCGGGGTCGCGGCGTCGCGGTCCACACACGCGCGTGCCCCAACGTCCAGAACCTGCTCTATCAGACGGAGCGGCGCATCGCCGTAGAATGGGGAGGCGCGGCCGCGGCGACGTTCCCGGTTCAGCTTCTGATCCGCGCCAAAGATCGCGCGGGACTTTTGGCCGACATCACCGCCGTGATCAGCAGCGCCGGTTCGAACATCCGCTCGCTCGAAAGCCGCCCGGACCCGCAGAACGCTCACAACGCTCGCATCGACGCGGATCTCGAGATCGTCAATCGCGGCCAGCTCGAAACGATCCTCGCCAATATCCGCAAAGCTTCTGGGGTCTACGGCGTCGAACGCGTCTATCAAGTCTAAGGGCGTCTTCCCCACTCATTTCCCTTGCGGCGTCCGACCCCTGTCTCCCGGGCTTCTGTCTCCTTGCTCCCGACTCCTGCCCGCTCCCCACCTGTCCTTTCGACGGGTATCACCCACAGCACAGTCCCGGGCGTGCCCCATTGCTGCCGATACAATGAACGTATGAGACCTCGCGTCCTGCTTCTCGGTTTTTCTCTCCTCTTGGCCAGCGGGTGCCAAAAGCATCCCCTCACCGATTACCGCCCGCTCGATCAAGTGGGAATGTTTTCCGGCAGCATGGAGCAACTCAAGGCTCTCAACATATCGGACGCGGAAATCGCGCAAATGGTGAAACTCAAACAGGGCGGCGTAAGCGATGACACCTGCGTCGCGCTGGTTTCCGCGGCGCATGCCAAGCAGCATCTGTTCACCAGCGCCGATTCCGTAGCCAGCCTCGCGGGTGCCAGCTATACGGAACAGCAGATTCTGGAATTCGCGCGCGCCGACCAGCTCGATTCCATCAGCGGCGACGCGGTAATGCTCCGGCTGATCGGGCTCTCCGACACCACGGTTCAGACCGTGCTTCGCCGTCGTCTGCAGGGCCTTCCGACTCTGGGCAGCACCTCGCTCAGCCGCTTGAAGAACACTGGTCTCACGGAGAAGCAGATCCTTGAACGCGTCAACCAGGGCATGACGGACGAACAGGCCGCGAAGGAAGCCACCCTGCGGGAATCCGTGCGCAACCATTCCAATACCGGTTTCGTCCGCGTCCAGGGCCGCAAACCACGCTGACCCATCCAATTTGCCCCAAGCGCCCCCGCTCAGTGATTTTTGCCCGGACCGCCTTCCCTCTGTACAATCGAGAGGCCTTGGCGCCGATCAACCACTCGCGTTTCTCATTGGCCCTCGTACTCACGGCAGTGGGATACTGCGCGGCTGGCTGCGCGGCGGCGCTCGGTCCGGGCTACACCATCGACAAGCAGGAAATTAACGTGCGTTTCGTGCCTGCTCCAGAGCCCCTGATTCACGTGGACGCCATTTACAATCTTCGCAATGACGGCAACCAGCCCCTATCCTCCCTCGAACTTCGCTTGCCCGGCCGCCGCAGATTTCATTTCGCCGATCCACATGCCCAGTGGGACGCTACCACACTCGCCTTGGCAACCGCGCCGGCGAATCCTCGCAACGTGCTCCTCACATTTCCGCAGCCCTGGACCGTATCGCAGGTCCACACTTTGCATCTCTCCGTCGCATACCAGCCTGCCGAAATCGGCGAAACGAGCTTGAATTTCACGCCTGACGCTTTTTTTCTACCTGCCCAAGGTTGGAGCCCCGAACTTCTTCCGTCCCGCGGAATCTTCGCCACCGGCGGCGTGCCACCAAAGACCTGGTTCCTGACCGTGCGCGTGCCGGATGGATTCCTCGTTCATGTGAGCGGACGCGCATCCAAGACGTCGCGCCGCGGCGGCGAACAAACCATTCGCGCCGGGCAGCAAGGAAAGGACGAATATCCTTTCATCATCGCCGGGCGCTTCAGTGCCACGCAGTTCAAGGCAGAAGAAGAAACCGTCAACCTTTGGACCCGCGCCCCGCAGGATGCCGCAGCATTGCGCCAAC
>JBGOVR010000162.1:0-9527 GCA_041478205.1 Candidatus Acidiferrum sp.
AGGTTGGCCTGGCCGATGAACTTGGGGGATGGCTGAAAGTATTCTTCTTCTTTCCAGTGGACCTGGATCTGGGCTTCATTTTTGTGCTGCGAAGAGACGCCCCGCGTCGCGTGCGGCTGGTGATTGGAAGATTTCGCTTTGACCTTTGGCGCGGGCTTTTGCTTGGACTTCTTATCTCGTATTTTAGCCACAGCGAGCACTCCTATAGGGAAAAGCGGAATCTGTTTGAGACGAGACGCGAACCGCGGGCGGCAGGCAGAGATCGCCGCTCCGTTTGTTGTGCAAGCGCGCCACGGAAATGATGCTACTCCGGAAGCGGGCGAGTCAATCGCTGCGAACGCCGGGGGGGTAACTCCGCGCCAACAAATTCCCGGGGCTGATCTGGACGGCAACGCTTGGCTGAACAGGCGCCCATCATGCATGAGCCGTTTGCGGCCGATCTTGCCGGAGCGGCGCGGACATGGCGGTGAAAAAGCGGGCCGGGTGGAGCGCCGCGGGGGATTCGTGGTAAAAGACTTGCTTGGATATTCGACAGGCCATCTTCTTGTTCGCCGCCGGTGCGCTGGGCGGTGCCATCAACGCGGTCGCCGGCGGGGGGAGTTTTGTCACCTTCCCGGCGCTGCTGTTCACCGGGGTCGCGCCGGTAGCGGCAAACGCCACAAACACGCTGGCGCTGTGGATCGGGGTCACGGCCAGCGGCGGAGCTTACCGGAAACGGTTGAATATTTCGCGGCGCGTGATGATTCCGCTGATTTTGACCAGCGTCGTGGGCGGGTTGGCGGGAGCGGTTCTGCTGGTAAAGACGCCCGCGCAAACATTTCTGCGCGTGTTGCCGTGGCTTTTACTGGGAGCGACGCTACTGTTTGCTTTTGGGAAGCATCTGACCGGCCGGATCGCCGCGGGCATTGCACATGAGTCCAGCAATGCCGCTGTGGCCGGCGCTTCCGTGTTTGAGCTGATTGTCGCGGTGTACGGGGGCTACTTTGGCGGGGGCATGGGCATCATGAATCTTGCAATGCTCTCGGCTTTGGGCATGACGGATATTCACGCGATGAATGCGCTGAAGGTGGTGCTTTCTGGCGTCATTAATGGTGTGGCTACCTTCACTTTCATCGCTACCGGCGCCATTGTGTGGCCGGAGGCTGTCGTGATGACGCTCGGCGCCATCCTGGGCGGATATTTTGCGGCGCACTACGCGCAGAGGTTGCCGCAGTCCTGGATCCGATTCTTCGTGCTTCTTGTTGGGTCCGCGATGACGGTCTATTTCTTCCTGCGCGCGTACCGGTAAAGTGTTTCGGAAAGCGGCGGGCGCGCCGCTTTCTTGCGGTTTCTGATATAGTCTCGGCAGACCGCCGCGGCTTAATTCCGCCCGCGTGGATTTTTTTCCGCTAGGACCGCAGAATAGCCATCGCAAGCCGATATGCCAGATCTCGTCACGACATTTGAACAAAACGCCATCGCCGCGGCCGCGGTTGTGTGGCGCTGCGAGCGCAGCCCGCTGGCGGTGCGCAAGGCCGTGGAACGGGCCTCGGGGGATGCGCGGGGCATTGTGCTCAGCGAGGCAGAATTTCTGGCACCCTCGCTCCTCGCGGGACTTCGCGGCCTGGCCGGCGTGATCCCGCGGCCGGAAGACGAGCAACTCGCCACGGCCGATGTGGGTGTGACCGAAGCATTCGCGGGTGTAGCCAGCACGGGCTCCGTGTGCGTAGCTATGGGGCGGCCGCTGGTGGCGGCGACGAGTCTCCTGATGCCACTTCACATTGCCTTGCTTGCTGTCGAACGCATCGTGGAACGTCCACGCGACCTCTTTGACCCGGAGTGTTTGAAAGGGGAGGGACTGCGGCGCAACCTGGTCTTTATCACTGGCCCGAGCGCCACTGCGGACATGGGGCCGCTGGTCCTCGGGGTGCACGGCCCGCACCGCCTGCACATTCTTTTGTTAGAGTGAGCGCTATGGCGGATTCGAACCTCAAACCAGCCACCGTCGCAACGCCGCGCGAGGTCGCGAACAAAAGCGATCGGGAGAATCTCTTGCGCGCGATTCGAATGGCGCTCGATATTCAGAGTCCCGCTGTTCGGCTCAATACGCAGACTTTCAATAGCAATCGTTACCGCGCGACCGCTCTTATTCCGGACTACGACAATCTTAAGGATGAGGCGCGCCGGATCAAAGAGAAAGCCATCGCGAATCTGCCGGAACTGGTGCAGACGCTAAAGAGTTCCATTCGCTCGCGCGGTGGGCACGTTTGTCTCGCGAATACCGCTGAGGATGCCTGCCGATACATTCTGGATGTATGCCGCTGGCGTGGTGCGAAGCTCGTCGTAAAAGGGAAAAGCATTACTTCGGAGGAAATCCACCTCAATCCGGTTCTGGAAGCGGAAGGGATTGAAGTGGTGGAAAGCGATCTTGCGGAGTTCATTCTGCAAGTCGCTGACGAGCAGCCCTCTCATATCATCGCGCCTGCCGTGCACTACAGCCGCGAACGCATCACCGCGCTGTTCCAGCGCAAGTTTCGGACCAAAGCTCCCCTCGATAGCGGCGAAGCGCTCACGAAATTCGCGCGTGACCTGCTACGTGCAAAATTTCTTTACGCAGACATCGGTATCACCGGGGCAAATCTGCTGGCCGCCGATACCGGGACGCTGATGCAGGTTGAGAGCGAAGGCAACATCCGTATGGCCAGCTTCCTTCCGCCGGTGCACATCGCCATCGCGGGTGTGGAGAAGATCGTTGCGACGCGGCGCGAGATGGTTCCATTTCTTGAATTGCTCGCGGCCAGCGGCACCGGGCAGAACCTCGCGGCCTACACCAGCTTTCTGAGCCCGCCGCTGGATGATCCGCCGTTCACCCTTCCCGGCAAAGCGCTGAAGCCTCGCGAGTTTCATCTGGTCCTGGTCGATAACGGGCGCATGCGAATGCGTGAGGATTCCGTGTTTCGCGAGACGCTGTACTGCATCCGCTGCAGCGCTTGCCTGAATTCCTGCGCCAATTTTCAGACGGTAGGTGGACATGCGTTCGGTGGAGAGACTTATTCCGGGGGCATCGGTGGCCCCTGGGAAGCGGGCACCGGGAAGCTGGAAAACGCGCGGTTCTCCGAGCTTTGCACAGGGTGCTCCCGTTGCGTGAATCAATGCCCAGTGCGCATCGATATTCCTTGGCTAAACGAAAACTTGGCCGAGCGCTTAAATCACGCGGCAGAAGCTTCACCGCTCAGCAGCATGCTGGCGGCTGCAAGCGGAACCTCATCGAACGATCGGAGAGTTTCCGCGTCAAAGATTTTCTTCGGTAACTACCACTACTTCGCAAAATGGGGCTCGCGTCTCGCCCGCGTTTCCAATGCCGTCATGGGCACAAAACGCGCGCGGCTCTCCATGGAGCGTTGGTTCGGTCTTGACCGACGGCGCGCGCTGGCGCCCTTTCCGAAGGAGACGCTCGTGCAAGCCGCTCGAAAGCTCGAGGCCAGGGCAGGGAAGTCGCCGACGGCGAAAGTAGTCCTGTTCGCCGATGTGTTTACGAACTATGGCTTGGTCGCTCGGGGCCTTGCGACGCTGAAGATTCTGCGCGCGCTTGGCGCGGACGTTGTTGTGAGCGAAGCGGTGCCGGAAGGCCGCGTGGCATTGTCTCAGGGCATGATCGCCACGGCGAAGAATCACGCGCGGCGCGCGGCCGCGGAGCTGGAACCCTACGTCCATGGTGGCCGGGACGTCGTGGTGATCGAGCCGAGCTCCTTGGCGATGTTCCGGCGGGACTTCGACCATCTTCTGGACAACAGAGTTTTGTTTCAAATCCTCCGCGCGAGCACGTTCGAACCGGTGGAATACATTGTCAAGTTGCTGGCCAAGTCCGGACGAGAACCCCGGAAAGTCTTCGATGTGGCCAGTTCGCCGGTGGGCCAGAAACTCTTTTTTCACGCGCACTGCCAGCAAAAGACCATTGGCAGCGCTTCGCCTACGGAAGCCCTGCTGCGCCAGGTGGGTTTCGATGTGACCACTTCGGATGTCGAATGCTGCGGAATGGCGGGCAGCTTCGGATACAAGAAAGATTTTTTCGAGTTGAGCATGGCCGTCGGGGCAGATCTTTTTTTGCAAGCCGCCAAGAGGGAAAAGGATAGCGCGCCGCGTGCGCTCATCGCCAGCGGGACTTCCTGCACCGAGCAGCTTCAGGCCGGGCTAAAACGCCCGGTGATGCATCCTGTAGAATTGCTCGCGGCGATTCTGAAAAGTTAGCGGGAATTGCCGGCGGGCGCCTAGTCGGTCATTTGAATAGAGAATCGATCGATTGTCCGCGAAGCGACGCATCCAAAAGCTGAATCGTGTGCACCACGGGGGTTTTGTGCCCGCTCCGCGCCAAGGCCGATTGCAGCTGCAATAGGCAGCCGGGATTTCCCGTGGCGACTACGTCTACGTTCAAGGGCACGATGAGTTGTGCTTTGCGGTCTCCGAGAGCATTCGCGGCGTCGGGCTGCACCAAGTTATAAATGCCCGCGGAGCCGCAACAGACGGGTGACTCGGGAATTTCGGCCAGCTCCAGTCCGGGAATGCTGGCCAGGAGTGACCTTGGCTGCAGCCGCACGCCTTGCGCGTGCTGCAGGTGGCACGCATCGTGATAGGCCACGCGCATTCGCAAGGGATTTCGCCGCGCGCGAGGCTCTAGTTCCGCGAGCAGCTCGGTGACGTCTTGGCACTTGGCTGCGAATTTCTTCGCGCGCTCGGAATATTCCGGATCATCGCGCAAAAGATGGCCGTACTCTTTCACATTCGAGCCGCATCCGGCGGCGTTGGTGATGATGGTGTCCACATCGGCGCGTTCGAATACGTCGATGGTGCGCCGTGCGAGCGCGATGGCCGCGTCTTCTTCTCCGGCATGCACGAGCAGCGCGCCGCAGCACGGCTGCTCCGGAGGTGCCACGACCTCGCAGCCTTCCGCTGCGAGCACCCTGACGGTGGCGGCATTCAGTTGCGGCAAAAATTCCCGTTGTACGCAGCCGAGGAGCAATCCGACGCGGCGCCGCCGAGGGCCTTGCGCGGGCGTAACGGTTGCGATCGATTCGCTCGCCGGCAATTTCGGCAGCAGCGCTTCCATCGTCTGGAGTTTTTTGGGCAATAGCTTCAGGACGCCGGTGCTGCGCAGTACGGCCTGGAACCCTGATTTCTGATAGACGAGCAGCGGCCAGCGCAGCAGCCGTAGGCGGTCCGGTCTCGTAAATGTGCTGAAGACAAATCGCCGATACAATTTCTCGCCCGCGGACCGTTCGTGCTTTCGTTCGATCTGCGCGCGTGTCGCCTCAATGAGCTTTCCGTAGTCCACGCCGGATGGGCATGCGGTCATGCACGCCATGCATCCCAGGCAGGTGTCGAAGTGTCCTACCCACTGCGGGTTTATCGTTGCCGCGCCTTCACTCGCCATTTTTATCAGATAAATCCGCCCGCGCGGCGAGTCCATTTCTTCGTTCCATAGGACGTAGGTGGGACACACCGGCAGACAGAATCCGCAATGCACGCAGGTGTCGATGATTTCCGTGGAAGGCGGGTGATGCGTATCGAACGCGCTGGGGGGAGGCGATGCCGTTGTTTCGTCCGGCATCAGATGCCTCCCACGAAACGCCCGGGGTTCAGCGTGGCCGCAGGGTCGAGTTGCTGCTTGATCGCGCGCATCAGCGGAAGCGCGTCGCCGGGCTCGCCCCAGGCGTCAAGCGGCGGCATGGTTGCAGGATGATGAGCGATCGCCAGAGAGCCGCCCGTGCGCTCGAGCTCGGCGCGAAGCGATTTGAGGACGGAAACAATTGTCGCGGGCTCGCCCTCTAGGTGAACGCAACCGATGCCCGTCGCCTGCACCACGGTGTTGCAGCGAACGCGAGTTGCCGACGCGCTCGAGAGCGTTGCGATGGCGTCACCAATTCCCGCCGGCAGAGCGGAAATCTTGGCCACTGCGGAATTGGATTCGCTGCCCTTAGCGGCGGAATAAAGTTCCCGGCGAGCCTTCCAGACAACAGGACCTGGATCGGTGAGGAGCGCCGGAGCAAGAATAGATTTTAGCTGCTCGGTTTGAGCATTGAGACCTGCTTCGACGCCTTCGAAGAGAATATCGACTTGCGGCCGTGCGTCTGCGACGCAGCGTACTTGCAGGGCCGAATGCGCGAGCTGCGAATCCTGAATGGCGAGGAGGAAGCGCTGCGCTTCGGACACGTCGCGAGCCAGGCAGGAGATCGTGCGCGTCGCCTTCGGAACCGGGTGAAGCCGAAATACCGCGCGGGTGATGACGCCAAGCGTTCCAAGCGCGCCGGTGATGAGTTTCGGAAGATCGTAGCCCGCGACGTTCTTGACGACTTTGCCGCCGCTGCTCGCCAGCGTGCCGTCCGGCAACGCCAACGTGATGCCAATGATCAAATCGCGCAGCGCGCCAAAGCGAAGACGCAGGGCGCCGCTATCGTTGGTGGAAAGGACGCCGCCGACCGTGGCACGTTCTGGCCACAAGGGGTCAAGTGCCAGGCGCTGGCCGTGTTGCGCGAGCGTCTCCTGCAAGGTTTGTAGAGTGCAGCCTGCTTCCACGGTCACGGTCATGTCCGCCCACGGGTGCTCGATGACGCGGTTCAGACGAGCCGTCGATAGGATCAGATCGGCGCGCTTCGGCGGATTTCCCCAAGCCAGCTTGGTTCCTCCACCGCGCGGGATGACCGCGAGCCCCGCGTGGTTTGCAAGTTTCACAATTGTCGCAAGCTCTTGCTCGCTCCCAGGTTCGACAATTAGTTGCGGCTGCACGCCAGCTACAGCGTCGTCTGGCAAGGCGGCACGAACATGCTCTGCTGGCACGACCACGCGCAAAGCGTCTTCCAGTGTGCTGGTCACCATAATGGTTCGGGAAGGAACCGCCGCGTCCATCGTCAGAATCGCTCCGCGATTCCTGCTGTTTCCAGAGGGTGGGCCACGTATTCCCCAGGTTTTTCCCCGCACAGACGTGGACGCGGGAACACTTTCGTCGGATTCGAAAGCTGCAGGGGATCAAACGCACACCGTACGCGTTGCATGGTTTCCAAGTCCGGCTCGGCGAACATCTTCGACATGATCATTTTCTTTTCTTCGCCGACGCCGTGTTCGCCGGTAATCGAGCCACCCGCCTCAATGCACAATTCCAGGATTCGGAAGGACAGTGCCAGCGCCGCTGCCTCCTGCCCGGCAATTTTGCGGTCGTACAGCACCAGCGGGTGTAAATTGCCGTCGCCGGCGTGAAAAACGTTGGCCACCCGCAAGCCGGATTCTTTTCCCAACCGCTCGATCTCGCTCAAAACCTTTGGCAAGGCCGTCCGCGGGATTACGCCGTCTTGCACGATGTAGTTTGGCGAGATCCGCCCCACGGACGCGAAGGCCGCCTTACGCCCCTTCCAGAACAGCGCGCGCTCCGCGTCGGACTGCGCGACGCGAATCTCCCACGCGCGATTGTTGCGGCAGATCTCGTCCAATTGCGTCATCAAAACTTTTACTTCCGCGTCCGGACCGTCGAGTTCCACGAGCAGAAGCCCGCCGCAATTCGGATAGTTTGCGTGCACGGCCGCTTCCGCGGCTTGGATGGCGAGGTTGTCCATCATCTCGATGGCTGCCGGAAGCATGCCTGCCGCGATGATATCGCTTACGGCCGCGCCCGCTTCGTTCGTCGAGGGAAATGCCGCCAAGAGGGTCTGGACGCATTCGGGGCGTTTTACGATGCGCAGGATGACTTTCGTGGCGATTCCCAGTGTGCCTTCCGAGCCGACGAATACGCCCGCAAGGTCATATCCCGGTTTGTCCAGAGTTTTCCCGCCGAGGTGCACCAGCGACCCATCGGGCAAAACCACTTCGAGCCCAAGTACATGCGTTGTCGTGAAACCGTATTTGAGACAGTGGGCCCCGCCGGAATTCTCCGCCACATTGCCGCCGATGCTGCAGACGGATTGTGATGACGGATCGGGTGCGTAGAAATATTCCTGCGCCATCACCCGCCCCGTTACATCGAGGTTGATGACTCCCGGCTCCACGACAACGCGCGCATTCGGCAGATCCACTTCCAGGATGCGATTCATGCGCGCCAAACTGATTACGATCCCGTTCTCGACGGGCAACGCGCCGCCGCTCAGCCCCGTTCCCGCACCGCGGGCGACAAAAGGCATCCGTTCGCGATGGCACACGCGCACGATCGCTTGGACTTCTTCCGTGGACTTGGGAAGCAGCACGCCGCGCGGCACGGCGCGGAAGGCCGTCAGGCCGTCGCACTCGTAGGTGTGGAGTTCTTCCGGCGAAGTGATCAGGCCGCGCTCACCAACAATCGCGCGCAGCTCCTGAAAAATGCGGGCGTCCACGGTTTGCCTTTCCCGGATAGGGCGGGTGCTCCCGAGCTTCCGCTGGAAGAGAAGCTTGCCCCATCAACGGAGGAACGTCAAACCATGAGGAATGAATTGCGGGAAGACATACGCATAGAGCATCACGATTACGCCGACGATGGCCGCCAGCGAAACGGAATGCCAGAACACGAACCGGAAAATGATTCCCTCGTTGCCGACCTGGTTCGTCGCGGCCGTCGCGATGCAGATCGATTGCGCGTCGATCATCTTGCCCATCACGCCGCCCGCGCTATTCGTTGCGCACATCAAAATGGGGCTCAGGTGGAGCTGCTCCGCAGTGATGCGTTGCAAGCCGCCGAACAGCGCGTTCGAGGACGTGTCGCTGCCCGTGAGCGCCACGCCAAGCCAGCCGATGTACGTTCCGAAGAAGGGAAAGAGCCATCCGGTTCGCGTAAATGCGAGGCCTAAGACCGCATCCATGCCCGAGTATCGCGTCACGTAACCCAAGCCGAGCATGCACGACATCGCTACAATCGCAAACCGCAAGCGGTACAGCGTGCGCCCGAAAATTTGCGCCAGTCTCTTTGGCTTCAGGCCGAGAAGGGTCCCCGCCAAAAGCGCCGCGAGGAAGCAACCGGTGCCGACGGCGGTGAGCCAGTTGAAATCAAACTTCGCGTTTTCCGGTGTAGGCTTGGCGACCACGGGCTGCGCACGAGAGACCGCCTTGTGCAGGTACGGCACTTCCCAGCCCCCGGTCTTGAATGCGGGCGTCGTGGCTTGGCCCATCGCGTTCTTGATGGACGGAAGGCCCCACATCAGCACGAAGAGCGAGAGAATCGCGAACGGCATCCACGCTTTTGCAATCTGGCCGCCGGTATAACGCTTGGCGACTTCCTTTCTTGCCAGCTTCGCGGCGTCTTCTTCCCGTTCGTGCTCAAACCGCCAGACGCGCTTCGGCTGCCACACGCGAAGAAACAGGAGGGTAGCCACCATCGATACCACGCCCGCCGCGATGTCCACCAAATTGCTGTCCATGTGATTCGCCCAGAACCATTGCGTCCCGGCAAAGGAAATACCTACCACCAAGATCGCCGGCAATACCTCCATCGTTTCCGCCCAGCTCACCATCACGCGCACCAGCCAGAACGGAACGATGACCGCCGTGAAAGGCAGAATGCGCCCGATCATGGCGTTCAAATCGCCTTCCGGCAGAGC
>JBGOVR010000153.1:0-10259 GCA_041478205.1 Candidatus Acidiferrum sp.
AAAACGGAGATCGCAGGATGCCCACCAGCGGCAAAGCAGGATCGTACGGAACACTGATTGTTACGGGTGCGAGCCGTGGCATTGGCGCAGCCATAGCCAGACTCGCAGGGACATACGGATACGGCGTGGTAGTGAACTTTGCCAGTGACGAAGCTGCTGCGGATCGTGTGGTTCGCAGCATCGTCCAAGCCGGAGGCCGAGCCATCGCCGTTCAGGCCGACATATCCAAAGAAGCCGAAATTCTCCAGCTCTTCCAGAAAGCGGAACGCGAACTGGGAACGATCGCTGCGCTTGTGAACAACGCCGCCATTACGGGCGGCTTTTCCCGTGTGGAATCGCTATCGGCAGAGGCCCTTGCGCGAGTCCTCGCGGTCAATGTTGCGGGTGCGATGCTGTGCGCGCGCGAGGCGGTTCGTCGCATGTCCACGCGCCATGGTGGAGCGGGCGGCTCGATCGTAAATATCTCGTCGCGTGCCGCCCGCTCCGGTAGCGCGGGCGAGTGGGTCCACTACGCGGCGTCGAAAGGCGCGATCGACAGCTTTACCATCGGCCTCGCCCGGGAGGTAGCGACCGAAGGCATTCGCGTGAATGCCGTTGCTCCCGGACTTATTGAAACGGAACTTCATGCCGCGAATGGAGCGCCCGATCGTCTGGAACGCCTGGCGCCGTCCATCCCGATGCAGCGAGCGGGCACGGCCGATGAAGTGGCCGAGGGAGTTCTGTGGCTGCTGTCCCCGAAAGCGTCCTACACGACCGGCGCTATCCTGGAAGTTGGCGGAGGAAGATAAGAACGACGCGGTCAGTCACCGCTGCTGCGCGGGGCGTGAACTGCTGCGGGGTGCTCCAGGTTGAGCACGCTAGAGATAAATTCACTCAAGGTGAAGCCGAGATGGCCCCAGAGGCGGCGCTTCAGGCTGGTGTAGTCCTGCGTGCCGCTGAAAATATCTCCCACCAGTTGCCGGAACACCGGACTCCGCCTGAGGAACTGAACCATGCGCGTGGTCACGGCAGTGCCCAGGAACGATCCGCGATAGAAGCGGCGCACGATGCGAGCGGCGAACTCCAATTCCGCTGAAAATGACGCTTTTACCCACGCGGGATATTTCTCCGGGCAGCCTTCCGCGAGGGACTTGCCCAGCAATTCGCCGGAGCGCATCGCGTAGAAGAGGCCTTCGCCCGTAAGCGGGTCCACCCAGGCTGCCGCATCGCCAATCAGCGCCCAGTTCTTGCCGAGCACGCTGCGTTCGGAGAGGGTGCGCTCCTGCGGCGATGGAAGGACGTGGCTATAGAACCGCGCGCCCTCTGTCGAAATTTTTTGTGTATCGACGAAGGTGCGCAGATGCGTCTTCAATTCCGTGCTGGTGTGAGACGCCATGCTTCCACAGATTCCAACGGAGAGATGATCGGATCGCGGAAAAGACCAGATGTAGCCCTCGAAATGTGGCAGAAACTTCACGGTGATCACGTCGGCCGTCTGCGGCACGAAGTAGCCCTGGGTTATTTCGAGCTCATCAGGCTGCAGCGCGCGGGTTTCCGGCAGCAACTGATTCCGCGCACCGGCGGCGAGGACCAGGAAATCGGCGGTGCGCCACTCTCCTTCAACGCAATAGCGCGGTCTGGCGGACGCTGTGTCCACGCTCATCACGTGCGACCTCCGCACGTTGCAGCCGGCCTCCACTGCGCGATTGAGCAGCATGCCATTCAGCACGGTGCGGGAATAGATCACGATGGGGTGGGACATCTCGAGGATGACGCGCTGCTCGTTGCTGCTGATCAGCTCGATGGAGCGGACGAGTTTTTTGGGATAGGGATTGTCGAGCAGGAACGGAAAGCAGTCGATCGCCTTGTGGGTGAGACCTCCGCCGCAGGGTTTTTCCCACGCGAGGTGCTCATCAAAAATGTCTACCGTGTGACCCGCGCGTGCAAGTTGCTCACCACACATCGCGCCGGATGGCCCGCCACCGACGATCGCAATCTCTGCCATGTTGGTATCTCGCTGACAGCCTCGAAGTCCGTCCTCCGTGGCACGGAACTTGCCAGAGGCGGGCCCTTCCGACAAAGGGCCACTTCAGGTGATGGGGAAAATCACCAGGCAAAAACCCGCGAGAAGTATAGCACCGAAGAGCGCTGCCGCCATTGGCGACCCCGTATCCTTTCGGACAACTTCCATGCCGAGGCGCTGAAGGATGAAAAACGCGAATAAGTAAGGCGCGAGCAGCAGGAGCAAGATCGCGCCGCTGTGCAACGCCAGAATACCCAGGACCAGCGCGACCCAGACCACCGCGCGCGAGGCCAGCGCCAGGAAGAAATGCGCCGGGCGGCCACGCACGAAGCTCGGGCCGAGCAGCAACTCCTCCGCCGCCAGGTACGGCAGTACTCCGAGAAACAAGACAGGGAAGCGAGCCCACCGCGCCGCGGACAGCCAAGTTTCCGTCTGTGTGACCTCGAACCAACCCATGACCAGGAGATGCAGCATCAGCCCGGCAAACACCGCCGCTAGGAGGGCGCTGGCGTTTCTGCTCCAGAGGGCCCGCAGCGATGTGCGATGCAGCAGAAGCAATCCCAAGCCGCTGATGAGCAGAAAGCTGACGAGATAGTCGCCGTTGAAAACCCGAACGAAGGACAACGGATTCCAAAATCGCAGCACAGCCAGGCTGACGAGCGAGGCCAAGCCGATTTGCAGCAGCAGACGTACCGCAGAGGGCGCGGCTGCGGCGTTCAGTATGGGCTCGTTTGCCAAAGAACCTGGCTCGGCGCGGTCTTTCAGGCGAGGATTTAGGCTGAGTGTTTCGCGGATAAACGGGCCAGACAGAAGGAGGAGGCCCGCGAGCCCTAGCACACAGCCGGGGAGCGCGCCGGAATAGGGAAGCGCCGCACCCGGCGGCAGATGAAGCGCTTCCGCGGCCCACTCTTGCGAAGCACGCGCGACTCGCCGGTCAAAGAGCAGGCTGACGTGCGTCGCATAGGGAAGCAGCACGTATTTGCCATTCGTTGCTGCGTCTCCGGTGACGAGATCGCGCGCCGAATCGCGGACCGCGGACGGTTCCCACGAACCACTAATGACCAGCGTGTTCGCCGGCGTCACGGGGGCGTTTCCGAAGAGCACCCCATCCCGTGGGATTCCGTGTGCCGAACTCATCGGCGCCGGCGAGACCGCGATCACCACGGCCACGGGAACATGCGCCGCTACGCGCACGGCAACCGCGCCGCCCATCGAGTGGCCTGCCAGAATTGTGTGCGCTGGGTCGATAGCGCCGCGCGCGATGAGTTGGTGCACCAGAGAGTCCGCGCAAGTTTCAGCGCGGGCAAATGAAAATGGACCTTGGGTGCGCCCATGCCCCGGCAGGTCCGGCACAAACACGCGAAGATTCTGCTGAGCGAACGCGTACGCCAGGTAAGACATGATTTTCTTGTTTGCGGCGAGGCCGTGCAGCAGCACGACGGACCCCTGCGGTGCGTCGCCTCCCAAGTCAATGATATCGGTGACCATGCGGCAGCCGCCGGCATCGACCATGACCGTGGCTTCGCGATAGGGCGTCGCTCGCGCCAGAATAAACCCCGCGACGCAGAGCAGGACGCCAGCGATCGCTCGAACCGTGCGCCGCGTCATCGTTTTGCGCCGGTCCGCGGGCGCGGCCACTCACCTGCGTGATAAACTAGCTTTTTGAGAAACGTTGTTGTTGGCGGTGTGTACGCCTGCATGGAGACCCTTTGAACCCCGCGATTCTCAGTCTAGAAGAAGCGATTTTGCAGTTTGGCCCCGGGAAACGCAATGGCCGCCAGATTGTGTTCACCAACGGCTGCTTCGACCTCTTGCATCCGGGGCATGTTCGCAGTCTAGAACAAGCGCGCGAGCTCGGCGACGCTTTGATTGTGGGGCTGAACGGTGACGCGAGCGTGCGGCAGCTCAAGGGAGAGGGCCGGCCGCTGCTCCCGGCGGGCGAGCGGGCCGAGATTCTCGCCGCGTTGGAATCCGTGGACGCCGTGGTCATCTTCGACGATCTTACGCCGCAAAACGTGATCGCCCGATTGCTTCCCGATGTATTGGTAAAGGGTGGAGACTGGCCCGGCGACAAAATCGTCGGCCGCGAAGAGGTGGAAGCTGCGGGCGGGCGCGTGGTTTCCGTTCCCGTAGTGCCGGGATTCTCCACAAGCGACATTCTGCGAAAGATCCGCGAAGGCGCACGCGCCTCTCGCGCGGATTCCTGATTACCCGCGAATGATACTTCCCGCAGTCCGTGAACGATTGGAGAGTGTGCTTCGCCATCCCTCCCTGGAGGGCGCGCTCGCGGCGCTACGCGCGGGCGGGCAGCACGTTTCGGTTTCGGGCCTGCATGATGTGGCGAAGGCCTTGGTCGCGGCTTATCTGACGCACGAGCTTCGCCGGCCGGCTTTTTTTGTCACCGAGTCAAATCGCCGCGCGGAAGCATTGGCCGAGACGCTACGCTTTTTCTCCAGTATCTTTCCCGGCGCGATGGGCAGCGTGGCCACACTACCCGCCTTTGACACGCTTCCCTGGCAATCGCAGAGTCCGCACGCGGACATTCTGGAGCGGCGTGCCGCCACGCTGTTTCGTCTCGCGGACGGGCAGATTTCTCTGGTCATCGCGCCGGTGGCCGCCGCTCTTTGGCGCTATCAAGATCCGTACGTCTATCTTTCGCTCGCGCGCACGCTGACCAGGGATGCTGAAGTCCCGTTGGAAGAATTCGTCACGCATCTCGGTTCGGTGGGCTACACCCGTACGGAGATGGTCGAGCTGCCGGGACAGTTTGCCGTGCGCGGCGGGATCGTGGACGTTTTCTCTCCGGAATCACCGCGTCCTGTCCGGCTCGAGCTGCTGGGCGACGCGGTAGAGTCGGTGCGCGAATTCGACCCGCGCACGCAGCGTTCGATCGCCCCGGTCGTCCGAACTACTCTGCTTCCGCTCACGGAGTGGGCCGTGGCAGCGCCAGAAAACTCGGCTGCTGGGAATGAAGCATCGTGGGACAGGCCATCATTCTTTGGGCCGAATGGCGAGGCGGGACCCAGCGCTTTGTTCGAGCTCGCGGAAAGTTCGCTGCGGCCGATCGTGTTTCTCGACGAGCCGGCGGCGCTTCGAGACGCTGCCGCGAAGCATTTGGCGCAAGCGGTCGAGAACTACGAGCGCCACGGACAAGCCAATGCTCTCAGTGCTGACCACTATTTTTGGAGCGAAGCACAGTTTGCGTCCGCACTGGAAAAGAGTTCTCAGGTAAATCTTGAGCAGCTCGCGCTGTCCATCGGCTCGACGCCACAATTTGAACTGTCCTCGCGGCCTAGCGCGCGCTTTCATGGCGACGTGGTCGCCTGCATGAACGATGTGAAATCACAGCTTGGCGCCGGTGGAAGGGTTTTGCTGACCGCCGCCAGCACTGGAGAGCTGGAGCGCCTCGCGGATATCTGCCGGGAATACGAAGCGCCGTACGTCCTTGGCGAATCGGAAGATGCCGCGGCCGGCTTCACGGCGGAAGGTGCGCATGAATCGGCCGCGCTGCTTCTCATTCGAGCACCGTTTGCGGAAGGCGTGGCGTTCCCTGACGCGAAGCTCACGCTATACGGCAATTCCGATCTCTTTGAAGTCACCCCGTCGTTCGAGGGCCGCAGCCGCAAGATTCGCACGTCGGGATTTTTCACCGATTTCGCGGAATTGAAGCCCGGCGACTTCGTCGTGCATGTGGATCACGGAATCGGCCAGTTTGAAGGTTTGCGGCAGATCGAGTCGGACGGCCACCGCGGCGAGTTCATGCTCTTGCGCTATGCCGAGGAGTCGCGGTTGTACGTTCCGCTCGAACGCATGGACCTGGTGCAGAGCTACCGCGTTGTCGAAGGCGCGCATCCGACCCTCGATAAGCTCGGTGGCACCGGATGGAACACCCGCAAAACACGCGTCCGCAAATCGCTGGAAGACATGGCAGACCAACTCCTCGCGCTGTATGCGGCTCGAAAGACCGCTCCTGGCGTTGCGTTTTCGCCCGATGGCAACTTCCAGCGCGAATTTGAAGACGCCTTCGAGTTTGAGGAGACTCCCGACCAAAACTCCGCCGTTGCCGACATTAAGCGAGACATGGAGAGCGCCACGCCGATGGACCGCTTGCTCTGCGGGGACGTCGGCTACGGAAAGACCGAAGTGGCCATGCGCGCGGCTTTCAAGGCGGTGTGCGACGCAAAACAGGTGGCCGTGCTTGCGCCCACAACGGTCCTCGCGTTCCAGCACCTGGAGACCTTCAAGCGGCGATTTGCCGCCTTTCCGGCACGCATCGAAATGCTCAGCCGGTTCCGCACCGCGGCGGAACAAAAGGTAACTTTAGCCGCGCTGGAGGCGGGCAAAGTAGACGTAGTGATCGGAACGCACCGTCTGCTGTCCAAGGACGTAAAGTTCAACGACCTGGGGCTGCTCATCGTCGATGAAGAGCAGCGCTTCGGCGTCGCGCACAAAGAGCGGCTCAAAGAGATGCGCAAGAATGTGGACGCCTTGGCGCTTTCCGCTACGCCGATCCCGCGCACGCTGCACATGTCTCTGGTTGGTCTGCGAGACATGTCGCTCATCGAGACGCCACCCAGGGATCGCCTGGCCATCCAAACCGTGGTCACACCGTTCGAAGAAGACCTGGTGCGCCGCGCCATCGAGAATGAGATGGCGCGCGAGGGCCAGGTCTATTTCATTCACAACCGCGTCGAGTCGATTTATTCCCTGGCGACGCTGGTGACCAGGCTGGTGCCGAAGGCGCGGGTAGTCGTCGGCCACGGGCAGATGGGTGAGAAGGAACTCGAAAGCGTAATGCTGAAGTTCATTCGCAATGAGGCCGACGTGCTCGTCTCGACGACCATCGTGGAAAATGGTCTCGATATTCCTCGCGCGAACACCATTCTGATCAACCGCGCCGATCGCCTCGGCTTGGCGGAGCTGTATCAGTTGCGTGGCCGCGTGGGACGCTCGCATCAGCGCGCCTACGCGTATCTCCTCGTCCCGCCCGAAGGCACGCTCTCCGACATCGCCCGGAAGCGCCTGTCCGCCATGAAAGAATTTAGCGAACTGGGCGCCGGCTTCCGCATTGCCGCGTTGGACCTCGAGCTGCGCGGCGCAGGCAACATGCTGGGCCGCCAGCAACACGGCCACATTGAGGCCATCGGCTTCGACTTGTATTGCCAAATGCTGGAGCGCGCCGTCTCGAAGCTCAAGGGCGAGGAGGCCGCGCCGGAACTCCGCACCACCTTGAGCCTTGGTCTGGATGTGCGCATCCCGCAGAATTACATTCCCAGCGAGAACCTCCGCCTGCGAACTTACAAACGAATTTCTTCCATCGCCACCGACGAGGAAAAGCAGGATGTTCGCAAGGAGCTGGAAGACCGCTTCGGCGCGCCCCCCAGCTCCGTGGATAACCTTTTGGAGTACGCGGTCCTCAAATCGATGTGTGAGCGGCTACGAATCTCGGCGGTGGAGCGGCAAGGAAGCCGCGTCGCCATACGCTTCCATCCCGAAACGCCGATCGATCCCGCGACGCTGGTGACGGTCGTACGCTCCCGCAAAGGCATTAAGCTCGATCCCAACGGCGTGCTGTGGATGGAAACCACCAGGGGAGAGCCCGTGCCCGCAGCGGTGAGAAACGTATTGCTCAGCCTTCGTGGGCAGGGCTAAACTCTAGATATGAGGACAGTAATGCGAAACCTAGTCATCCTCGCGGTCTTGTGTGCCGCTATGCCCCTGGCCGCCCAGGATAACAAACCGGTGGCGCCTGCTCCACAAGACCAGGCGAAGCCGCAAGCTCCTGTCCTGGAAAAACCGGGCACCGCCGCGCCAGAACCCGCCAAGGAACCCGTCAAGGCGCCCGCAAAAAAGCCCGCCGCCACGGAAGGCGCCAACGCCTTGGTCGTTGAGGAAATCGTTGCGCGCGTGAACAACGAGATTATTACGCGCTCGGAATTAGCTAAGGCGCGGGCATCCGCGGAAGAGGATGCCAAGCAGGAATGCGAAGGGAAGTGCACGCCCGAGCAATTGCGAATTGACGTCGAGGACCGCCAGAAAAACGCGCTGCGCGACCTGATCGACCAATCGCTGCTCGCGCAGCGCGGGAAAGACATGGGCGTTAACGTTGAACCCGAAGTGATCAAGAAACTCGACCAGATTC
Source organism: Candidatus Acidiferrum sp. (assembly GCA_041478205.1). GTDB lineage: Bacteria > Acidobacteriota > Terriglobia > Acidiferrales > UBA7541 > Acidiferrum. Next base: position 8,145 of record JBGOVR010000153.1, read on the forward strand.
GCATCCAAAATAAGTTGGCCAGCATGGAAGAGCTGGAGAAGGCGGTTTCCAGCCAAGGGCTGAACTGGGAAGATTTCAAGGACAACATCCGGAAGGGCTTGTTGACGCAACGCGTGATCAGCAGCGAAGTCGGCTCGCACATCACCATCGGCAAGGAAGAAATCGAGAAGTTTTACAACGACCACAAAAAAGAGTACGTGCGTCCGGAACAAGTGGCTCTGCGCGAGATCGAGGTAAGTACCGAAGGGAAGAAGGACACCGACCTCCCGGACCTGAAGAAGAAGGCGGAAACCGCGCTGAAGCGCGTCAAAGACGGCGAAGATTTCGGCGAAATAGCCAAGCGCTTTTCGGACGGAGGCACCGCGAAGCAAGGGGGTTTCCTGGGCGTATACAAGCGCGGGGAACTCTCGAAAGAACTCGAGGAAATCGTCTTCAAGATGAAGAAGAACGATCTGACCGAGGTCATGGACACCAAGCAGGGCTACTTGGTCTTGCAGGTGCTCGAACACTACGACGAGGGAGAGCAGCCGCTCGGCAAAGTCGAGAATGAAATTATGGAGAAGCTCTACTCCGGACGAATGGAGCCGGCGCTACGCGAGTATCTGAAGACCCTTCGCGAACAAAGCTATGTGGTGATCAAACCTGGCTACCAAGACATCGCCGGTGGAGGGAACTCCGAAATTCAGGAAGTGAATGCGACCCCCGAAGCGACCAAGTCAAGGAAGGGGCACAAGAAGTTTCTGCTGTTTGGCAAGAGAACGGCTTCCCGCGCATGAAGACGTCGTTTGTCACCGATCTCCTCTCCGAGCAAAGCATCACTAGTTTCTTCCTCGTTCACGAAAAAGAGGTTCGCAATACGCGCGAGGGGCGCGCCTATCTCCGCCTGGAGCTGGGCGACCGTAGCGGCACCATCGAAGCACGCATGTGGGAGCAATTCGAGAGCGCCGCGAAGGACATCAGTCGCGATGATTTCGTAAAGGTTCAAGCGCGTGTCGAAATCTACCGCAACAAGCCGCAGTTGGCTTTGGTGCAATTGCGCCTCGCCAAACCGGAGGAAATCGATCTCGCCGACTATTTGCCGCATACCACCGCCGATGTGGAGAAAATGTGGCTGCAATTGCTGGCCTACGCGGAATCGATCGGGAATCCCTGGCTAAAGAAGCTGGTGATGGGGATCATCGCCGATCCCGAAGTCGTGAAGGGTTATAAGCGGGCGCCCGCCGCAAAGGTGATGCACCACGCCTATCTCGGCGGCTTGCTGGAACATGTCATTGGCCTTTGCGGCATGGCCAAGGTTGTGGCGGGTCACTATCCCGAACTGGATGTGGACCTGCTGTTGACGGCCGCGATTCTGCATGACGTCGGAAAATTGGAAGAGCTTTGTTACGAACGCGCGATCGGCTACACCACGGAGGGCCAACTCCTCGGGCACATTGTCATGGAATTGGAAACCGTCTCTCGCGCCATCGACAAGATCGAGGGCTTCCCGCCGGCGCTAAAGACCGTGGTCCAGCATCTGCTGATCAGCCACCACGGGCAATACGAGTTCGGCTCGCCGAAGCTGCCGATGATCCGCGAGGCCATGGTTTTTCACTACCTCGACGATCTGGACTCCAAGCTCGCCGCCGTCCGCGTGGCCCTGAGCAGTGGAGCGGGTGACGAGGAATGGTCGGCGTACAGCAACGCCCTGGGCCGCAAATTTTTGAAGCTCGAGGAATTCCTGAAGACGCAAGCGGCTGCGGGGACGGCAGTTGCAGGTGAATAGCCGGCCGTGTCCCAGCCGGGGCAGCAGCAAATGCCTTGGCAAGTTCTAACGGATACCCCATCGGCGGTACTGTTGCGTAATGCAACCCCTTCGGTATTCCATCAACGTCACATTGGACGGGTGCTGCGATCATCGTGCAGTGATCGCGGACGAAGACTTGCATCGTCACGCGGCCGAGAACCTCGACCAGGCCGATGCCCTCCTCCTTGGCCGGGTGACTTACGAAATGATGGAGGCAGCGTGGCGGCCGCCGGCGGGGGCGGGAGCGAGGCCGGATTGGATGGAACCCTTCGCCCGGAAGATCGACGCGGCAAAGAAGTACGTCGTGTCGAGCACCCTGGACCGGGTCG
>JBGOVR010000190.1:0-7812 GCA_041478205.1 Candidatus Acidiferrum sp.
CCGGAGCGCGGCGCGCGGAGGGACGGATCGTGCGCGTGCTGGGGCGCGCGCATCCGACAGTGGTCGGATTGTTTCGCTATGGTGCACGGGGGAACGTGGTGCTGCCTTACGACGTGCGCATGCAGCACGAGGTGGAGATTCCGCCGGGCCAGGAGCTGACCCACGGGCTGGCGAAGAAGCTGGGCTTCAGCGATGCGGAGGAAAGAAGCACGCGAGGGCGGCGCATTCCGCAGTTGGACGAGCTGGACGGCGCAGTGGTGAACGTCGAGCTTTTGCGCTATCCGCGAGGCGGAGCGGCGCCGACAGGACGCGTGATCGAAGTTCTCGGGCGGCCGGGGGAACTCGGCGTCGATACCGAGATCATCATTCGCAAGCACCATTTGCCGCACGCGTTTCCGGCAGAAGTGCTTGAAGATGCGGAGCACCGCGCGCGGGCGGTGCACGAGGCGGAGCTCGAGGGACGCGAAGATTTCCGGCACTTGCCGATCGTAACCATCGATGGCGAGACGGCGCGCGATTTCGACGATGCGGTGTACGTTGAGCGGCGCGAGGATGGCGGTTGGCACTTGCAGGTGCACATCGCGGACGTGGCGCACTACGTTCGCACGGCCACGCCGCTGGACGGTGAGGCGCGGCTGCGCGGAACCTCGGTTTATTTTCCGGATCGCGCTGTGCCCATGTTGCCCGAAGCGCTCTCCAACGGCATGTGCTCGCTGAAGCCGCACGAAGAACGCCTGGTGATGAGCGCCCTGATGGAATTTGACGCCGCGGGGCAGATGCGCTGGGCGCGGATGACCTCCGGCGTGATCCAGTCCGCCGAGCGCATGACCTACACCAACGTCAACAAAGTGCTGGAAGGAGACGCCGACGCCACCGCGCGCTACGCCGCGCTGGCGCATCACTTTCGCGACATGAAAGAGCTGGCGCTACTGCTGAACGCGCGGCGCAACGAACATGGCTCGATCGATTTTGATTTGCCGGAGCGGGTGATCGAGTTTGACGAGCAGCAGCGCATGATCAATATCGCGCGCAGCGAACGCAACATCGCGCACCGGCTGATTGAAGAATTCATGCTGGCGGCGAATCGCGCGGTGGCGGCGTACCTGCTGCATCGCGGGATCGAGGCGCTGCATCGCGTGCACGAAAAGCCGGATGCACGGAAGGTGCTGGAGTTCGAAGAGCTGGCGCAGGCGTTTGGGTATTCGCTGGGCGTGGCGGATTTGCATCAGCGGGAGGTCGCGGTGCGCCACGGACACGTGCCGGCTCCCGCGAAGGCGGGGCGGCCGGATTCTTACGGGCGTGGCCGTGAGCGCGGCATGCGCGTGGCGCTGCCGGGGTCCGCGGAGCTGCGCATCACGCCGCAGCACTATCAGCGGCTGGTGCGGAAAGTCGCAGGCAAGCCGGAAGAACGCATCGTGTCGTATCTGATGCTGCGCTCGCTGAAGCAGGCGAGGTATGCGGCGGATTCGCTGGGACATTTTGCGTTGGGCTTCGACGAGTACACGCACTTTACGTCGCCGATCCGGCGGTATCCGGATCTGATCGTGCACCGCGTTCTGAAATGGGCGCTGGAACATCCGCAGGAGGCCGCGGGGGCGGCCGGAAAGCCCGCGCCTGACTCGGAAGCGGTCGTGTACTCTCGCGGGCAACTCGAAGAAATCGCCGCGGAAACCTCGGAAGCGGAGCGCCGCGCGAATGGCGCCGAGCGCGAGTTGATGGATTGGAAGACGGCGCAGTTCATGGAAGAACATCTCGGCGAGGAGTACGACGGCTTGATTATTTCGGTGCAGAAATACGGCTGCTTCGTCGAGCTGTTCGAGGTGTTCGTGGAAGGATTGCTGCCGATCGGTGCGCTGGAAGAAGCCGCGGGAACGCGTTGCGTCTTCCGCGAACGCGATCACGCCATCATCGCACTACAGGGTGGAGACGGCCGGCGCGGGCCGCCCGGCGCGGGCCGCGGCCGTGGCGCAAAACCCAAGCAACTTCTGTGGCAGCACGGCGACCGCTTGCGCGTCCGCGCGGAACGCATCGATCCGATGCGCCGCCGCGTCGAGTTCGCGGTGGTTGACGAAACTTGAAGCGACCCAATGCAAATTAGAAACAAGCGCGGCGAATTGATTTTTGACGGCAAGCTCGGGTTCAGCGTTGAGGAACTGGACCTGCGCGAAGCTGTACTGGAGGGGATGATTCTGCAAGGCGCGCACTTTGGGGACGCAAACCTCGAACGCGCAAACCTGCGTGGAGCTGATTTTTATTGGGGCGATTTCTTCCGGGCGAATCTGACGGAGGCCGATCTTGAGGGTGCCAAGCTGCAAGGCGCCGATCTAAAGAAGGCGAACCTGACAAACGCGAACCTGCGAAAGGCAAACTTGGGCAGGGATAATCTAGGTGGCTCGACGAAGCTGCAAGGCGCCACACTTGAAGGAGCAATACTGGAAGGTGCAAGCTTGGAAGGCGCAGAATACGATGCCAAAACGATTTTCCCTGCGAATTTTGATCCTCAGAAAGTCAAAATGGTTCTGAGAAATGAAAGCGACGGTTAGCTTCGCAACGGTAACACACAGGGCGCTAAGCCAATTTGACCAAAATGAGTGCTGAACTGTAGCCCATGCCCAGAGAAAAAAACAAGAAAACTCGGGATCAGGCGGACGACAGCGGCGCGATTGACCGCGAAGTTCTCGATGTCATCCGGGAAGAAAAACGGAAAGCTGGCGGGCATGGTCCCATGGATGTCGCAGCCGAACGAAAGAAAAAGAGACTGGCCGAGGATGGTTTGAGAGCGATTAAAGCCAAGGATGCGCGAACCTTCACCGAACTATTGCGGCGGGCCGGGATACTCGAGGGTTCTCCCGAGTGGAAGAACGCTTGGAAGGCTTTCTACTCGGCTTAAGTCCAGTTTTCATAGCTATCTTGTGGATTTCCTTGATTCTTTTCTCCTGCTCTTCTCCCGAAAACTGCTGCAACGACGCATACATGATCTCGGCCACTTTTCTGGCGGCCTTCTTCTGTCGAGCGAGTTTGCTTTCTGCTCTCATGTGAAACGCTTCTGTCCCAGCCGTCTGCGACGAGGCTTCGGTTGCGTACATCTGTAATTATACACGCTGTTCAGAAATTGGCTCAAATCAAAGTGTCCGGAGTTCAATCGCGACGGTACGCGCCCTGACTTTCCAATCCACCTCTGCTAGTCTGAGGGGTCGCGAAAATACAGCCCGAGATGCCTTCCTCGGCACGCTGGGCGAATCTTATACGAGGGGAATCATCGATCATGAGCTCTTCTACTCTTTCAGAGCGTGGCGCTAAGCGCGCCTTCAATTTCAATGCGGGGCCGGGAGCGTTGCCGCTAGCTGTGCTGGAGCGTATTCGCGAGGAGTTGCTCGATTGGCGCGGCACGGGCATGTCCGTGATGGAGATGAGCCATCGTTCGCCGGAATTCGAGGGCATCGCGGCGCGCGCGGAAGAGGGTTTGCGGCGGCACCTGGCAATTCCCGACGACTATGCCGTCCTCTTCTTGCAGGGCGGCGGCAGCATGCAATTCTCCATGGTGCCGATGAACCTGTGCCTGCCGGGCAAGCCCGTGGACCTACTGCATACCGGCTCATGGACGGCGAAAGCTCTGGGCGAGCTGAAGAAAGGCATTCTCCACAACGTCGCGGCCTCCACCGAGGCGCAAAAATTCACGCGCGTGCCGCGCAACGACGAGATCAAGCTCTCGCCGGAGTCCTCCTATGTCTACATGTGCACCAATAACACCATCGAAGGCACGCAGTGGCACGCAGTGCCAGAAACCGGCGGCGCGCTGCTGGTCGCGGACATGTCTTCTGACATCGCCTCGCGGCCGATTGACGTGAAAAAGTTCGGCCTCATCTTTGCAGGCGCCCAGAAAAACCTCGGCCCGAGCGGCGTCACCATCGTTGCCGTCCGCAAAGACCTCGCCGAGCGTGCCGACAAAAACTTGCCCACGCTCCTGCAATACCGCACGCATATCAAGGAGCGCTCGCTGTATCACACGCCGCCGACCTTCGCGGTCTACATCGTCGGCCTGGTGATGGAGTGGATCGAAGCCGAAGGCGGCATCACCAGCATCGAAAAGCGCAACGAAGCCAAAGCCAAGCTGCTCTACGAGACGATCGATTCGAGCGGTGGCTACTATTCCTGCCCGGTCGAGAAAGCCTCGCGCTCGCGCATGAATGTCGTCTTCCGCGTGGCTGGCGGCGACGAAGCCATCGAAAAGAAATTCGCCAAAGAAGCCGAAGCCGCGGGCATCGTCGGCACCCCCGGCCATCGCTCCGTCGGCGGCATGCGCGTCTCGCTCTACAATGCCGTCACCCTCGAAGCCGTGCAGGCCCTCGTCAGCTTCATGCGCGAATTCCAGCGCACTCACGGCTAGTTTGGAGTGCGGGAGCTCGCTCCCGCCTTCTGAGGCACGACCCAAGGCGCCTCCCGATCCCGCTAGCCGCAGATCGAGCCGCGCAAAGCAAAAGAGAGCGGCGGCAAAAGCCGCCGCTCTCTTCCTCGTCCTCTCCATCTCACGCCAAGTCGAACAGCAAGACCTCGGCGTCTTTGACTCCCGTCAGCTCGACGGCCTTTTCCGCGGAGATGGCTGCGCCATCGCCTTCCGCGAGCTTCTGGCCATTCAGCTCCACGCTGCCCCGCGCGACTTGCACATAGGCATGACGCTCCGGCTTCAACGCATGCCTCACGGAATCGCCCGCCCCGAGCACCGTCGCGTACAGTTCATTGTCCTGGCGAATCTTCACCGAACCATCGCGCCCGTCCGGAGAGGCCACCAGCCGCAGCTTCCCGCGCTTTTCCGCTTCGCTGAAGTTTTTCTGGTCGTAGGCCGGCTTCATTCCCTTCTTCTCCGGGAGCATCCAGATCTGGTACAGGTGCACGGCCTCCGTCTTCGACGCATTGAACTCGCTGTGCGTCACGCCGCTGCCCGCGCTCATGTACTGAACGTCGCCCGGCTTGATCACCGAACCGTTGCCCATGCTGTCGCGGTGTTCCAGCGCGCCTTCCAGCACGTACGTCACGATCTCCATGTCGCGATGCGGATGCATCGGGAAGCCCCCGCCGCCCGCGACGCGGTCGTCATTCATCACCCGCAGCGTGCGGAATTGCACGTGTTCCGGATCGAAGTAATCGGCAAACGAAAACGTGAAATGCGTGTCCAGCCAGCCGTGGTTCGCGCGGCCGCGTTCGTTGCTCTTGCGAATGTTGATCATGGCCCACCTCCTGGGTCGACGCAGGTATAATACTCGTTGTCACGACTATTGTCAAGAGGCTCATTCAGGCCGCGTCCCCCCACGCCTCCCCCCTCCTTTTCCTTTAGATTCAAACAGTTATTGCGCCTCTCCTCCTCCACCCCATTCCCGGTAATCCTCCTTTGGTGTAAAGTAGCAGAGTAGCGCGGCATTCGCCGCTGCTGCCACCGAGGATCGTGCTATGGATTCGGCTCCGTCCGCTCCGGCGGTTACGCAAACGAAAAAGTCAGAGGCTCCTTCCATGCCCCGCGAAACGCTCACCGTTACCGATAACCGCACCGGCAAAACCTACGAGATTCCCATCACCCACGACACTATTCGCGCCATGGACCTGCGGCAGATCAAGGTGGACGCGAAAGATTTCGGCATGATGAGTTACGATCCGGCCTTCAACAACACCGCATCGTGCGTCAGCAAAGTGACCTTCATCGACGGCGACGCGGGCATCCTGCGCTACCGCGGCTATCCCATCGAAGACCTCGCGGAAAAAAGCACTTATCTGGAAACCGCCTACCTGCTGCTGAACGGCGAGCTGCCCACCTCGGACCAGTTGAAAGACTGGACCTATCACGTGACGCATCACACTTTCATCCACGAGAGCATTAAGAAGTTTCTCGACGGCTTCCATTACGACGCCCATCCGATGGGCATGATGATCTCCACGATCGCCGCACTCTCAACCTTTTATCACGACGCCAAGGACATCTTCAGCGCGGAGTCCCGCAAGAAGCAGACCTATCGCCTGGTCGGGAAAATGCCGACGATCGCGGCGTTTTCCTATCGCCACTCGCTGGGAATGCCGTTCGTGTACCCGGACAACGAGCTCACCTACCCGGGCAATTTTCTGAACATGCTGTTCCGCACCACGGAAACGCGCTACCGCGCCAATCCCACTCTGGAGCACGCGTTGGACGTTCTCTTTATCCTTCATGCGGACCACGAGCAAAATTGCTCGACGAACACCATCCGCGGCGTCGGCAGCTCACACGTCGATCCCTACTCGGCCACGGCGGCGGCCATCGCGGCACTCTACGGCCCGCTGCACGGCGGCGCCAACGAAGAGGTTGTGCGCATGCTGATGGAAATCGGCTCGGTGCAAAAAGTTCCGGAGTTCATCAAGCGCGTGAAGGCCGGCGAAACCAAGCTCATGGGTTTCGGCCACCGCGTCTACAAAAACTACGATCCGCGCGCGCGCATCATCAAGAAAGTGGCCTACGAAGTCTTCGACTTGATGGGCAAGAACCCGCTGCTGGAGATCGCCCTCGAATGCGAGCGCATTGCTCTCGAAGACGACTACTTCGTCAAGCGCAAACTGTATCCGAATGTGGATTTTTACACCGGACTGATCTATCAGTCGATGGGCTTCCCCTCCACGATGTTCCCCGTTCTCTTTGCCATTCCGCGCACCTCCGGTTGGATCGCCCAGTGGGAAGAGATGCTGCTGGACTCCGAGCAGAAGATTGCCCGGCCGCGGCAGATCTATCTCGGCCACGACACCCGCCACTATGTACCGATCGAACGACGAACCTAAGAAATTACCCTAGTCTTAAGTCCATTAGCGTCTTGGGATACGCTTACGTCCAAGCTGCTCGACATTCGCGTTCCGCTGCGTATAGTTATGTAAGTGAGGTTGTATGGGTCACGTCTCGAACACGTCCATCCATCCGGCGCCGCGGCGGCGCAGCCAGCGTGTGCTGATGCAGGTTGCCGTCCGCATTCGCACCACGGACCCCCAGGGAAAGACCATCGAGGAAGATGCCGAAACGCTCGCCATCAACGCGCACGGCGCCTTGGTGCTGCTGCAGACACGGCTCACCAGCGGCAGCACGGTCCTGCTCCAGCACAAACGGACGGAGGAGGAGCAGGAATGCCACGTGGTATTCCTGGGTCCGGTGCGTTCCGGCAAAGCGGAAATCGGTCTGGAATTTTCCTCGCCGCGCCCAACTTTCTGGCGCGTGGCCTTTCCCCCGGAAGACTGGACATCGAAGCATCCCGAAGCGCGCTCGGCTTCCAGTCACCGCGCGGATAAGTAGACTTCTCTCCCCGGTTCTCGTCGTCCTTTCCCTCTCCCTGAACTACACGTCCGTAGTGTCTCTTCCTTCGACCCCGGGATCTCTTTTCACCTTAACTTCTCCTTAACTTTAGCGTATACTTACATTACAGTAAACATGCATCTAGCGTAGTTCGCCCGCCCCGCAGAAAACCAAGCAGTCCGAAATGCCCCGGTCTTCATTCAACGGCTTTGTTTTCAAGCACTTACATCACTCTTTAAGGTCACGGAAATCTGCTAACTACATTAAAGTCAAAAGTTTACACACTCTTTCATCACCAACGACGGGGGGGCTAATCTGCTCTCGGATTTGGCTAAGTCCTTTAGAATCTACTCTTACAAAATCATTGGACCTAAAGAGTTTGTGAGGCAACTGAAGCTGGACAGTGGGTTTATACTGGCGCGCAGGAGGCTGCGCGATGCCGAATTTCTACGAGTACAACCCGGAGCAAGGATATCTGTTGCCGCCCAGTGTGCGGGACGTGTTGGGAGAGGGGC